>CAYWXG010000020.1:0-40482 GCA_964462445.1 uncultured Barnesiella sp. | reverse complement strand
TTTAGTTTTCAACTTCCTTTTTTATTTTTTTCAAAATTATTTAGGACAATATTGCCGAAAGATTTATATTTGCAAAAGTTAATTATTTTAATGAATTTTGCAGTAACAACATCTAATTTCATTTTCTTATAAATTATGAAAAGAATCATACTACTTGCTTCTGTACTTTTAACGACGTTGTCGGTGAGTACAATATGCTTTGCACAAACCAAGCAAAGCGTTGATTTCGGCAAACTGGATTTTTACGACAATTTTGCATCTGAAATATTTCGTCCATGCAATGTGATGGTGTGGACTCCCGATGATTATTCTGCAGATAAAAAATATGCCGTGTTATATATGCACGATGGGCAGATGCTATTTGACGCTACGACATCGTGGAACAAGCAGTCGTGGAATGTTGATAGCGTAGCTTCGGCACTAATGCACGAAAATAGCGTGAAGGATTTTATAGTTGTTGGCATTGATAATCACCCCACTCGCCGATTGTATGAATACATTCCGAGTAAAGCCCTCGATTATCTACCAACCGACGACGCTCTATTGCAGAAATACAATAAAGCGGAGTTTAATTCCGACGATTATTTGGCATTTATCGTCAAAGAGTTGAAACCATTTATTGACAATACCTATTCCACGCTGAGCGACAAGGAAAACACGTTAATTATGGGTTCGAGTGGCGGGGGCTTAATTTCGCTATATGCAATCTGTGAATATCCTGATGTATTTGGCACGGCTTGTTGTCTATCAACGCATGTAGCAATGATACCCGACGGCACTCTTGATGCCGCTCCAATATGGGCTAAATCGCTTCGTGATTATCTTGAAGAAAAACTACCTGCAGCCAATTCCTGTCGCATATACATGGATTATGGAGATCAAACCGTAGACCAATTATACCTCCCCTATCAGCCTCTTGTCGATGAAATATTTCATCGACAAGGGTGGGACGATTTGCATTTTAAATGTTGTTTCTTCCCCGGGGAGAGTCATAGCGAGGAATGTTGGCAAAAGAGAATGAATATCCCACTTAAATTTGCCATAGGCATTTAAATCAAAACAAAAATGAATATACGAGAATATGCAATTACGGCATCAGAACGCACTGACGCAGCACTCGAAGCGGGCAACATATCAGAAGCGATACGTGTATCGGGGGAAGCTACTGCAACTCTTGATGCGGAATGGACGCGTCTCTACAATGCTAAGGACACTCTCAGCGATGAAGCATTAATTGCCGGGACTTTTGTTGCCGGGCGTCATCTTGTAGCGCTTTTGCATGGGGGAGTGAGCGATGAAGCATTTGCTACCGGAGCGCTTCTACTATATCGAAGCACAATGGCGTCTAAAAAAAGCGTAGGATTATTTCAAGCACAACTCGATATTTTAATTCGACTCCTGTCGGCAACGCTTGAAGTTGGCGACCGCAATGGTTTTACTTCACCAACAGCCGAGGCCTCCGATGTTGACCATTTTGCTCATATTTTGACCTACATTTCGTCAATGCTCTACGCATATTACACAGAAGTAGGAAATAGTAGCCCCGATACCCCTATCCTCGAGGAGGCTTTTGCTCTTTTACAACAAATGCAAGAAATTGAAGCAATACAACATCCCAATATTCGCATAAAGGATAGCGATGTAGCTGCCAATGATATTGCCGGTGTTTTACCTGATTTGCTTGGCAGAAGCAAAGCATTAGGATTGTTGAATGCCGAACAATTCAACGGCTAACAATTCGGGAAATATTAGCATAACACAACGAAGCCCTGCATGAATCTTTACGACTCAGAGCAGGGCTTCGAATTTATCTTAGTTATTTTAAATTAGAACAAATAAGCCAAAGTTACAGTCCAAGAGCGGTTCTTACCCTCAAAGCCGGTTACCGATGAAGACGCAGAGTTTGTCAAGCCAAAACCATAGCTTGCCGCCACTTGCACCTTATTCAGCAACTGCACACCGGCACCAACGTTCCACGCAATGTCAAATTTTTTGCTTTCCCAAGCATCATTAAATCCTTGCTCAGAGCAAAGGAACGAAAAGTCGGGACCGGTGGTTAAGAAAGGAGCAACAATGTTTCCAACTCCAAACAATGACATTTTCCATTTAAAGTTCACCGGGATGTCGATATAGCTACGCTTGTCGGTAACACCACTAATTTTAACAGAACGTTGAGCATAAAGCACCGACGCGTCAAAACCAAGATTCAATACCGGCACAGTAAATTCAGCCATCACACCACCGGTGAATCCCCCGCGATTTTGTGCATCGAACACAGATTCATCGAAGCTTAATTTATTGATAGCCATACCGGCTTTAACACCGAAACGGAACTGAGCTTGTGCACCAATCGAACATGCGATAGCCAACACAGCAACTACAATAAGATGTCGAAAATTTCTCATATTTTTCAATTTTAGTTGATAATTATCATATTAAGGAAATTCCCTTCATATTTATTCCCGGCAATAAAATCCTACAATTTTATTACTAATTAAGTGCAAATATAATAATTCTTAGTTGTATATTTGTACATTAAAACAAATTTTCATGAAAAATGACCACAGAAGAACGTTTAAAAATAGAGGAAAAAGTCGTAGCAATGCTCAAAATGGTCTACGATCCGGAAATTCCTGTCGATATATATAGCCTTGGACTGATTTATAAAATCGACCTTGACGATGATGGTAATTTGGTGATAGATATGACCATGACAGCGCCCAATTGCCCGATGGCCGATTTCATTGTTGATGATGCGCGCTATAAATTGGAGTCGATTGATGGTGTGAAATCTGTCACAATTAATGTGGTATTTGAACCCGAATGGAACAAAGACATGATGACAGAGGAAGCAAAACTTGAATTAGGAATGTTATAGCCAGCATCGCATAATATCTGTAAAAATATAGGCTTTTCTATATAATAATCCTGAGAACCAATAACATACAGAATTAAAACATAGACAAATATCTAATCAAGCCATAGCAAAATGGATTCAAAGCGACCGATTTATTTCATTTCTGACCTACATTTAGGCACTACCTACGACGCCACAACGCGACAAAGGGAAAATCTCGTCGTGGAGTTTCTCGAAAGTATAGCCGATAAAGCCGGGGCGCTATACATGGTAGGAGATATATTGGATTATTGGTTTGAATATCGCACAGTCGTGCCTCGTGGCTATGTACGCTTTTTCGGAGCGCTCGCAAAATTAGCCGATAAAGGGGTGGAAATATATTGGTTCATCGGCAACCACGATATTTGGTTATTTGATTATTTGCGCGACGAGATTGGGATACATGTGATTGACGGGCAGCATGTTACAGAAATATATGGCAAACGCTTCTTAATTACTCATGGCGATGGCGTAGGAGAATTACCTCGTGGTTTCAGAATTATTCGCAGCATATTCCGCAATCGTATTTGCCAAAAGCTATATTCGTCAATTCACCCGAGATGGACAATTCCGTTTGCTCACAATTGGTCAAGTCATAGCCGAAAAAACGAGAAAGAAATGCCTGAATTTGATATCACTACCGACCCTCTTGCTAAATACGCTAACAAATGGCAGGCAGCTCACACTCATGAGCCGATAGATTATTTCGTTTTCGGACATCGACATATTATGGTCGACCACAAGCAAACATCGGGTGAACGATTGATTATTTTAGGCGATTGGTTGAAATTTTTCAGCTACGGAATTTTTGACGGAAATGACTTTAAATTGATGCAATTTTCAAGCAAAAATGAAAAAAAGTAACCAAAAAGCACAATTTTAACATTATTTCACAATTTGACACAAAATCCCATCCACAATTGCTATTTTATTGATACACTGGCTATTGGCTCCAATAAAGTCGGAAATTTCAAAATTTATAGTTAAAAAAATATGTTTGAAAACATATAAATTTGTTTGGTAGGGTCAAAAAATCAAGCGACTTTTGTGACACGAACCTAAAACAATCTTTTTTACCTTAGAAATTGTACCTATTGGAAACCATAGAAAGGAGCTTCGCGATGAAGCTCCTTTTTATATATACTCACTAATAATTTTGCGACATTGAGTATTTATTGTTATTTTTGCTAACAAGGAAAATAGAAATGAAAAAAAGAGTCGTAATAATACTCGCATCGGGAAGCGGACAGCGTTTTGGTTCGGTCCTACCCAAGCAATACTGCAACTTTGCCGGTAGGCCATTGTTAATGCACACTATTGATTGCTTTACATCAATAATCCCAATTGAGGATATTTTAGTGGTCATTGATTCTGCAATGGACGCGGAATGGCAATCGCTATGCAACAAATACAAATACACTTCACCACGCACCACCCATGGCGGGAGTACTCGTACCGAGTCGCTCGCCATGGCACTCAATGCGTTATCCGACTACCCGGCAGACACAATAGTAATGATACACGACGGAGCACGCCCTTTGGCAAGCGAAAATTTAATACGCCGCATGGCTGATATCCCCGATGGATATGTTGGCGCAGTTCCGGCTGTTGCAGTTACCGACACGCTTCGCCAACTCGACAAAAGCAACGTAACAAGTCGCACAGTCGACAGAAGTGAATATGTCGCGGTTCAAACACCACAAACATTCACCCTTTGTGTGCTGCGCGAATCGTTTGCCAATTATAACCAACATACCGCCACCGACGACGCAACACTCGTACAACAAATCACCGGTGGTGAAATCGCATTAATCGAGGGGGAATATAGCAATATTAAAGTGACGAATCCCACTGATTTAGCCATAGCGGAAGCTCTTTTAAACGCAAAACAGCAAAAATAGCTTTTAAATAAAAGCGGTCACAAATAGCATTTGATAACAGAGATTACAAGTGGACACACTATTCAAATATGACATAAAATACCTAAAAGGAATCGGTCCGGCACGCGCCCAACTGCTTGAAAAAGAGTTGGGCATCAAAAGCTATTATGATCTTCTGCACCATTTTCCAAATCACTATATCGACCGCTCGCGCATATATCGTATTGTCGACATCAATGGAGAGATGCCCTACGTGCAGCTTCGAGGTCGATTCGTATCGTTCGCGCGACAAGGAGAAGGTGCCAAACAACGTTTGACTGCTCTTTTTTCCGATGGCACAGGTGCGATTGAGGTCGTGTGGTTTAATCGCATCAAACAGATTGCCGAAGCTTATACCCCCGGCAACGAATACATCTTATTTGGGAAACCCAACCAATTCAACAATCGGTGGAGCATCGTGCATCCGGAAGTTGATACTTCAAATTCAATCCAAGCTACGGCCGGGATGCGCGGGGTGTATCCATTGACCGAAAAATTGCGAAATCGCGGGATTTCATCACGCACGTTCCACTCTTGGATACAGACAGTATTGTTTACATTAAAGCTACTCAACGACCCTATCCCGGCAGAAACAATAAACGAATATCGGTTGATAGGCGCACTTGACGCTCTTCGCATAATCCATAATCCCACATCTGCTGAAGCGTTGCAACAAGCAAAATTGCGATTGAAATTCGAGGAATTATTTCTGCTTCAGCTCAACATACAACGCTACGCTCGACGCCGTAAACAGGCGTTAGCCGGAATTAAATTCAATCGCATAGGCGAATTCTTCAATTCATTTTATTTCAATCAGCTACCATTTGAACTAACCGGTGCACAGAAGCGAGTAATCAAAGAGATCCGTGCAGATATGGGGTCAGGGCGACAAATGAATAGGTTACTACAAGGAGATGTCGGGTCGGGGAAAACACTTGTTGCACTAATGTGTATGCTTATCGCCCTCGATAATGGCACTCAAGCTTGCCTGATGGCACCCACGGAAATCCTTGCCACTCAACACTTCGAGACAATTTCAAAGCTTGTAGCACCAATAGGCGTAAATGTCCGACTGCTGACCGGATCGACACGCAAAAAAGAGCGAGAGATAATCGACAGCCAACTCCGCGACGGTTCTCTACACATCCTAATAGGCACGCATGCCGTCATCGAGGACCGTATACAATTCAAGCAACTGGGCTTTGTTGTCATTGATGAACAACATCGATTCGGAGTCGTACAACGTGCCCGACTTTGGAGTAAAAGCAATATATTACCCCACGTCTTGGTAATGACTGCGACCCCAATACCGCGCACATTAGCTATGACAATTTACGGAGATCTTGATGTCTCGGTCATTGATGAATTACCCCCGGGACGCAAACCGATAATCACCCTATTACGCTACGAGGACCGCCGTTACGATGTCTACAAATCAATAGGTCAACAATTACGTGCCGGTCGACAGGCTTATATTGTCTACCCTCTCATCAAAGAAAATGAGAAGTTGGATTTAAAGAGCCTTGAAGATGGTTATGAACTAATTCGCGAGACATTCCCTTCTCGCAAGGTTGCATTTGTACACGGGCAAATGAAACCTGCGGAAAAAGACCGACAGATGAATCTTTTTGCGTCGCATCAAGCTGATATACTTGTAGCAACGACAGTGATAGAAGTCGGCGTTAACGTTCCCAATGCCACAACAATGTTAATTGAAAATGCAGAGCGATTCGGGCTCTCTCAACTCCACCAATTGCGAGGACGCGTTGGGCGCGGAGAAGGGCAAAGCTACTGTATTCTGATGTCAAAGCACAAAATTAGTGGAGATACTCGAAAACGATTAGAGCTGATGACTACGACCACCGACGGATTTGTCATAGCAGAAGCCGATTTAAAAATGCGAGGTCCGGGTGATTTAGAAGGAACCATGCAAAGCGGAATGATGTTAAATCTCAACATTGCGTCACTTGCCACCGACGGGCAAATCGTACAAATGGCACGAGATGCTGCCGACTCACTCCTCGATAACGACCCGGAAATTTCTCTACCACAACATACGCGACTTAATCGACTCATAAACATTATTTTTGACCGCAAAATCGATTTCAGCCTCATCAGTTAAGAATTATCAACCAATAATGCCAATAAAAATTTACAATAGAAACAACAATGATTGACAACAAAAATATGTTATAAAACATATTTCTACTATTTCGCTCACATACAGCCACTTACGCGACATTTTTAAAGTGATTGAAATTTGTTTACATTTTTTAAATGCCTGATATTTCGATAACTCGAAAGTAATGAGTAAATTTGTTGAATTCGTTACCGAAAGTAGATAAATACGACAATTTGTAAAAACACCAGTAACGGCAATAACCTGAATATCAATGGAAAAATCACTTATCATCATTAAGCCATCAGGAGTGCAACGCGGGCTCGTTGGTCAAGTCATTGACCGATTCCAGCGCAAAGGTCTGCAAATAAATGGACTAAAGATGATGCAACTTGATGAGCAAATATTGCGTGTACATTATGCACATCTTATTGAGCGCCCGTTCTTCCCATTGGTACTCAAATCAATGATGGCATCACCCGTAATCGTAATGGTAGTATCGGGGAAAGATGCCATAGCGGTAATACGCCAAATGGTTGGTTCGACAAATGGTCGCCAAGCAGCTCCCGGCACAATCAGAGGGGATTTCAGTATGAGCGGACAAGAGAACATAGTTCATGCATCTGACTCGGCAGAAAGCGCAGCTATTGAAATAGAACGCTTCTTCAGCCCGGAAGAAATCTTTGATTATAGCCCGGCAATGCTTCAATACCAGTATTCCGATGACGAAATAAACAATTGATAAAAAAAACGCCCCTCTAGATAATGCAACTTACAACAATCATCAGAACAATAGCCTCGCTTGTAGCCATATTCGGGATTGCAACTTCAGCAGAAGGTCAGGAATATAGATTGCCACAAGAGCATGCCGACAAGCATCGCGACCTTATTGCAGGCCAGGTAAATGTCAACAATCAAATAAAAGTAGAAAGCACACAACAATTCCTCGACAATTTGTTTGAACAAGAGGAAGAGCCGGAAATGGACATCTACACTGAGGGATGGGATTCAAATTTGGTCAACCCTTACACCGGGATAGAAGTTCCGTATAGCCACACCATTGACGTATCCAATTTCTGCATGCCCCATCCGGGATATGTAACATCACCCTATGGCTATCGTCGACGTTTCCGCAGAATGCACAAAGGCATTGACCTCAAACTTTACACCGGAGACACAATCCGTGCAGCTTTCGATGGCAAAGTGCGTCTAACCAAATACGAGCGTAGAGGATATGGATATTACGTAATCCTACGCCACACCAACGACCTCGAGACAGTATATGGTCACCTCTCAAAATTCTTGGTAGAGCCCGACCAATATGTAAAAGCCGGTGACCCAATTGCATTAGGCGGCAATACGGGGCGCTCCACAGGCCCTCACCTTCATTTCGAAACACGCTATATGGGTTATGCTATCAACCCGGCAGCAATATTCGACTTTGCAAACCAAACTGTCCACACCGACAGCTACACATTCACCAAGGACACCTACAAAGAGGCCCGCAATTACGACCCGGTAGCCAATTCGGAATATGCCAAAATATACAACCAAAAGAATCCACGACCCGTCGCATCATCATCTTCGGGTTCGGGCAGCAAATCCGGAGCGTCTTATTATAAGGTCAAGCGAGGCGACACCCTCAGCGCAATTGCAGCTCGCCACCACGTATCGGTGCGCAAATTGTGTCGCTTAAATGGCATCAATACCCGCACGAAGCTACAAATAGGTCAGCGACTTAAAATCCGCTAAGGCATCTTCTCCTAAGCACAATTTGCAAAATCAATCCAAATACATATCATCGCAAAAGTTTAACGACTTTTGCGATGATTTTTAATCTAACCAATTGTAGATCATTGCGACACACCTCTCCATAGACAATTACAACTCATCTCAACCGCTTGGGCTTTCTCCTCGGTGTTTTTCATAGTATTTTTATACCAAAATACTTTTTGCACTTCTTATTGGAGTTTTCACGAGCAGGAAAATTTCAGAAAAACGGCAAATGAATTTGGTAAAGACAGAATAAAGTTGTAACTTTGCGCTCGGAAAAGTGTAATCTCTGGCGAGACATGTTGCTCGCGAATATTGCATCATTGTTAACATTTTAAATATCAATAAAATGGATTTAATTAAAGTAGCCGAGGAAGCATTTGCAACCGCAAAACAATTTCCGGAATTCGGCCCGGGCGACACTATCACAGTTGCATACCGCATCAAAGAGGGAAACAAAGAACGTATCCAGCAATATCGCGGTGTTGTAATTCGTATTTCAGGAGAAGGCAACAAAAAACGTTTCACTGTACGTAAAATCTCTGACAACATCGGAGTAGAACGTATCTTCCCCATCGAATCGCCCTTCATTGACTCTATCGTAGTCAACAAGTATGGTAAAGTACGTCGTGCTAAACTTTACTATTTGCGTAAACTTACCGGTAAAAAAGCTCGCATCAAAGAACGCCGCGTAAACACAGCAAAATAAGTAGTTTTAAGCGACTTAAGAAATAACGGAGTGTGATAATAAATCATGCTCCGTTGTTCGTTTATATAGCTATTACATAGTATCATTCACATGTTATGATTCAGCTACGATATTAAACGGACGCCCCCCCTTAAGAATATAACTCGAAGAGTCGGCAAAATTGAGTAATAATTAATTGAATTCAACCGATAAATAGCAAAATTGTTTAAATAATATTAATACGCAAAATATGTATGAATTTAGCGCATTTAATATTGGTGATTTTTAGTAAATTTGCATAACTAATGGTACAATAAACATGGAACTAAGCGAATCGGTAAAAAGTGGTATCGTTGTCAGAACTCATGGCAAAAAAGCGTGGGTCAATCTCAGTTGCGAAACGAATGGATGCGAGGGCTGCCATATAGCAGGAATATGCACAACACAGTCATACTCTCCGACTCTGCCGGCTAAGATAAAGCCGGGTCTAACAGTAAAAAAAGGGGACAAAGTGATGGTTTTAGGAAGAGTCAAAGAGTGGTTCAAAGGATGGCTACTCATGGCCGGACTTCCATGTATAGCCCTACTTACCGGATTAATCCTTGGGGGCTTGTTCAGATGGGATGAAGGTTTTACCGGACTGCTTGCGTTGGGGCTTGTTGTAATTTATTACATCGTTCTATGGTTGTTTCGTTGCAAAGTCGACAACAAAGTAGAATGGATAATCCAATCAATAATCACAGACTAAGGTCATATCACAGGAAACAATAACTTCAATATTTCCGAGCAATAAAAAAAATGGAAGAACAATATCTTGCTATGATAGTACTCGGAGTAGTGGGATTAGCTTCGGCTCTCATACTCTATCTCGTAGCAAAAAAATTTAATGTTAAAGAGGACGTACGCATAGCCGAAATCGAGGAGATACTTCCGGGTGCCAACTGCGGAGCATGCGGTAGAAAGGGATGCCACGACTTTGCCGTTGAATGTTGCAAAAGCGGAAGTTTAGATGGACTATATTGTCCCGGGGCAGGAGCCGAAGGAATGAAGCAGATAGCCTCAGTATTAGGATTGGCTGCAAAAGAGGCTCAACCAAAGAAGGCTTTTGTACGTTGCAATGGCACAAAATGCAACCGTCTTGCAGGTCGCAATCTCGACACTATCAAATCGTGCATTTCAGCCAAAGCACTTGCAATGCCCACGGGATATTGCACGTGGGGTTGTCTCGGAGGGGGCGATTGCGTCAAAGCATGTCCGTTTGATGCAATGACTTGGGACGAAGATGCACAAATGCCCAAGATTACGTTAGAAAAATGCGTAGGCTGCGGAGCTTGCGCAGAAGCGTGTCCACAAAATTTGATACTAATACGCGAAGTCAAAACAGAAATAGCTCCCGTTGTTGTCACTTGTAGCAATCGCGAAAAGGGAGGCATTGCTCGCAAAATGTGTACAGTTGCATGTATCGGCTGTGGTAAATGCACTCGCACTTGTCAACACGGAGCGATAACAGTAGCCAACAATCTTGCCACAATCGACCCCGAAAGATGTATAGGTTGCGGAGACTGTATCGAAGGGTGCCCCACTAAAGCTATTATCGCATTTGGCGAAATTATAAAAACCAAGAATATCACAACCGTCTAACCAACAGTCAATGAATATCTTCAAAAAAACCATCAATTTCGGTAATAAAGGAGTCCACCCGGCTGAGATGAAACGTACCTCGGGTAAAGCAATTAAAGATATCCCATTGCCTCGACGCGTCGAGATAAGTCTTTGCCAATCGCTCGGCAAGCCTGCCAAAGCAGTAGTTGCTGTTGGTGACCATGTGGATCGGTTTGCTCTCATCGGAGAGGCACAAGGTCCGGTGTCAACAAATGTTCACACTCCGATTTCCGGGATTGTCAAAAGCATAGGAAAAATCGAAACTGCCGATGGTCATGGAGCAGAAGGAATTATAATCGAAGCTTCAGATGCCGACCATGCCTCCGACCTTCAAAGCATCTGTGATGCCACACCACGGGTAAACGACATCAATAAATTAAGTCGTGAAGATATATTGACCGCCATTCGTAATGCGGGTGTCGTAGGGATGGGAGGAGCAACATTCCCTACCGCTACCAAGTTGGCGCCCCCACCCTCCTCGCCTCATTGTGAATACCTATTAATAAATGGAGCTGAATGTGAGCCCTATCTCACCTGCGACGATGCAATAATGCGAGAAATGTCGGTTGAAATTATCACCGGAATAGAGTTAATGCTTCGCGCACTTGGGGAAGAGGTGAAGTGTATTGTCGGAATTGAGGATAATAAGCCTCAAGCAATATCACAAATGACAATCGCAGCTCGCAACCACAGTCGAATCAGCGTTGTAGCGATGCGCACACGCTATCCGCAAGGTGGAGAAAAAATGCTTACCAAAGCGCTCGTAAATCGCGAAATTGCATCAGGTCAGTTGCCTATTTCTCAAGGAGTAATCATACATAACGTATCGACAGCATTGGCCGTATATCATGCCGTGGTGTGGGGATTGCCCCTTGTTGAACGCGTCATGACCATTAGCGGAACTGATTTTGTCGCGAGTGGTAATTATCGTGTACCTATCGGGACATCGGTAAAAGAACTTATAGAGCTACTTGGCAACGTGCCCGAAACGACAATCAAAATTGTAAACGGAGGCACCATGATGGGACGCGCAATGAGTGGACTTCAAGGCTCCACGACAAAAGGTATGAGCGGACTGTTGATGCTCAACACCAACGAAACTCAAATTCGCGAGACAACCCCATGTGTGCGTTGTGGCAAATGTGTCGACGTGTGTCCTATGGGACTTGAGCCATATCTCATAGCACGATTGGCAGAACTATCACGTAAAGAAGATCTAAAAGCCCACCATGTACTCGACTGCATGGAATGTGGATGTTGCAGCTACAGCTGCATGGCAGGTCGACGACTTGTTGATTGGATTAAAGTAGGGAAAGCTATTGCAAGGAAAAATTAAAACAATCTATAATTAGATGGAGAACAAAGAAATAATAGTAACCGGCTCGCCTCATGTGTCGTCGCAACGCACCACTCAACGCGTCATGCTTGAAGTGATATTGGCACTTATTCCCGCCTTTGCCTGCGGGGTATGGATATTCGGATGGCGTTCACTATCGGTAGCTGCTGTAACGATAATTGCCTGCGTATTAACAGAATACATTTGCGGTCGTTTTATGCTCGGTCGACGCAACACAATTAAAGATTGTACAGCTATACTGTCGGGCTTGCTATTGGCAATGACGCTACCATCGTCAATTCCACTGCCAATGGCATTTATCGGAGGTGTTTTTGCAATTGGTGTCGGCAAAATGGCATTTGGTGGCACAGGGCAAAATATATTCAACCCGGCGCTCGTAGGTCGAGTGTTCCTTTTGATTTCATTCCCTGTAGAAATGACAACATGGCCACTCCCCTTGTCGCCCGACGGGCTGACCGGAGCAACCCTCTTAAGCGCAATGAAAGAAAGTGGTGTTGACGCTGCGAGCATCGATATCTATCAAATTGCGATAGGGAAAATGGGAGGTTCGCTTGGAGAAGTAGGAGCGATTGCTCTCGTGGCAGGTTGGATTTATCTAACAATCCGTCGCATAATACGCTTAGTGATTCCATTGTCGATAATAGCATCGGTTGTTATACTTGCGATAGTCACAAGTAATAATATAGCAATCGAGTTCCTATCGGGAGGCATGCTTTTGGGCACATTCTTTATGGCTACCGACTATGTTACATCACCGATGACAACAAAAGGAATGATAATCTACGGTGTGCTAATCGGGGCTATTACATTCGTAATCCGTCACTATGGTTCTTATCCCGAAGGTATCTCGTTTGCGATACTGATAATGAACGGCTGCACACCACTGATTAACAAGTTGACACGTCCGCGTCTATTCGGAGAAAGGAGGATGGGTAAATGAAAAAATTAAAATCTACACTTCCCAACATGGTGATAGTATTAACTGTCACAACAATGTTGGCCGGATTTCTTTTAGGATATTTCTATCAATCTACCGCCGAAGCTCGGGAAAAAGCCGCTAAGGGAAAGCTCGTAGGAGCAATATCACAAGTTGTTTCCGGATTTGACAATGACCCTTCGGTAGAGAAAACGGAGATTATGGTCGACAATCAGCAAGTAGTCATTTATCCTGCCATGCAAGGCGGAGAACTTATAGGATGTGCCGTTGAGAGCAGTTCCAACAATGGATTCTCAGGAAAAATCACCATAGTAACCGGTTTCGACCGTGATTGCAATATCCTTGGTTACAACGTTATTTCTCATGCCGAGACACCGGGTCTCGGTGCAAAAATGAATGATTGGTTTCGCAACGATAGCAATCGCAGCGTCGTAGGTCGCAACCCTATTAGAAAAGTACTAAAAGTGACCAAAGACAATGGTGAGATTGATGGCATCACCGCTGCTACTATATCCTCGAGAGCATTCCTTGAAGCAATCAATACCGCCGCTGAGGGAGCAATGACCTATTATCAACAATCCACGAAATAGCCCACGCAAGATGAACTTTTTAAAAACAATATATCATAGCGCTGTCTTGGAGAACCCGACATTTGTACTATTGTTGGGAATGTGTCCGACGCTGGGAACAACATCGAGTGCTCTCAACGGCATGTCAATGGGACTCGCCACAACCGGAGTGCTAATATGCTCCAACGGAGCTATCTCTGCAATCAAAAACCTTGTGCCCGACACAATACGTATTCCTGTCTACATTGTAGTTATTGCTACCTTCGTGACACTTTTGCAAATGCTTATGCAGGCATATACTCCGGCACTCAACGAGAGTCTCGGCATCTTCATTCCATTGATTGTGGTCAACTGTATATTGCTCGGACGTGCTGAAGCCTTTGCCTCACGCCACAACGTAGCATCTTCGATAGCCGACGGTATCGGTTCGGGACTTGGGTTTACCATTGCCCTAACTATATTGGGCGCGTTTCGCGAATTTTTGGGAAGCGGCAGCATTGCATCGCTCCGGATTTTCCCCGAAAGCAACGGGGCATTGTTGTTCATTCTCGCCCCGGGAGCATTCATTACACTCGGCTTCTTAATCGCAACATATCGTTATTTCCAAAATAAGAAATCATAACACAATCACTCCACCAATATGCTTGAATATTTAGCAATCATAATAACTGCAATATTCGTCAATAATATTGTTTTCTCACAATTCTTGGGGATATGCCCATTCTTGGGTGTTTCTAACAAACTTCCGAATGCCGTCGGGATGGGAATTGCCGTAACAGTTGTTATAACAATCTCCACGTTAGTGACCTCATTGTTGCAGAACTATGTTTTGATACCATTGCATTTAGAGTATATGCAGACAATACTTTTCATTTTGGTTATCGCAGCGTTGGTGCAAATGCTCGAAATCATCATGAAAAAAGTATCGCCGGGATTGTATGTAGCCCTCGGAGTGTTCCTTCCATTGATAACAACCAACTGCGCCGTGCTTGGAGTAGCAATCATGGTTACACAAAAGCAGATGACACTAACCGAGAGCGTAGTTTATGCATTCTCAACTGCGATAGGATTTTTGATGGCATTGGTGATATTTGCCGGTATCAGAGAGCAATTGGAATTATCCGACGTGCCTCGCCCGATGCGAGGAATCCCCGTTGCATTAATCACAGCAGGCATCCTTGCAATGGCATTTATGGGGTTTGCCGGGATAGGTTAACCCCGAAAAATCGGATTTCTTGCAAGTATTTTTGCATAAACTGCAAAAGGGGGTGGAAAAATTTTTGAAAATATAAAATAATTACTACCTTTGTAGTCAGAAAAACCTGCGCGCGTGGCGTAATTGGTAGCCGCGCTAGACTTAGGATCTAGTGTCGTGAGACGTGGGGGTTCGAGTCCCTTCGCGCGCACAGAGTCAAAGAGAGGAAAATTCAATCGAGTTTTCCTCTCTTTTATTTGTATATAAAATCCTGATTTTGGGTTTATTAGTATAGGTAACTAATACAGATGCAAACTCCACGGAATAGAACCATCCGTATGCTCCATATTTTTTTCAGATATACCCAACGAATCTAAAGATCTTTTATAATCGTTTTCGTTCAAATAATGTTTTATATCAAATTTAGGATAACTATAGTATTTTAGATTCCTTATTAAGTACCAGTTTTCTTTCTTCTGTTCGCTACATTTGATAATAACGTATTGTTGATTCCAATAGACATCATGAACTGAGCCATTATGATAGATGGGATAAAATATGTCGTCTTCACCTCCGTCATGAAAAAGAAACGATCCCGATCCATCTCCCAACTCATTAGGCATTAAATAAAAATTGGTATCTCCTATTTGCTTATATTGTTTATTGTCATAGAAAAACACAAATATAAAAGCAAACCAGAAAAAACAAGCAGTTATTGTTAATATAACTAGCCATTTAAATATTTTCTTAATTTTTTTCATACTTATGATATTATTTTATAGATTGCCAAATATAAAACTGATATGTAGTGCCTAATTCGCTATTTCGACTACGTCTATGATTCTTTAAGAAAGGAATATGATAGATAAGAGATGTAACACTTTTACTATCTGTCACGACATTATTTATATAACGTCCATCTCTGCTTGTATATCCATCGTATCTATAACTACCAATATATTGCTTTGCCAACGACGTGTGAGTCAATACGTCGATAAGGTCCCACTCTCTGCCAACATTTGTTATTTGGCCTTTCACGTCTGTTTCTCCTCTTCTTAGTTGGTCTTGTGCAGATACCACTTCATCATCTGACATAAGTTCTTGGGTATATGGATGACTTCCTAATAAAACGGAGAACTCTGGTCCAGAACCATTTATAAACTCGTCAAAGAAATCCCATCCACGTTCTTTCGACCCAATCAAAGCTCCTTTGTCGTTTGGTGCTATATCGAATGTAAAACCATTACTATATAAACTTTCTAAGTTAAGACCGTTAGGACCGGTCAAAATCCTATCAATAATACTTTCAAATTCACCTAGGACGCATCCTTTACCTCCTATATAAGTAAATCCTTCTCTCACTCCATCTCCGTCATACCAAGTATAGTATGATGTCTGGTTATTTTGATACCAGTCCATTCCTGTCGGATCAGTCCTATTAACTGGATTTCCTCCACAATAAATATATGGGCTCACGTGATAGTAATTCTCTGCATGAGGATCAGGGCTTGTAAACATTGCCTTCGCATTTTCACTGATGCTGTCCTGCAAGATAATATTGCCTTCCTTGTCCATTATTGTCGCAATACCTTTATTCAAGTCAAAGTCAGCAAAATAGATAACTTCATTCATTGTTTGAATATCTACTCGAAATACGCTTAATATTGGCTCGCTATTTGCGTATAGCATCTTTGAATTGTCACCGAACATAGCATAAGGACTCTGTGCAAATATGATTTTGCATGAACTCATGAGTAGGATTATCACAGAGACAATCTTTGGTGTTCCGATTGTAATTCCTTTACCCATAATTATTACTTTTTGCCTACTTTTCGTTTTCTATATCATTTAATACTTTCGCCACACCTTGCTTGTATTCCTCATCTGTTTGCTGAGAATAACCGAGACTATCAAGATTATTAATCATGCGCAGGAATTCGGCATAATTATAATCGGAATAATGAGATCGCACTTGTCCATACTTTTTCAAGTAATTTAAGCCTAATTGCTGATGTACACAGAATTTCAGCACAATTGCATCACAGAAGTTAGGAAATACCTTCAAAACCTCTTCAGCACATAGCAAAGGGAAATAATCCCATGAATTATATTTCTGCTGATAGGCTTTGCCTAACTGTGTTATCATAAAGGCAATATTTTCCTTATCAGATAGGGCTGTTAAGAATACGCCATTACGTATAGCTTCTGTTGAGATTCCATGTATTTGTATCAGCCACTCATCACGAACAAAATGACCATTTGTAAGCTCAATATTTACCCAGCTTCCATCTTCTCCTATATGTTTTACATACACGTGTCTGGGAGCAAAAGCAAGAGCTGATTGACCTCCAAGTTCATCACAAAGTATTTTATAATATAATGGCAGAGATATGCATTGACCGGTATGGGTATGCATTACTTTGGAAACAAACAACTTTCTGAAATCTTTTTTCCCCATGAAATCATCAAAGTCGTAATTAAAAGCTTTATTGCCATTCATTGAGTTCTGTTTAGTAAAATATTCAAATAATGCGAAGTTTGGAGCTGTTCTGTATTGCTGGATATTATTTACACTTATAAACCGCCTTAAGATATTCGCTACGCTATCAATGTCTTGACAGAACTTTTTATAACTCATCTTGCCACCTGAATACGCCCACTCAACGATAAATTCAGCTCTTTTCAGAGAATAAGGTTTTTTACCGTTAAGCATCATCTGGAGTTCGTTAAGTCCATCAAGAAACGTTTGGTCTTTTACCATATATGGAATAGTATCAAACGAGAGTCCCTCTCGGCATTCATAATATATGGTATCGCAACTCATTGCTGTTATCTTGCTTGTGACTAACAGGAAGAGTATGATTAGAATTAATACCTTATGCATATATAGTTTCATACTAATTCTATCGATGGAATATTCTGATTATTTATATAATACTTTTTGCAAACTTACAATTTTCCTCGCAAATATAGGCTATTCGCGTCTAAAAAACGTAACGAAGCCGATTATTGATATTCATAATCCATTTACCGCCCTTGTTCAAGTTTACTATCACAAACTGCACAATAGCTCGCATGGGAATTTTCGGTAATCTCTTTATGTGTAATGCAACAAGCTGACTTTTATTAGTGAATCGAGTCTTTTTACTGAGTTGACAAAGAATTTCTTTATACGCAATCTTTGCATTTTCTAATGTTTTAAAATTAAAAGATGCTTTTAAAGTAAATTCTTCAAAATAAATTCTTTTATATATCAATACTGCAGAAAATAATAGTTTATTAGAATGGGTAGCCGATGGCGAGATGGAATGCAAGAGATTTGCGGAAAGATTCCATATTGTAGTATCCGCTCTTGCCGGTGTCGTAGGGAGCATGAATTCCAATACCCAAATCGGCGCGAAGCACGAGCATCGAGATGTCCAATCGCAATCCTACTCCCGTGCCTGTTGCAAGTTCCTTGAAGAATCGTGAGCCCTTAAGTTCTCCCCCGGGTCGATTCTGGTCGCTTTTGAGCAACCACACGTTGCCGGAATCAAAGAACATTGCACCTTGTAGCGGTCCGGCTATTGGAAATCTATATTCTAAATTAAATTCAAATTTAAAGGTTCCCGTTTGGTCGAAATAGCCATTGACGTCCCCTTGCGGTGCTCGATAATGTCCCGGTCCAATCGAACGAACTGTGAATGCCCTGACGGAATTGGCTCCTCCACAATAAAACTGCTCTGTATAGGGCACTTGAGTAGAATTTCCATAAGCGTGCGCCGCACCAACAGCCGCTCGAGTCCACAACCAATGCTTACCACCCAATCGATGTCCGTAGACCACTTGCGCATGTCCCTTAATGAACTGCGAGAATGGGGTGCCAAACAAAGTCTTCTCCCCTTTACTTCCCAACGCCTCATAGACCGTCCAGAAAAGATTTCCAGCCTCCGTTAACGATATAGAATAGCGCAACGTTTTGCTATTTTTGAAGGTGCGGTCGTAGGAATAGGTATATGATAATTGCGGGATATATTGCGAACGGAATGACAATGCAATAGCCGGATTTTCAGCCGTTATGGAATCGAAATAGGCCGTAGTGTTCAGCAATTTTGTATATGTCAACTTAAAGAGAGTCAGACTATTATTAACATAGCGCGACGACATCCAATCGTAGCTGATAGAAGCATTAAATTGCGCCATTTTAAAATAATGTGGACGGTTGAGCAAGTCGGCATTGAGCGATAGGCGAGTCCAATTTGACGCATACTTACGTCGCGGAATAAATTTGGGGGCAATAAAACGTGGGAACGAAAGAGTACCCGTCAACCCCACTTCATAGGAATTGAATACCGACGAACTTCCGCTACCGGTCTGCCATTCGTAGGAGCCGGTAAGATTTACGCTTAGATGCTCTCCGCCTCCAAACATATTGCGATTGGTCAAACCCAAGGTAAGCCCCGGACCGAGGTAGGAATTAGACTTCGATGATACATTTGCTTCAATGGTCGTTTCCAATGGCATATCAAAGGTGCAAGAGATAGCCACATCGAGGGTGGGCTCGACAGCAGCAGTGTCGGGCAATGCTGAAATCGATATTGCATTAAAGATCCCAAGTCGCGACAAATAGCTTTGTGTGCGGTCCATATCACGTACAGCAAACACCTTCCCACGATTGAATGTGACGCACTCGTCCATCAAATTTTGTCGAAATTTTGATGGTTGCATCTGTATCAACCGACCACGATTCATTTCTATCGTGTCAGGATCGCCCCCTCCTTGATTTCGAAACAAATACATGGTGATATCACCTGTCAAATATCGTTGTCGCGCCACAGCGGGAATGCTTGGTGCCAAAGTCATGCGTATCGAAATATTCCCGGGATTTTGCAACGAATCGGCAAGATATTCTATAAATTCAGGTTTAAAGTAATAATATCCGCGATTGCGCAACTTATTGGTGATACGCGTTCTAACTGCACTTAGCGAGTCGGTGCAATACTGTTGACCTCGCCGTAAATAGGGTTCACGCATTGCCAGCGAGTCAATGGCATGGGTCAGATGACACGTATCGGGCAACAATTCAATTTCATCGAGCAGATATGGCTTGCCGGCATTTATGGTATATTTTATTTGTGCTTTTCGCTTGTTCTTTCCCGAAACGAGTTCATAGCTACTACTCCCGCTGAAATATCCGTTGTTGTCGAGTATCTCATCAATCATTTGAGTACGAACTTCCGGGCGAACATCAGATACCACAATCGGCTCTTGCACAAATCTATTGTAGAATTTCTTTTTAAATCCCGACTCCGGTTGGTCCATATTATTATATACCCACAGTCCTATCGGGAAAAACAATAGCGAATTTTTATTAGTTGGTGCATCTACCGCAACTTCAATATTATCGCACAATCCTTCGGGCAAACTTCCCTTTTCAAGATTAGCATATTCAATACCTTTCACTCCCTTATACAACACCTCACCCTGCTCCAATCGGCGCGTAGTGGAACACCCGACTATGACCAACGATGCAATGAGCATAGCCACTGGCAATAGCTTCATATATTTATTTCGCCCCTGCTTCATCTTCTTTATTCTTTTTTGCGACCGAACGCAATATTTCACCTGCCAATTGCAATGCATCTTCTTGCACTGTGGTCTTTGACATTGAACGATTGCGATTAAACATTTCGCCCAACGCTCTCAATTTGCGGCGATAAACGAAGCCGACACCGGTCTGAGTGACTTCACCTTCAAGGATACTCTCATAGCCGGTGTGGCGGAACAATTTTACATACATTGTCCCCGATTTGTTTATCATATATTCTACCGATATATCGTTAAAAAGATTTTGCGACACATTCTCGTCGGGGTCTACATCTGTGCTGTAATTGCCCCCTACTCTCACTTTAAAACGGTCGTCAAGGAAGCTCTTCGATACTTGATAGCTATAATTTGTCGTGGTCGACGATGACCCGTCGAAAGTACGTTCATATTGGTCGATACCCACCGATACATCTACAAACTTCACATTATTGGCCATCCACGTGTTAACTTGCGAAGAAAGGAAACTATATAGTGGATTTCCCGCAATATTGGCATTGCCCTTAGTACTTGGTCCGGTATACATATTATATAGCAACAGATTCATTGCTTGGTTGGCGCGTTGCTCAGGCGACATTGATTGCAACTCATTGCGCACCGTGACATCTTCGTTGGTATCCAAATCAAATGCTACATCCATTTCGGAAAGCGTTCCGTTCACTCGTAGTATGACATCGAAATTAATCAAACGTGAATTTTGCCCCTCTTGTGTGACATTTGCTTTGACCACATCAACTGCCGAAACATTCACTATCGGATTAGCAATATTGCCGTTCAACGCCACATAGCTACCATCTCTAAATTCAAACATCTTTTCCGACATCAAAGGGGGAGAATAACGCACGTATCCACCGGTTATATTTAGTCGGCCAGTAGCACGAGCATCTCCCAACGGATTAACGGCAAAATCTATCGAGCCATTGGATTGCACCTGCACGCGATCCTGTCCGTTGGCCGATAAATCAACACCTATGACCGCGCCCTCTTCAATATTGAGCAATGCGTCTAAGTTGACAACCATACCTAACGACGGCAAGGAATCGCCTGCTATCGTTGTTGTTGTGTCGGTAAAGTTCACAAATTGCACCATGTCGCCGGTGCTTTGTGATGCCAAACTTGTACTCGCATCGGGCATAACGTAAGTCACATTCGTACCCTCTTTTACACTAACTTTTGCAAATGTATTTAGATAATTCATATCCCCCTGAGCTTTTGCATCAACCGACACAAAAGCTTTGCCATATACATCACTTCCTCGTCGCTTATCATTTCCGACAATTTGCATATTATCAGCCAACAACTTCAAGTCAATTTTCACGTTGGACAATGAGCGCATATCCACTTTACCATTGATTTCAAGCGGATTTTCATTAATACCATATATAGAGAAATTATCGAAAAATATCACATTGGAATCAATTGGAATTTTTTCCTCACTGAATTTAAATGTCGAGCCCAACATAGCCAACTTCACAGTAGCCGAGTCAAAATCAAGATATCCATTAAATATTGGTTCTGACACACTCCCAATTATATCCATATTGCCACTTAGATATCCGGATAGATTTGCTGACTTCCCTAAGAATGGATTGGCAATGGTCATCGGCAAGCGTGTAAGTGCAAAATCGAGTTTAACAGGTTCGGTTAGCGTTGTATCGTTTAATGCGCCGGTCGCTCTCATCACTTCGCGCCCATCTACTTTAAGACCTGTTTTAGCTGTCATAATGCCCGAATTTGACGTTGCTACATCAAAATCAAGGTCGAGAGTGCCGACTCTTCGTTTGGCATAAATAAAATCTGCGAGTGTAACAGTCCCTTCTCCGTCGAGACTGCCGGGCAACAACGCAAACTGCAAATCAGCCGACAATTCACCTTTCATTGGCGAAGCGTAAGGGCTGAGGGTAATCCATTCTGCTATCTGGATTTTTGATATATCGACATTGATATTTTCCTGATGCTTATACCCCGGTATTGAATCATGCAGAGTGTAGATATGCAGTCGGCTATCATTGTTGGTCATTAGTAAATTTGCATCAAGATGATATGTATTGGAATTAAATGTTATGCCATTATCAGGAT
The DNA here is from genome assembly GCA_964462445.1 of uncultured Barnesiella sp. Classification (GTDB taxonomy): domain Bacteria; phylum Bacteroidota; class Bacteroidia; order Bacteroidales; family Muribaculaceae; genus JAGBWK01. The sequence continues at coordinate 17,705 of CAYWXG010000020.1, read as the reverse complement.
TGACTTGCCACTGTCGGTAGCCGATAATCGGATCCATTGGGTCGAGTCGAAGCTTCATAGTGGAGTCCGAGAACTCTACAAACGCACCGAGTTTATATCCGGTTTGCTTTTGTATGTTCTGCTGATTCAACGACAACATAATTTTGTCGCCACCAACAAATCCCGACCCTACAACATGCGCCAAATCATCCATTGTGCCCGGCTCATTATCAATTTTAAGGGCATAATTTAATCGTTGCGCCTCTTGCTTGGCCACAAAATCCACTTTATCCAAGCGAGTCGTGCCCGATTCTAAGTCTTTTACTTTTGCTTCAATATTAATTATACTATCATTTTTAGCAGTAAAATTTAATGTATTAAACTTCATGCCACTTGTCAACAGATAGTCATGCAAAGCATTACGCTCACCGGCCTCAATCTCTAAATTAAACTCCGGCAATTTTTGTTGCAATACATCAACCTCAAATTTGCGAGACTCTATCATAGACCCTATCAAGCTGAATGAATCTCCGAATTTTGATGCAACACTATCAATCAACATCGCTGCGGAGAATTTCAGAGTCATATCTTGATTATCGACAAATAGCTGCGATGTAGAATCCGACCCTACATAGTCAACATTGAAATCTTTTAGCCCATAGCTCGCATTCCCCAACACGGCTTTCACATGATGCAATTCGATTCCTGCGGTGAGGTCATTGGTTATCGCCGACTTTTTCACATTGGCAGCCATCGATGTCGCCACATTTGATACGGTATCCATTACTCCTAATGCATAGAGGTCGACATTGCGAAAATCTCCTATCACCGACCACTCATAGTCCTCTCCGACAAGATTTCCCGAAGCAATGATATTACCATCGATAACATCGTTGGCTGAGGTCAAATTCAAATCAGCCATTCCGTCGGCTATATTAGCGACAACTTTCAAATCGCTGAGTGAATGACCGCGATAATCAATATCTATGGCATCAACCATTGCTGTCAGCTGTGACCTTCGATTTAGGAAATCTACACCACGTCCTCGCGCTTCAACCTTAGCGGATACATCATTAACCCCTAAACCCGGCAAGAAGCTGCCTACAGGGAATTCATCTGCATTGAGCGCTATCTCATATCCCTCTGCCTGCAAGTTGCATTTCCCATCAAGAGCCAAATCTCCACCGGCTGTAACAGCATTTAATTTTGTACGAACTGAGCCTGAAGCGATATCTACCGCACCGGCAAGACGCAATGGTGGCATTTTTTCAGTCTTTCCGAGTTGAGCCTCAACTGGAGTTGGTTTTATAAAATTTATATCGTTGAAATCTCCTGTTATGTCGAGATGTCCCAATGCGTTGTTAAAATCCAATACGTTTCTTACTTCTCCAACTAACTGCACATCAAAATAATTGCGCATTGCAAGTCGGGTGTTCTCTATCTGCAAAGCCGAGATACTACCGGTGGCATTAACATCGACTTCAAACTTTCTATGCTGCGGCAACATTGCTATCGATTCCTTCAATGTCGGGAATGTCGTCATCATATCAATAGGATCAATATCCGCTCTCAACGACACGAATAATGGGGCAGCTACTGATGTTAATCCATATTCTGCATCTACTTGAATTGTCGATGCCAATGTCCTAAAATTAAACTCGTTGGCTTCAATACTTTGACTATTCATAGATAACACTCCTGCGCCGAAAAGCTGGAGCCCGGAACGTTCCGACACCATCAACTCTTTAATAGGAACTCGCATATCAACACCACGATTATAAAACGAGTCAACATCAACTGTCAACCTATCAATATCAATATATTGCGTATCAAATCCCGGTTGAGGAATCGCCCCTGCCGTGGCATACGTCACCTTCCCGTTATCAAGTTTCAAATGTTGAATAGCAATAGTCCACGGAATATTATCCGATTCTATTGAATCGGGCATTTGCCCTTCAACAACATTAGTATCATCTATATTCGAGCCTATAATGTATCGTGCGGCTACTCCATCAATTATAATATCGTCGATATTTAGAGTTTGCTTCCCTAAATCAATTGCACCATTAATCATTTTGAGATCGTCAAGACCGCTGCATATTGTGTCGCCGGTCTCAACCGTTATCATCTCAAAATCTATATTTCCCAATGCAATCTGCCCCGCCTCTATCTTCCAATAGGTAGGTGTTGCCGGCGTAGGTGGTTCGGGGGTACTATCATTTCTCAGCGTAATCTTTATATCTCCACCGCCAACCGTTATATTGTCAACTACCACATGTTGATTGCTCAATCCCAATGCTACATCTTCAACAGATACGCCATTCACTCGCGCACGAATATAACTCGCCGAATCGGGTGTTCCCAACTTGAAATATATATCTCGCAACTCTATGTCGCTTGCATTAATATTTCCGGTCAACAACGGAAAGACACTGACATTCACTTGTGCATCTGATGCTATAAGCATCGTGTCACCCTTCTGCAACACTTCCAGCCCTCTAACATCTACATTTAGTGGAAATTTTAAACGGAAATGCTCCACTTTAACTGTCATTTCCTCACTATTTATCATATTAAGTACCCGTGGCACTATGAAATCCTGAACAAAAGGAATATACAACAACACCACAACAAAGATTACGAAAAGTAACAACGACAACAATGTCACCTTTGCCACCTTCCATGCTCGCTTCCCGATGCTACGTTGCTTCCCTTCCAAGTTGATAAATAGTAGAATTTTTGTAAAGACTGCTCTATCTCTACAACAACAATATTAATCTTTAGTTTTCTCGCAACGGATTTTCCTCCGACCGATACCACTCTATGAATTTTTGAATTCCCTCATGGAGTGAACAACATGGGTGGTAACCTATTTCTGTTTCAAGTCGAGTTGTATCAGCATTTGTCTGATAAACGTCGCCCGGTTGCATCGGCAAGAATATTTTTTCCGCCTCTTTTCCCATTGCTGTTTCTATTTCTGAAATAAAATCCATCAGTTTTACCGGATTCGAGCAACCTATGTTGTAGACACGAGCCATGTTCTCACCATCAGCAGGAGGGGCATCTACAACCTTTATTGTCCCATCTACAATATCGTCAATATAGGTAAAATCTCGAATCATATCACCATTGTTGAACACCTTGATTGGCTCTCCCTTATCGATTGCAGAAGCAAAAAGCATTGGCGACATATCGGGACGACCCCATGGGCCATACACTGTGAAATACCTCAATCCGGTAACTTTCATGCCATAAAGCTTACTATACGCATGCGCCATCAACTCATTCGACTTTTTGGTCGCTGCATATAAACTGACCGGAGAATCCACCTTGTCATCTTCTGAGAATGGCACTTTATCGTTAGCGCCATAAACCGACGATGATGATGCATACACCAAATTTCCGACATTGAAGTTGCGGCAAGACTCCAATATATTGAGAAATCCCACAAGGTTGCTTTGGAGATATGCATATGGATTGGTTATCGAATACCTGACTCCCGCCTGTGCGGCAAGATTAACCACGGTATCAAATCCCTCACCGGAGAACAAAGTGTCCAATCCATGTTTATCATCTATAGATAGTCTAATAAATCGGCAATTGCCATATTTACTGCTGCGCAACTCTTCGCCCCATTTTACTCCATTTTCTGAAACAGCAAATCCGGCATTGCGCAAGCGACCATATTTCAATCTGATATCATAATAATCATTGATGTTGTCAATGCCAACGACGCTATCTCCGCGTTCGGCAAGTAACATCATCAATCGTGAACCAATAAATCCTGCTGCTCCGGTCACTAATACTTTCATCGTTCCCTATATATTTCTCAGATTTTTCTATTTAATTTTGCCCTCACTACTCATTGTTGTGTGGGTCGTTCTCACTTCTTCCGTATCTTCTTTCTTTCGGATTCTACTACCTGCTCGTAGACTTTGAGCGTACTTTCCGCAATATGATCCCAATTATAATTTGTGAGATTATATTTGCGGTGCATTATTCCTGTTCGAAGTTTCTCTTCAATCTTTGCTGCCAAAGCATCTACATTGCCAACAGGGAAGAAGTCGCCTTCTTCCAGTTCTTTTATTTTATTGGCAGGGATATCGCTCACAACAACATCAAGTTCCTGACTCATCGCCTCCAGCAATGCTATTGGCAATCCTTCATGATACGATGGCAATACAAAGAGAGTGGCATTCTGCGATATTTCATTAAGAGGTTCCCCTTTTATAAATCCGGTGAAAACTACTCCGGACTCTTTGCCTGCGCGCTTTAGCTCCTCGCTATATTTATCGGGATGATCGCTATCTCCCACAAGTGCTAATTTCACCTCCTTACTATCCAATCGTTTATACGCTTCAATAAGGTCATGAAATCCTTTCTCTTGAACAAAACGCCCTATCGCGACGATATATTTTTTCGGTTCCAAACCCAGCGACTCTATATATTCCGTAGATTCTGAACGTTTCGGTGTATTAACCCCGTTATATATTAAATCGGTATCCTCACGCCCATATTTATTACGCAAAATATCGGCAATGACTGTCGATATCACTATTACTCGGTGAGAAAATCGAACGCCCCACTTCTCTCCGGTTTTTAACACCATCTTAGCCATGCGTCCCCACTTTCCTCGGTCGTAGTCCGAACCATGATGTGTCATAACTACTTTAAGCCCTAATAATCTTGCAAATGGTGCCATTATTGAGGGCCCGATGGCATGGATATGAAGCACATCGGCTTTCATTCTCCGCGCTTTGATTACAGCTAAAAAAGTGTGGATAATAGCCTCAAAACTCTTCTTTTTCGGAGTATAAAGATCTATGAGTTTAACCCCTTCACATTCGGAGATACGGTTGTTGTCGGTCACATAGCATCGACGACGAACGACGATTACATCATGCCCCATCGCAACTATCCTTGGATACAGATTTTCGCAATGAGTCTCCACCCCTCCCGATATATCGGGAATTCCTCGCGTCCCAACAACTACTACCTTCATCAACCAAGTTTTAAAGTTACATTTCCTCCCTTAAATCTCCCTGTCGAGGATCTTGTCCAACATTATACCATGACTTATCAAGGCATGGTTTTAAACCGCGCATTGACCTTAACTTATTTTTCAATGCCCATTTCGCCGGATATTTTATATATTTGTGCATAACCGGAGACGCAGTTCCTACCATCCAACAATTCTTTGGACATTTTGCGACCATCGAACGAACCTTTGCAGCCCTCTCACTTGTCCAAATTGTCATAAAATCGGACTCATGGATGTTGCCCATTGATTCCTTCCAATACTTATCTTCGAGTCCATTACAAGGAAAAACTTCACCCCATGGATCAATAAAGAAATTTGCAGAACCAGCTTCACAAGGGAGCATTCTTCGTCCCCCCTCTATATAATTGATAAGACCCATGTTAAAAAATGCGCGGAACCATGATTTGGGGTTTTTTTCTTTTAACTGCCACTCTATCAACTGTTCAAAGTCTTGACAAACTTCATATTTATTAGTTATCTCATTATCATCCTTATGGAAATAATATGAATTATGAAATGATGCAGTAGCAAATTCAAGACCTAATGACAACGACAACTGATAGAGAGAAAGCATATCCTTTGAATTATTATTGGATACAGTACATCCAAATCCGATATCCTTCACTCCCATAGCTTTCAACGTTAGCAATGTTCTTAGACCTTTATCGAATCCTCCGGAGCGACCTCGAAGGTCATCATTTTTACAACTTAATCCTTCAATTGATATTCTAATTCCTATTTTGGGGAACTTTTTCGCTAATTCTATGACACGATCTTCATACCATCCTGATGTTGATATAACTATACGATCAGTATGTCGATAACACTCTTCGACTATTTCACTTAGATCTTCTCTTATGAAAGGTTCTCCTCCGGTAAGATTTATGAACTTCAGCTTTGGTAAGGATTTTAAATCCGACGCTTGTATTTCCTCCTTTTTATCCGTCGGATATTGCCATATATTACACATCTTGCATCGCATTGGACACCGATAGGTTAATATAATTGAAGCATCTGTTGGCTGAGATATTTTCATTTTAAATTAAAGTTATATTATTGTTTTATTAATCTTGAAAAAACATTAATTATTGATTCATAATGCTTTTCTGCCAAATAATTATCCTCAAGTGATTTATATGCGCCCTCTCCAAGTTGTTCTGCATACGAAGGTTGACTAAACAACTTGTTGACTTTTTCTTTCAATGCTTCTACATCTCCATAACTAAATGTCAGTCCTGTTTTGCCATTAACCACAAGCTCCGGCAAAGACCCAAAATCGGTGGCAATTACTCCCTTTTTATACGCAAAACTTTCAAGAATTACATTCGGGAAATTATCATACCATTCAGAGGGAACTACTGTAAAAAGACAACCTTTTAGATATGAAACGATACTATCAAATTCCATTCGTCCTAAAAATTCAATATTATGTTTCTTATCTTTAAGATACTCTTTTAATTCTTCGTCATATCCATCATTTGAAAATCCTATTATTTTAAGCTTCCGGTCAGTCCCTACAAATGCCTTTATCAGTGTCAATAGCCCTTTCTGACGTTCGATTCTTCCAATAAATAAGGCAAAATCTCCATAACTTACATTTGGTGAAATTTCGCGTTGATTGAAATATGTAGGGATATGATGTAATTTTGAGTCCTTTATTCCATACTGTTTCAACTTTTCAAGTGTAAACGAAGATGGAACAATAAAATCGTCAATTTTACGTGTTACATGAAGGTTGTCGTGAAGCTGTTTTGCCATAAGTTTTATAAAAGAATAAAACCGTGACCCATGGACACATCGATATTTCACACAACTAAGTTTCTTTCCTTGTAGACAATCTTCACACACCCCCTTTACATCATTGTAAAACAATGCATTAGGGCACATATACTGAAAATCACTGATACGGTGTACTACCGGTAAACCCCTCTTCTTTGCCGCATATATTATACTTGGAGAAATCTTATTGTGATATTGCATGATGTAAACCAAATCAGGTTTTGTATCATCAAGCAACTTCCCAAATTTTTTTGCTGCGGAACGAGAATAAAACATGCGAGTAAATGTAGGTATAATTGTCGACAATTTCTTTTTTGACTGCGCAAAATACACCTCATCATCGGTAGAATCCAAGAAGTATTGTTCGTATTCTGTCGGAAGATTTCGAGAATTTTTGATAGAGAATGGTATTACCTTATGGCCATGGCGTTCCAATAACTCCTTTACATTAAAGTAATAACGTTCCGGACCTCCCGACACAAAATAACGATAATTTACCAATACTATTGTCATAACTATAGAATTCTAAATCCAGATAACAAATCTATTAATTATCATTCCTATCGGCCTATGCAATGATATTTAATCCCTTGTTGCGCAAGTTCGGCTGCATCATATATGTTGCGACCATCAAGAACCAATGCGTTTCGCATCGCTTGTTTGACTACGCCCCACGACGGCAATCTGAACTGCTTCCATTCTGTCAACATCATCAACGCATCGGCATCCAGCACTGCATCATACATATCTTTTGCATAATTCACCTTATTCCCGACGCGACGACGACATTCATTCATCGCTACAGGGTCATAAACTACTACTTCAGCTCCGGATTCAGCCAATTTGTCTATGATTACAAGCGACGTTGCCTCTCGCATATCATCAGTTTCAGGCTTAAATGCCAAACCCCACAAGGCGATACGTTTCCCTTTAAGATTTGACTCTCCGCCAAGCTCTTTCACCAACTTCGCATAAAGAATTTCCTTCTGGCGCTCGTTGACTTCTTCTACAGCTTTCAATACGCGCATCTCGTATCCATTACGCTCTGCCGTTTTTATCAATGCTTTGACATCTTTTGGGAAACATGAGCCACCATATCCACATCCGGGATAAAGGAACTTCGAACCAATACGCACATCAGCTCCTATTCCTTTTCTGACCATATTGACATCTGCACCTACTATCTCACACAAATTAGCAATATCATTCATAAATGATATGCGTGTGGCGAGCATCGAATTAGCGGCATATTTAATCATTTCAGCCGAGGGTATATCGGTAAAGATTATACGATTATTAGTCAGCATGAAAGGGCGATATAGCTTTGCCATCAACTTTTGCGCGCGGTCGGAATCAACTCCGATTACTACGCGGTCGGGGCTCATAAAGTCCTTGATTGCAGCCCCTTCCTTCAAAAATTCCGGATTTGATGCTACGTCAAACTCTATATCTTCACCTCGAGCGGCAAGCTCTTCTTGTATCGCTGTTCTTACCTTTGCCGCCGTGCCTACAGGCACTGTCGACTTAGTGACAAGGATTGTATATTTCTTTATGTTGCGACCAAACTCGCGTGCCACATTCAACACATATTGCAAGTCGGCCGACCCATCTTCATCAGGGGGTGTACCCACTGCACTAAACACAATTTCCACTTCGTCGAGACATTCCGCCAACGAAGTGCTGAATTTCAATCGTCCTTCTTTGATATTACGTTTTACCATCTCATCGAGCCCCGGCTCATAAATGGGTATCTCTCCGGATTTCAAACGTGATATTTTATTGGCATCTATATCTACACATGTTACACTGACTCCCATCTCGGCGAAACATGTCCCCGATACAAGACCAACATAACCTGTTCCTACAACTGCAATATTCATATTATCTTTTATTTTATTCTATTTTCTTCCTAAAATTTGAAGAAACAAAATATTCAATCATTTATTTTCTTCCCTTTCGACGCCCCTTAGTGTGCTGCGCCGATTTTTTCTTTTTGGGATTAGAGAGTGCTTGAGCAACGGTCACGGTATTGCCCAAATCATCTTCCCCTTTTCTATTTTTGTTAGGGTCAACTATTGCAAAATCAAGCTGTTTGCGGTCGAGATTAGCACGTGCCACTCTCACCTTTATTTCATCGCCAAGACGATATCGCTGATTGCGACGACGACCTACCAAACAATAGTTCTTCTCATCAAGGTCGTAGAAATCATCGGGAAGGTCTCGCACCGGCACAAGTCCTTCGCATTTATTTTCATTGATTTCTACATAAACGCCCCACTCGGTCACTCCGGAAATAACTCCGTCATATTCCTCATCCAAGTGGTCGTTCATATATTCTACCTGCTTATACTTGATTGATGCTCGTTCGGCGCCGGCTGCCAATTGTTCCATATCCGAGGAGTGCTTACACAATAGTTCCAATTTCTCAACATTGACCGAACGACCGCCCGAAAGATATTTCTCCAACAAGCGATGAACCATCATATCGGGATATCGACGGATTGGCGACGTGAAATGCGTGTAATACTCAAATCCTAATCCATAGTGACCGATATTAGTGGTCGTGTATATCGCTTTCGCCATTGAGCGCACAGCTAATGTGGAAAGTAGATTTTCCTCCCCTTTGCCTTTCACTCCGGCAAGCATCTTATTTATCGACTTATTGACCTCACGAGGGGTCCCTGTCGCTTTAACCTTGTAGCCAAATACTCGCGACAATGTTGACAAATCTGCCAACTTACCGGGATCAGGCATGTCATGCACACGATATACAAATGCTTTGGGCTTTTTCTTTCCGGTTGGAGCACCTATTGCTTGTGCCACTGTTCTATTGGCAAGCAACATAAACTCCTCAATGAGTTTATTGGCATCCTTCGATTCTTTGAAATAGACACCGATAGGATGACCGGTCTCATCTATATCAAATCTTACCTCTACTCGGTCAAATTCTACAGAGCCTTTTTCATATCGTTGTTCGCGCAATATTTTTGCCAAGCGATCGAGGGTGTTTATTTCTTCCGAATAATCCCCCTTACCTGTTTCTATTACCTCCTGCGCTTCCTCGTAAGTGAATCGACGATTTGAACGCGTCACTGTTCGGACAATTTGGCTATCGTGAACTTTACCCGCATCATCCATTTTAAAAATGCACGAGAAAGTAAGCTTGTCCTCATCGGGACGCAACGAACATATACCATTGCTCAAATGCTCGGGAAGCATGGGCACTACTCGGTCAACAAGATATACCGATGTTGCTCGCTTTTGAGCTTCGCGGTCAATTATCGTATCGGGCTTAACATAGTGAGTGACATCGGCAATATGCACTCCGATTTCCCACATACCATCCTTAATTCGACGTATTGACAACGCATCATCAAAGTCCTTGGCATCCTTGGGGTCGATAGTAAAGGTCGTCACTTCTCGCATATCGAGTCGTTGCGCTACAACCTCGGGGGTAATCCCCGCATCTATCTTCAATGCTGCTTTGTCGACCGATTCTGGATATACATAGGGTAAGCCAAATTCTGCCATGATGGCATTAATTTCAGCATTATTTTCCCCCTTTTTCCCCAATATGTCAATTACTTCACCTTTGGGATTTTTAGCATCGTCGGTCCACTCTGTAATCTTGACAACTGCCTTATCGCCGGTAACGCCTCCTTTCAATTTCCCTTTCGGTATAAAGATATCCGAAGCAAGATATTTAGAGTCGGTCAACAAATACGCAAAATGCTTGTCGACTTTTAATGTACCGATAAACGTCTGCGATTTACGATCTAATATCTCTACCACCTCCGCTTCCGGTTCTGCGCCACGACGTCGAGCCGCGATATTCACACTCACTTTGTCGCCATTGAGTGCATGCATGGAATTTCGCTCGGCAACAAACAACACCTCTCCATCCTCGTCGAGGATTACCGAGTTTTTACCATTGCTACGACGAACAAATACTCCCGTAGCATAACTATTGTGACTTGGCGATTTATATCGACCAGGGGCTGTCTCTATTATCACCCCATCAAAGGCGAGTTCTGCCAGATACATCGCTACCTGACGTTGACTTAAAGGTGAAGTGGCATCTATTGCATGTGCCACCTGCTTATAGTTAAACGTGCCCTTACCCTGTATTTTTATGTATTCGTCAACTTGCGCATGCAGACGATCTGTTCCTTTTTTAGAATACGAACGTACCATTATTATGCCGTTTATAAGTTGTCTATTTGAATAACAAAAATCTCGGTCGATTAAATTACTCCTGTTTTATTTTCCTATTTTGTCGCGCTATTATGCATCGATATTAGCGTAGACTGCGTTCTCTTCAATAAAATCACGACGTTGTGCCACATCTTCACCCATCAACATTGAGAAAATGCGGTCGGCTTCCGCTCCGTCGCTGATATTCACTTGTTTAAGTAGACGATTTGCCGGATCCATTGTAGTTTCACGCAACTCCTCGGCACTCATCTCCCCAAGACCTTTGTAGCGCTGCACTCTCACCTTGTCGCCATATTGGTCAAGACATTTGCGCAACTGCTGCTCATCCCAGCAATATTCGAGAACCTTATTTCCGCGTGAACATTTATACAACGGGGGGGTAGCCAAATACAAATATCCTTGCTCGATAATCGGCTTCATCTTGCGATAGAAGAATGTCATCAACAATGTTGCGATGTGCGAACCATCGACATCGGCATCGGTCATGATTATAATCTTGTGATAAGCAAGTTTGGCAAGATTTGCAGCTTTAGGGTCCTCTTCCGTACCAATTGTGACGCGCAATGCTCGGAACATATTGGTAATTTCCTCATTGTCAAACACCTTATGGTCCATAGCTTTCTCTACGTTGAGAATTTTACCACGCAACGGCAAAATTGCTTGGAATCGGCGGTCGCGACCACTCTTTGCAGTACCACCTGCCGAGTCTCCCTCGACGATAAACAATTCGCAATCTTCAGCGTTCTTCGATGAGCAATCTGCCAATTTGCCGGGAAGTCCACCTCCATAAAGAGGCGATTTGCGTTGCACTTTCGCACGTGCATTATAGGCTGCCTGACGAGCTTGCGCCGCCAATATCACCTTGTCAACAATCGTACGAGCCTGTTTTGGATGCTCTTCAAGATAGTTGCGAAGCGCATCTGCCACCGCAGTCTGCACTGCACCTATCACTTCGTTGTTTCCAAGTTTGGTTTTTGTCTGACCCTCAAACTGAGGCTCCATCACTTTAACCGACACTACTGCGGTCAATCCTTCACGGAAGTCTTCTGCCGAGATTTCAACCTTTGCTTTCTCAAGCATCTTATTGTCTTCGGCATATTTCTTAAGCGTCTGAGTCAAACCGCGACGGAAACCGGTTAAGTGCGTTCCTCCCTCTATCGTATTGATATTGTTGACATATGAGAACACATTTTCATTATACGAAGAATTATATGTCAATGCCACTTCAACCGGAATTCCTTGGCGCTCAGTTGTTAAGTCAATCACATCATTGATTAGTGATTCCTTATTTGAGTCGATATATTGAACAAACTCGCGGAGTCCGGTTTCTGAATAATAATCATCGCGCTTCACTTCGCCCGCGTCGTTTACTTGGCGTTTATCGGTCAACGACAAATGTATCCCTGCATTAAGGAAAGCAAGGTCGCGAAGACGATTAGCAAGCACATCATAGCTATATTCGGTCACAGTAAAAATCGTTGAATCAGGGAGGAATGTCACTGTTGTACCGGTTTTTTCCGTTTCCCCTACAATCATAAGCTCCGTTTTCGGAATACCACGAGAATACTCTTGAGCATATATCTTACCGCCGCGACACACTTCCGCACGCAAATAGGATGACAACGCATTCACACACGACACACCTACACCGTGCAAACCGCCCGACACTTTATACGAGCCTTTGTCAAATTTACCACCGGCATGCAGCACTGTGAGCACAACCTCAAGCGCGCTCTTATTCTCCTTCTCGTGCATATCCACAGGGATACCACGACCATTGTCAACAACGGTAATCGAATTATCTTCATTTATCGTAACATCAATGTGCGTTGCATAACCTGCCAGCGCCTCATCAATTGAGTTGTCTACCACTTCATAAACCAAATGGTGCAAGCCCTTTGCACTGATATCCCCAATATACATCGCCGGACGCTTGCGCACTGCTTCCAACCCTTCCAACACTTGAATATTACTCGCGCTATATTCCTCAATTTCTTCTGACATAGTATTTTATTTTTCTATTTCGTTTTTGCTTTTCTTTTATACTATTTTTCCTTTCGCCAACTTCGATTCAAGCGCTCAACTAATAGGCTTACACCCTTATCTTTGCCGACCAAACTTATTGATATTCAGTCACCCATTCAGATGCCCACTATCTTTGCAAAGATACAAAATAAATAACGTTTTTCCAAATAAAACAAGCCCTATTTTAGCCACAAATTAAGCATATTTTTACTTGCAAATTCATCAAAACGACGCCTCTCGAAATTCGAGCAATCTACCCTCAAGCGATAGTTCTGATTTTGCTATTTTCACCCCAATTTCTTCAATTTCGCTCAAAAAAAATCGAGAGCCTTACCGACCCTCGATTTTTCAATATTTTAATATTTCCGATTTTCTATCCGAGCTCCGACAAAACTCTGCGTATCCGCTCATAGGTAGTCAATCGCGTAGGCACAAGCGGCAAACGCAATTCGTTCTCTATCATACCCATAGCATGCAATACACACTTAACTCCTGCCGGATTACCATCTACAAAAAGCAAGTTGAACAATTCAGTGAAGCGATGATGAATCATCAACGCCCTATCATAACTCCCCTCTCGAGCCAATCTAACCATTTTAGAAAACTCTTTAGGGAATGCATTGCCTATAACGGAGATAACGCCTACGGCTCCCAACGTAATAAGAGGGAACGTTATGCCATCATCCCCCGATATCACCATAAAATCCGACGGCTTATGCTTTATTATCTCATCCATTTGTGAGATATTACCCGAAGCCTCCTTTATCCCTATTATATTTTCAAATTCATGTGCAAGTCGAAGCGTAGTTTCTGCCGTCATATTTACCCCCGTACGACCCGGAACATTATACAATATCACCGGCAGTGGCGACCTGCGCGCTATCTCTACATAATGTTGATAAATACCCTCCTGTGATGGTTTATTATAATACGGAACTACCGACAGTACTGCACTATAATCCTTCAAATCGGTCGTTTCCAATTCACGAGCTACGGCCATTGTATTATTGCCTCCGACTCCAAGCACCAATGGTACTCTTCCCGCTACTCGTTGCGAAACATACTCTCGCACCTGACGCTTCTCTTCTGCATCAAGTGTCGGTGTTTCAGCCGTCGTACCGAGTACCACTATATAATCTATCGAATTTTTTATCTGGTACTCAAGCAATCGCCCGAGGGCATCAAAATCTATACTTTTGTCTTGTCGGAATGGGGTAACCAACGCTACTCCCACACCTGCGAGGTTTATGCGTGCCATATTCTTATTTCTGACTGCAAAGCTACGAAAAAACATATTTTTTCGCAACATTCACTATGTTTTATTTTCATTCCAAAACTATTTATCCTTCCATTTTGTTATATTTTCGTACAAAATAAAGAAATTTTCCACCAACAACTACCCCTAATTACTTTTAAACATTCGGTTCGACCTTCGATTCTCCCCCTTTGGAATTAATAATTTGCTAAATATTTCAACTATGAACAAACTATCTGAAATCATCAACGGAACTCGACCGGTACTTGTCGACTTCTTTGCCACCTGGTGCGGACCTTGCAAAATGCAGTCTTCCATTTTAGCGCAACTCTCCGAAAAAATCGGTGATAAAGTTGAAATCGTCAAAATCGACGTTGACAAAAATCGAGAACTCGCGCTATCCTATAAAGTACAATCAATGCCGACATTAATCCTTTTTCACAACGGCGAAATCGTATGGCGTAGATCCGGAGTCCAGCCTCTCGACTCTCTACTCGAAATTATACACCAACTAAATCTTTAAGCTATAATGTCTATTATTAATACCTTACGCTCATAGACTTCTACTTAATCAAAATAGCATGGGGCTCCACTTCTACTTAGAGCCCCATGCTATTTATTTTTTATTCTTTTTACGAGCAGAAGGCAAGCACAAGACCTTGTGCAGCAACTACTCGAAGGAACATTGTCAACGGATACACTGTCGAATATGCTACAGCAGGCGCATCATTCCCTGTCGAATTATTTGCATATGCCAACGCAGGGGGATCGGTACAACCGCCCGACATTAAACCCATTATTGTAAGGAAGTTTATTTTGTACACCCCACGAGCTATTGAACCTACAATTATTAGCGGGATTATGGTAATCATAAAGCCCCAAATCACCCACCACATTCCGGTTTCATTGAATACCTTTTGAACAAAGCCGTCACCTGCGGCAATACCTACCGAGGCAAGGAACAAACAAATGCCCAATTCACGCAACATCATAGATGCCGATGAAGATGTATACGTTACCAATTTAAATTTATATCCGAAGCGGCTTAACAATATAGCAACAACCAACGGACCGCCTGCCAGCCCAAGCTTCATGCCCATACCTACATCTATTGAACCCAATAATATACCAAAGAGGATTCCGACAAAGATTGTCACCAAATTCGGTTGATTCAATCGCTTCAACGAGTTACCCAACTTTGTAGCAAGACGCTCGATATCTGCCAATTGACCTACAACTGTCAACCTATCACCCATCTGCAGACGCAATCCGGGTGAAGCCAACAAATCAACTCCCGCTCGATTAACTCGTGTAGCATTCAATCTATAGCCATTATGCAAGCGCAGTGTCCCAAGTGCCACGCCATTATATTCACTCTTTGTAATCAAAATACGACGCGATACTACCTCACTCGGCGTTACTGCTTCCCAATCCATTTCTATCTCATCGCCAAGCACCGCTGCAAACTTCGGCAAATCTTGTGCCGACATAACAATCAACAACTTATCGCCATTATGTATCTGCGTCTGTGAAGTAGGTATTATAATATTACCATTCGTATCCATCTGTCGCGACACAACGAAATTACACGTTATTACATCATGCAATTTCAACAACGACATCCCTTCCAGACGCTCGTTCTTCACCTCAAATGAGGTTATATAGGGTTTAAGTTGCGATTCTTCACGCTCCTTATTTATTGCCGAGATTTCATCGCTGACTTTAATGCGGAATGCCCATTTAATTATTAGCATTGCCAAAATAATCCCTACTACTCCAAGTGGATAGGCGGCGGCATATCCACGCGCCATTGTATCCACTGCTTCAGCATTACCCACAGTCTGTTGTGCCGCTGCAAGTCCGGGCGTATTGGTCACCGCTCCCGACATAACTCCGACAAGCTCTTCCATCGATGTATCACCGGTAATATAATATATTGCAAGAACTATTGCCACATTAAGCGCTACTCCGAGCACTGCCAACATATTAAGCCTTATTCCTCCCTCCTTAAATGATGAGAAGAATGCCGGACCCACCTGTAGACCTATCGCAAATATGAACAATATAAGACCGAATTCACGGATAAATTTTATAACATTCGCATCGGCAGTATATCCAAACTGTCCTAAAATAATACCCACAAACAACACGAAGGTCACTCCTAACGAGACTCCACCAAACTTAATCTTGCCCAACAATATACCTACTGCAATTACAAACGAGTACAATATTATTGTACTCGCCAATTCCACGCTACCGGGCGACAATAATTTCTCAAAAACTTCCATATTGCTTAATTTCTTGCTTTATCTCGGCTATTAAAGCAAATGCAAAGTTAAGCATTTTCCTTATTCTATTCAAATTTAATTTGGCTTATATTTTGAAGATTTATATTTTTACTTTCCACTTTTATTGCATCTTCAAAAATTCCATGAATAAAAAATCTTTCACTATTATTTCCATTTTAGTCTGTTCTCTGTATTATTTTTGACACATTTGCTTCAAATTTACTTAATTTTAAAAAATATTACTCAATTTGAGGTTGTTTTCCTCTTTTGCTGAATATATTTTTGCATATCTTAATAATTTGAATATTAATCCAAAAATCCATACCTAAATGAAACACAATTTTTTATTTTTCCTGATATCATTGGTTTTTGCCACATCTGCATATGCAGTGACACCTGCTACTTTTGAAAAAGTAGGAGATGGTCCCGAATCTGAGCAGGAATTCTTCCCCGGGACTCATCGTTCACGTCCTGTTCTTGGTGCATACACCAACGACACCCACATGGGGCTTTTCTCCGGAGGGCAGAATTTAGGCTCTGGCACCGATAATTTTACCCCAACCGATTCTCGCTGGGGCGACCAAGGTGACGGCACTTTCGCAAACCCTGTAATTGCAGCCGACTATTCCGACCCCGATGTCATTCGCGTTGGCGACAAATACTATCTCATATGCTCGGAATTCCACTACATTGGTATACCTGTTCTCGTATCCGACGATATGGTCAATTGGACGCTACTCACTCAAGTTTAAACTTCATTAGAAGGTTATGACAACGTCAACCGCTATGGAGACGGTTCTTGGGCTCCCTTGGAAAATTTGCTGTTTTTGGGCCGTGCGAAGTAGTGTGTGGCTGACCCCTTAAAATTTTTGGGAATTGACCCTAAGAACGTTTTGGCTGACGGGGTAAATTATTGATTAAATTATTTTCTATTACCCATTATCTTGCGCACACTCTCGCCCGTTAGTTCTATTTGGTGAGCAGTGTGAACAATACGATCCAAGATGGCGTCTGCAACAGTAGGTTCACCGATTGCCTAATACCAGATTGTTACTGGGAGTTGAGAGGTAATTAACGTGAGTTCGATGAAATATAATTAGTTGAAAATTTGGTGATTAGCGAT
>CAYWXG010000019.1:0-42533 GCA_964462445.1 uncultured Barnesiella sp. | reverse complement strand
ATCAGCGTCCGAGCTATGTTATTTTGCCGCATTCAAGTTTTAGCGGACAGTAATACTTTAATATATCCATTTTTTGCCGCCTCATTCCACCAATAAGCAGCTTTAACTTCATCAGAGTTAACAAAATTATAACGTTTATCCCCCCAATAATACAATTTACCTAAAAGGTATTGCATCTCAGGCTCTCCGACAAATGCTTTAGCCTCTATATATTGAAATGAACTATCCTGATATTCCTTCAATTTTAGATTTATATCTGCATCGTTAACTCCGTCATAACCCCATTTATGATTCTTTTCTAATAAATAAAACGCATATTCCGCTTTTAGCGAATCATTATCAGAGTTAAATTTAGACTTAACATCAGTAATTGCTTCATTTAGTTTCTTTTCCGGCAAATAGGTATTATTATAGTAATTGTAACCTATAACACAACCGAAAACAACCAATGCTAAAACAATAAAGAATAGCAATTTAAACTTTATATTTCCCCGGTGATTATATTCCATATTAAAGGCATTAACATATCAATAAATCTCAATTAAATTCTATCAAGCACTGTACCTATTAGGTCACGAATTGCGGTCTTATAGTTGGAGGTCGCATTATTATTCATGCGGTTGGCAATAATTGAGCAAACTGTCATAGCTTTGTGTCCCAACATCTTACCAAGACCTTGCAACGGAGCACTTTCCATTTCATAGTTAGTCACTTTGCGCCCATTGAAACGGAATTGCTCTATCGAGCGATTAAATTCCGGACGCGCTAATGGCAATCTCAACTCTCTTCCCTGTGGGCCATAAAAGCCTACTGCCGAGATTGTATTACCTCTCACCATATCTTCTTTTCCGATACGCTCAACAAGTTCGGGGTCGGCATCAACTACATAAGGACGCGCACACAACGGATTCCAATCCGTCTGTTCACAGAATGCTTTTTCAAATTCCAAGTCAGCCACTTCATTGCGACCCGCATAGTAATTAAGCACTCCATCAAATCCTATTGATTTCTCGGCAATTACAGGTGTTCCCAACGACAATTCCGGTTGCAACGCCCCCGATGTCCCTATTCTCACCATAGTCAATTGACGATGCTCAGCCTTAACTTCGCGTGTAGAAAAATCTATATTTGCCAACGCATCGAGCTCATTTATCACAATATCAATATTATCCGGACCTATGCCATGGCTGATACACATTATCGGTTTGCCGGCATAAGTACCTCCTATAGTGTGAAACTCGCGTGAGCTGACCTCAAAAGTTTTACTATCAAAAAACGAAGCCACCAAATCAACACGACCGGGATCTCCAACCAATATTATTCTATCGGTAAGTTGTTCGGGCAACAAATGGATATGAAACACCGAGCCGTCTGAATTTATAATAAGTTCGGATGCAGGAATAATCTTATTTTTCATAATAGTATATGATTTAATGTTTTACTTCTATATTTATAACAAATAATCTCTAAATTGTATTATGCAATTACGATAACCTATACGAGCCTCCGGGGAAATTCATCACCACTCCTTTAAACTCTAAGTTTACCATCAAAGGCATTAATCGCGACATTGCGATACCGGTATCTACCGAAATATTATTTATTCGCGCATCACCCTTTTCTCGCAAATATTCAACTATTTTCGTTTCGTCGGCAGTCAATTCGGGGAACAAGCTTTTTTGTACTCCATCTCCTGAATCGTTCGTCTCCCAACCCATCACTTCAATCATATCATCAACCGACGTCACTAAATGTGCCACATTATGTGCTATCAAAGTGTTGCACCCCCTGCTATATAAATCCGAAGTGCGACCGGGCAATGCGAACACATCTCGCGAATATTCTGACGATATACGTGCAGTTATCAGAGCTCCCCCTTTTTCGGCTGATTCTACTACAACTACACAATCAGCAATTCCGGCAACAATCCTATTTCGTGACAAGAAGTTTCCTTTATGAATTGGCGCGTCGTGACGATATTCCGACATGAGCATCCCGCCGTTTTTCACCATTCGTGCCGCATCATTACGATGCGCCGACGGATATATAGTGTTCAAACCGTGCGCTACGACTCCTATCGTCGGCAAACCTGCCGATATTGCCGCTCTATGTGCCGCGATATCAATACCATACGCCAGCCCACTGACAATCACCACATTCCCAACCTTCGTTGCCAAATCCGATACCAATCTATTGACAAAATCAACTCCGTAGGCCGTAGCATGGCGAGTTCCTACGATACTCACCAAATGGCTTCCGTTGAAATCACAATCGCCCAAACTGTAGAGCATCAACGGAGCGTCGCCACATTGTTGCAATAAATGCGGGTAATCTTCATCTGTAAAATATAATTCTCTGATATTGTGAGCATCATTATAAACTAATTCTTTTTCAGCTGCATCAAGCAAGCTATCGCGATATTCTTGTTCAAATAGTGGCGACCTTGTCTCCATTATCGCACACAACTGTGATGCCGAAGATGTAAAAAAAGCCTCCTCACTATGCACTCGTTGCAGTAGCGCATTCCCTGTCATTGGGTTTACTCCACGCAACATCGAAAACGCCAACCTATAACAGCGTTCCTTGAAATCTTTATTTCGATTAGAATTTGCCATTCAATAAGTTGGGGTTAATATCCTATAAAAATTGAGCAAACACTTTAGCCAACGCTTCACCTCGACTCAAACGCCCATTTTCCAATGTCACTACCGATACTATTGCCTTTACGACAACTTCTCCTCGTTGATTATAAATGTCTTGTTGAAATACAAATCGCGGACCTTTGCGCGACAAATTCAAACAACTGGTCATTCTATCTCCCGACACGAGCGATGTGACATAATCAATCTCAACTCTACTCAATACCGGTATTATACCTTGTCGTCGCATTTCATCAAACGACATTCCCGATGTTTTGCAAAATTCATGACGCGTCATCTCCAGATAATGCAGATAATTAGCATTGTTCACTATACCCTCGGAGTCGAGTTCATAGTCTCTGACATCGATATCTAAGCTATATATATATTCCTCTTTTTTCATAACAATTTCAAATTTAACATAAATATTTATCAGCACAAAAAAAAATTCCATATATCTTTGTAAAAAATATACATTACCCCCTACTCTCATGAGGAACTTTTTGACCCTATGCATCGCTATATTGTCCGGGCTATATTCTTTAGCTTGTACATCCGCAATAATTTCCGGAGCTCTCACTCGCGACGGACGACCGATCTTATGGAAAAATCGCGACACATCCCACCTTGTCAACTATGTTGCAATCACTGAAGCAACCGACTCGACGCATGCCTATGTAGCTCTATATAATAGTCAAGACACTATTGCGGCTGAAGCATGGATTGGCTATAATGACGCAGGATTCGCAATAATGAATACCGCCTCCTACAATCTCAATCATCCCGCCGATAATTGGAAAGACCGAGAAGGAATTTTGATGACTAAAGCTTTAGCCTATTGCACCACTGTCGATGACTTCCACAACCTCTTGAAATCTCTACCAAAACCTCTTGGCGTAGAAGCCAATTTCGGAGTTATTGACGCTCATGGTAACGGCGGATTTTTTGAAACTGATGATTTAAACTTTACATTCTATCCTCTTGATAGCCAAAATCGTATCATTATTCGAACTAACTTCTCTGTAAGCGGTGGCGATGGCGGATTGGGCCATGTTAGATACGACAACGCCTGCCACCTACTCACCCCCCACATCGAAAATTCCGACATATCACCGGAACTACTTACCGACTCCCTTTCTCGCTCATTTTATTATTCCCCCGATGGTTCTGACAAATCGTTAGAAGAAATCGTACTCGACAAAGATTTTATCCCGCGACATTCCACCTCCGCAAGCATTGCAATTGAAGGTGTAAATTCCCCCGACGAGACAAATCAAATGGTAATGTGGACATTGATGGGATATCCTCCGTGCGGCATTACTCAACCGGTAACATTAGACTCTCTTCCCGACAACCTAATTGCCGACGACTTGGGTGGCTGCCAGGCTTCGCGCAACAACTTGCTGCTCAAAGGAAAAGTATTCTACAAGAAAAATCAGCAGTGGTTCATAAAAATGCATGAATTACAGCGCATTTCAAACGAAAATAAAAGTAAAAGTTTAAATAATTATCAGCGTTTTCGCACTAATCAGAAATAATTACCTCAACTGCAATGGTTACATCATTCTTATCGCTCAGCATCTCTCCCGCAATTATAACTATTCTCCTTCTCGTTGTCTCAAACATTTTCATGACCTTTGCTTGGTACGGACACCTTAAATTAGGAGAATCAGGCATATCAAAGAATTGGCCATTAATCATGGTCATTCTATTTTCTTGGGGCATCGCTCTACTTGAATATATGTGCCAAGTTCCGGCCAATCGTATCGGGTTTGAAGGGAATGGTGGTCCCTTTTCTCTTATGCAGCTTAAAGTCATGCAAGAAGTTATTACACTGATTGTATTTGTGATTTTTTGTTCTTTTGCTTTTCAAGGGTTTGAAATTCGCTGGAATCACTATCTTGCCTTTGCTTTTCTTATAGCTGCAGTCTATTTGGTGTTTATGAAATAATTGAGTACTTTTGTACTAACTTTTAATTAAATTCTACAGCATGAAAAAACTGTTTTTATCACTTTTAATAACTATATCCGCGACAGCGATGGCAGAAAACACTCTTCTTAAAGAATTTAGTACACCTTTTGGCACCGTGCCTTTCGAAAGCATCAATAACTCTCAATATGAAGAAGCTATCGACACCGGCATAGCAAAAGCGCTGCAAGGTATTGAAGCAATATGCAACCAACGCTCAATTCCCGATTTCGAAAACACAATAGTGGCACTTGAGCGAAATGGAGAGGATTTAAATAGAGCGTTATCGGTTTTCTTTAACCTTCTTAACGCCAACTCCGATGACGAAATGATGGAAATCTCATTACGAGTATCTCCTAAATTAAGCGACTTTTCTACAAGTATTGCTCTTAACGAACGCCTATGGCTACGAATAAAAGAGGTTTACGATAATCGCGAAAAATTCAACCTCAACACTGAGCAATTAATGCTTTTGCAGAAAACATATGATTCATTTGCGCTCAATGGTGCTAACCTTATTGGCGACGACCGCGAAACTTTTCGCAAACTATCTGCCGAGCTCTCCGAATTAACTACAATATTCGGACAAAACGTACTTAAAGAGCTCAACACCTACGAAATTTGGCTAAAAAAAGAGGATCTTTCCGGACTACCCGATGGAATAGTATCGCAAGCTGCTGCCGATGCTTCTCAAAAAGGGAAAGATGGTGAATATCTTTTCACCCTCCAACAGCCCACATATATGGCATTCCTCAAATACTCCGAACGCCGCGACTTGCGCGAACACTTCTATCGACTTTACAATTCTCGCAACACTAATGGCGAATATAATAACATCGAGAACATGAAGCGCATCGCCGAGCTACGTCGTCAAATAGCAAATCTGCTCGGTAGCAAAACATTTGCAGAACACAACCTCAAACGCACTATGGCTGAAACTCCCGATGGGGTTTATAATCTCCTAAATCGCCTTCGCGATGCCTATATGCCCGCGCTAAAAGTTGAACTTGACGAATTGACTGATTTTGCGTCGGGAATTGAAGGTAAAACAATTTCAATCAAACCGTGGGATTATAGCTACTATGCCAACAAACTTAAAAATGCGAAATACTCTTTCGACGAAGAGCAACTCCGTCCCTACTTCCAACTTGACAATGTCGTTGATGGAGTATTCGGATTGGCAACAAAGCTTTATGGTATTACATTCACTCAAAACGATTCCATCCAAGTATATCACCCCGATGTCAAAGCATATGAAGTGCGATATCCTAACGGAGACTTAGTGGGTATACTTTACACCGACTTCTTCCCTCGTGCATCAAAACGTCCCGGTGCTTGGATGACTTCTTTCCGCGAACAATATGTTGATGAAAACGGCACAAACGTGCGTCCTTTGGTTTCAATCGTGATGAACTTCACAAAACCAACTGCCGATAAGCCCTCTCTTCTCACTCCCTACGAAGTGGAAACTTTCTTACATGAATTCGGGCACGCTCTTCACGGATTACTCGCCAACACTACATATGCTTCGCTTTCCGGAACTAATGTATACCGCGACTTTGTTGAACTTCCGTCTCAATTCAATGAAAACTATTTAACCGAAAAAGAATTCCTCGATGGATTTGCTCGCCACTACATCACAGGCGAAACTATCCCACAAGAACTCGTGGATAAAATAATTCGTTCCGCTCAATTCGGAGCCGCTTACGCTTGCATTCGTCAACTTGGATTTGGCTACACAGATATGGCTTGGCACGATGCCACTCAGCCTATTGAAGATGCCGTTGCGCTCGAACGTCAAGCCACTAAGCAGGTCGAGATTTTCGAACCCGTTGATAATCTGATTTTTTCGCCCACATTCTCTCATATTTTCTCGGGAGGCTATGCTGCCGGTTACTACGGTTACAAATGGGCTGAAGTTCTTGATGCCGATGCTTTTGCAAAATTCAAAGAAAACGGCATCTTCGACAAAAATACCGCTGATGAATTCCTAAACAATGTATTGACTCAAGGTGGCACCGACAATCCCGCTAAACTTTATCGTCAATTCAGAGGGCAAGACCCCTCAATCGACGCATTGCTCATCCGCGACGGGATTAAAAAAGCGCCCGAAATCAACGCTGAAATCAACAAAAACTAAATTTTAAATCGCTAATTTAACGCAATGCCCGATGCTCTACATCGGCATCGGGCTTGCTTAATTATATAACATTATCGCACTTTGGGCTAATGAACAATCCGTTTAAAATATTAGACCGATTTATAATTCGTAAATTTCTCGGCACCTACATTTTCGCCATAATTCTTATTTTGGCTATTACTGTAATGTTCGACATCAACGAGAAACTCGATGCTTTCATAAAAGCCCCATTCAAAGCTACAATTTGCGATTATTTCTTAAACTTTCTCCCCTACTTTGCCAACCAATTCTCACCACTATTCACTTTCATTGCCGTAATATTTTTCACTTCGAAACTTGCCGGTAATTCTGAAATTATAGCCATGCTGTCTTCCGGCATGAGCTTCCGACGACTCACTCGCCCTTACTTAGTTTCAGCTACCGTTATCGCTATACTCACTTTTATCCTTTCTGCCTACGTAATTCCTCCTGCCAATATTAAACGCATTGAATACACTAACACTTACGTCAAAAACAAGCGAGTGGATTTTGGTAGCAACATCATGTTGCAAGTGACTCCGGGAGAAATTGCATACATCCAGCGCTACGACAATACCTCTAAAACCGGTTACAAATTTTCACTTGAAAAATTTGAGGAGAAAAAACTCGTATCTCGTCTATCTGCTCAAACTATCAAATACGACACCGCCTACAATTGGCAAGTACGCGACTACATAATCCGAGATTTTGCTGGCAATCGCGAGCTCATTCGCAAAGGATACACCCTCGATACAATTATTCAGATTCAACCTCGCGACTTCCTTATTGCAAAAAACGATCATGAGATGCTCACTACTCCCGAGCTACAAGAATATATCGGACGACAAAAAGAACGTGGGGTTGCCAATATAAAATCTTTTGAAATTGAGCTTGAACGCAGATATGCAATGACTGCGGCAGCATTTATTCTCACCATCATTGGGTTATCACTATCGTCGCGCAAAGTGAGAGGTGGCATGGGCGTTAACCTCGGATTGGGGCTTGTGCTTGCGTTCAGCTACTTATTATTTATGACTGTGACTTCTTCTTTTGCAGTTTCAGGACTCACTTCTGCGCGAGTGGCAATGTGGATTCCCAACATCATTTACTCGATAGTCGCTGTTATACTCTACCGAAAAGCATCTCAATAATAACTACGTTTATTCCCCTACAATTTTTCTTTTAGGAACATTCCCGTATAGCTCTCCGGTATTTTAACAATACTTTCCGGAGTGCCCTCGGCAATTATTCTTCCTCCATTATCGCCCCCTTCCGGACCTATATCTATGATATGATCGGCACATTTTATCACATCAATATTATGTTCAATTATAACTACCGTGTGTCCTTGAGCTATCAGACGATTAAACGAATCCATAAGTTTATTAATATCATGGAAATGCAACCCAGTTGTTGGCTCGTCAAATATAAACATCGTTGGTTTCTGTCCTTCCAACGACAAGAAATAGGCCAACTTAACACGCTGATTCTCACCGCCCGACAAAGTAGAGGATGATTGCCCCAATTTTATATACCCCAACCCTACATCTTGCAATGGACGCAGTCGTTTCACTATCTTACGTTCTGTCAAGCCATCTTTTGCACTAAAAAATTCAATAGCCTGATTCACTGTCATATCGAGTACATCATATATATTCTTGCCTCGATATTCTATTTCCAAAACATCACGTTTAAAGCGCTTGCCATGACAGTCCTCACAGGTAATTGAAATATCGGCCATAAATTGCATCTCAATATTAATTACGCCATCACCCTTACAAGTTTCACATCGTCCACCCTCGGCATTAAATGAAAAATAGCTGGCAGGAAATCCCATCTGCTTTGCTCCTTGCTGAGAAGCAAACAACTGGCGTATTTCATCATAGGCTTTAAGATACGTAGCCGGATTTGAACGAGTTGATTTTCCTATCGGACTTTGATTGACAAATTCAACAGCTTGCACTCGATCAATATCGCCACGCAATTCCTTAAATGCTCCCGGAGCATCTGTCTGCTGCTCCAAATGGCGCAACATAGCCCGATATAATATATCCCTGACCAACGTTGATTTGCCCGAACCCGACACTCCCGTTACTACAGTCATTATTCCAAGCGGAAATCTAACTGTGATATCTTTCAGATTGTTTTGCATCGCACCAACAACCTCTATATACGAGCTTGACTTACGACGCACCTTCGGCAACGGGACATTTATTTCACCCATCAAATATTTTGCCGTATAACTATTCTCTGCCGATGAAATATTTGACAACTCCCCTTGATATATTATTTCTCCCCCATGTCGCCCGGCCTCCGGTCCGACATCTATAATATAGTCGGCTGCACGCATTATCTCTTCGTCATGTTCAACTACGACTACTGTATTACCGATTGCTTGAAGGTGTCGCAACACTGAAATCAATTTTTGAGTGTCGCGCGAATGTAGTCCTATTGATGGCTCATCAAGAATATACAGCGAGCCAACCAAGCTACTCCCCAATGAAGTTGCCAAGTTGATACGCTGACTCTCTCCACCCGACAATGTCGACGCTCCTCGATTGAGTGTAAGATAATCCAGCCCTACATCAGAGAGAAATCCAATACGATTACGTATTTCTGTCAACAATCGTTTGGCGATTCGCTCTTCGTTCCCTGTAAACGATAGTTCATCAAACCATTTGCGCAAGTCGCGAATCGGCATCGCATTGAGTTCGACTATAGTTTTCCCATTAATCTTTATATTATTTACTTCGGGGCGTAATCGCGTGCCCTTACATTCCGGACATAACGTTTTTCCACGATAGCGAGCCAACATCACTCGATACTGTATCTTGTATTGGTTTTCTTCTACCATTCGGAAGAAACCGTCTATACCCTCAAATGCCGTATTACCATGCCACAACAAGTTCTTTTGCGCTTCAGTTAAGTCGGCATAAGGTTTATGAATCGGGAATCCCAATGGAGCCGCCATATGTATAAATCGGCGCTTGTATTCGCCCATCTTTTCCCCTTTCCAGCATGCTACTGCATCTTGAAATACCGACAATGCCTTATTCGGGATTACAAGATTTTCATCAATTCCTATAGTTTTGCCAAATCCCTCACATTTAGGACACGCTCCAATAGGATTATTGAAATTAAACAACTGCTCGTTTGGCTCCACAAACGTCATTCCGTCAGCCTCAAAACGATGAGAAAAATCATGTCTATGCACACCATTTTCACCCCATATATATAACGAGCAACGATTGTCACCCTCAAAAAAAGCCGTTTCTACCGAGTCGACAAGACGCGACAACTCATCACCACCTTCTACGACAGCTAATCTGTCAATCAGCAATTCATAATGCGATATATCAATCTTTTTTTTCTTAGTTCCTGAGGCATTTTTCAATAGCGCTATCACATCCTCTATCATCACGAATTCCCCATCATGATATAATCGGGAAAAGCCCTCGCCAAGCAACGTTGTCAACCTTTTTTCCACATCATTATCAAAGCCCAACAACAGCGGAGTTGTCACTGCAATTCGAGTTCCTACAGGATAACTTTGAGCCACTGAGATTACATCTTCTTCCGTATGCTTTTTCACCTGCATTCCGGTGACCGGAGAATACGTACGACCAACTCGAGCAAATAGCAATCGCATATAGTCATAAATCTCTGTCGATGTCCCTACCGTGCTTCGTGGATTATGAGAATTCACCTTTTGCTCAACAGCTATTGCCGGAGGCAAGCCTTTTAGATAATCCGCTTCTGGCTTTGACATACGTCCCAAAAACTGTCGAGCATATGCCGATAAACTTTCAACATACCTTCTTTGACCCTCTGCATATAGCGTATCAAAAGCTAACGACGATTTGCCGGAACCCGACAACCCGGTTACAACGACAAATTTGTTGCGAGGTATTTCAATATCAACATTTTTGAGATTATTGACACGTGCACCCTTTATGATGATATTATTTGACATATTTTCGACTATCTTCTTGGTTTGACCTACAAATTTACAACATTTCACCCACTCATCCAAGCTATCATTCTTTCCTTAAATATCAAAAACATCTACAATCGTTATTTTGCCGTATATAAAAATTTTACTAACTTTGTGTTTGTTATGACTGACAACAAAATAAAATCATCAGCAGTAGAAACTCTTGACCGCTATCTCGCAGCGAAGCGACTACGTCGCACGCCGGAGCGCTATGCTATTCTCAGTATGGTTTTACAGATGAACAAGCACTTCTATGTCGAGACTATTTGTAGAGCGATGGCCGAGAGCAACTTCCGCGTCAGCAGAGCTACAGTCTATAACACAATAGAACTTTTCACTCAAGCAGGTATCGTGCGACGTCACCGCTTCGGCAACGAACCCGCGCAGTTTGAAAAAATTGTCGACACAGCAGCCGCCAACCACCAGCACCTCGTATGCACTAAATGTGGCAAAGTCAAGGAGATTAAGGACCCGCTTTTGCTCTCTACCCTTTCTCAACGTAGATACCAAGCATTCACTCCTGAATATTTCCAATTCTATGTTTATGGCATTTGCTCGCAATGTAGCCGACGCTTAAAGCAACATAAGCTATAAAGCTGATAATAAACATTTTTACTTCAATATATTGATACAACAATGAAAGTTGATATTTTACTCGGGTTACAATGGGGCGACGAAGGCAAAGGCAAAGTCGTCGATGTCTTGACCCCTCGCTACGATGCCGTAGCTCGTTTCCAAGGTGGGCCTAATGCCGGACACACCCTCGAATTTGATGGCAAAAAATATGTCCTTCGTTCAATCCCTTCCGGTATTTTCCAAGAAAATCAAGTCAACATCATAGGTAACGGCGTTGTGCTCGACCCCGTACTATTTCAAGAAGAAGCCCAAGCTCTCGAAGCTTCAGGAATCGATTTACGAAAAGTACTAAAAATTTCTCGTAAAGCCCACCTTATTCTTCCTACTCATCGTCTTCTCGATGCCGCCAACGAAAAGGCTAAAGGAAAAGCTAAAATTGGCACTACCGGCAAAGGTATCGGTCCGACATACACCGACAAAGTATCACGCAACGGGCTTCGTTTAGGCAATATGGAATCAGGCGACCTTTCGTCTTATCAAGCCGCTCGCGACCGTCATTTAAGCATACTTGCTTCTATGGGTGAAAATCCCGACATCACCGAACTTGAAGCTAAATGGCTCGATGCTATAAAGTATATTTTAACCTACGACCTCATTGACTCCGAATACTTCATCAACGACCTCTTGCGCCAAGGCAAATCCATCCTTTGTGAAGGTGCTCAAGGCACTCTCCTCGATGTTGATTTCGGTTCATACCCCTTTGTGACATCCTCTAACACTATCAGCGCCGGTGCTTGTTGTGGTCTTGGCGTTGCTCCCAATAAAATCGGGGAAGTGTTTGGTATATTCAAAGCATACTGCACTCGCGTAGGTTCAGGTCCATTCCCAACAGAGCTTTTCGATGAAACTGGTAAAAAAATTCGCGATATCGGTCATGAATATGGTGCAGTTACAGGTCGTGAACGCCGTTGTGGCTGGATTGACCTCGTAGCGCTACGCTACGCTATTATGATTAATGGCGTTACTCAACTCATCATGATGAAGAGCGATGTACTCGACACATTCTCGGAAATACGCGCATGTGTTGCCTACGAAATAAACGGCAAACGTGTTGATACTTTCCCTTTCACTGTCGACGATTCTAACATAAAACCGGTATATGTCAATCTTCCCGGCTGGCTCACCGACATGACTCAATTTAAAGATGAAAAGCAATTCCCTAAGGAATTTAGCGACTACATTTCATTCCTCGAAGAACAACTCGAAGTTCCTATCAAAATTGTGTCAATTGGTCCCGACCGAAGCCAAACTATCGTTCGCCAATAATGCAACTGCCTATTAATGTCATTCCATAAATTTTAAAGAATAATTGCTATGGCAAAAATAAAACCTTTCCGTGGTATTCGCCCTCCTCGTCAGTTGGTCACCGAAGTAGCTTCACGCCCCTACGATGTGCTTAACTCCGAAGAAGCAAGAGCTGAAGCCGAAGGCAATCCCAAATCACTTTACCACATCATAAAGCCCGAAATTGACTTCGAGCCCAATACTGATGAACACGACCCCAAAGTCTACGACAAAGCTGTTGAAAATTTCAACAAATTCCAACAACAAGGTTGGCTCGTTCAAGATGAAGATGAAAAATACTACATCTACGCTCAGACAATGGATGGTCGCACTCAATATGGCTTTGTTATCGCAGCCAACGTCGACGACTATATGACCGGCAAAATCAAAAAGCATGAATTAACTCGTCGTGACAAAGAAGAAGACCGCATGAAACATGTTCGCATTAACAACGCAAACATCGAACCGGTGTTCTTTGCTTTCCCCGATAACGAAACGCTGCAGAGCATCATTACTAAAGTTACTGCAGGAGAGCCGGAATACGATTTCGTTGCTCCCGATGGTTTCGGCCATCACTTCTGGGTTATTTCCGACGACGAAACAATTAAAGCTATTACAGAGGAATTCGCGAAAATACCATCGCTTTATATAGCCGACGGACATCATCGCACAGCCGCCGCTGCTCTCGTTGGAAATGAAAAAGCAAAAAACAACCCCAACCATCGTGGCGATGAAGAATATAACTACTTCCTTGCCGTAGCTTTCCCGGCTTCTCACCTCAAGATTATCGACTACAACCGCGTTGTTAAAGACCTCAACGGCCTTTCAGATGAAGAATTCATCAATCGCTTGAAAGACAACTTCGACGTTGTTGACATGGGTACTGAAATTTATCACCCTGCTCATCTCCATAATTTCGCACTATACCTCAGCGGACATTGGTATTCTCTAACTCCCCATGTAGGCACTTACGATGACAACGATCCTATCGGTTGCCTTGATGTCACCGTTTCTTCCGACCTTATCCTACGCGATATCCTCGGCATTACCGACCTTCGCTCCGATAAGCGCATCGACTTCGTTGGTGGCATTCGTGGTCTTGGCGAGCTAAAACAAAGAGTTGATTCCGGCGAAATGAAAGTAGCATTAGCTTTATACCCCGTTTCGATGAAACAACTTATTGATATTGCCGACACCGGCAATATTATGCCTCCTAAAACTACTTGGTTTGAGCCCAAACTTCGTTCAGGTCTTGTAATTCACAAACTCGACTAATATCTACTACATAACAAAGGGTGGACCGATAGCCAGCAGCTCGTGTCCATCCTTTGTCATCTACTCTATTTATCATGCTATTGTCAACCAACTCTTTCTCAATTTCTTCGACCACATATATCCGTCGCATAATGAAGCGTTGGTTCAGCCGTCATATTTATCTATTGGCGGCTGCAATAGTCATCCTCCTCTCGCTGGGAATAATCATCGATATTGCTTACTTAATTGTGGCAATGATGGCGATTTTCATCATAATTCCCACCGTATTGATGTTTGTATATTATTTTTATGCACTCAATCCGCGCATTGTAATGCTTTCTTTAGGCGACACAACCATCTCTCTAAATCACGACCACATCTCAGCACTTGTCACTCACAAAGAGCGCCCACCCTACAAATTCCAAATCCAACTATCGGAAATAAAATCTATCACTCCGGGCGATATACTCGACACGATAATATATGGTAATCGCCTTGATGAACTTATCTTAATAGATAAATCCGCTTTCTCCTCTACAACCGAACGTTTTCAATTCCACAACTATATTTTCGACTATATACAACAAAATTTCGCAACTTCATAATCATGAAATTTACCCTCCTAAATACAGATAAACATTCCAATGCTCGTGCCGGCATAGTTCACACCGACCATGGAGATATTCCAACTCCTATTTTCATGCCCGTCGGCACCCAAGGCACCGTTAAAGCTGTTCATCAGCATGAACTGCTCAACGATATTGATGCCAAAATAATTCTTGGCAACACTTATCACCTATACCTCCGCCCGGGAATGGAAATTATCGAAAAGGCGGGTGGACTTCATAAGTTCAATGGGTGGAATCGTCCGATACTGACCGACTCCGGGGGCTTTCAAGTTTTTTCACTATCTTCAAATCGTAAACTTCGAGAAGAAGGTGCCTACTTCCGTTCTCATATCGACGGGTCAAAACACCTATTTACCCCTGAAAATGTCGTTGAAATTCAACGTTCAATCGGCTCTGATATAATGATGGCTCTTGATGAGTGCCCCCCCGGCACTTCCGACCGTGCTTATGCAACTAAGTCTCTCGCTCTTACCCATCGTTGGTTGAAACGCGGTTGGGACCACTTCAATGCCACATCTCCTCGCTACGAACACTCTCAAGCATTCTTCCCAATTGTGCAAGGATGCACCTACCCCGACCTTCGTCGCGAATCAGCGAAATTTGTTGCCGACCTTGGAGCCGAAGGTAATGCTATCGGGGGGCTCGCTGTTGGCGAACCGGCTGAAGTGATGTACGACATGATTGAAGTTGTCAATGAAATCCTACCCGCCGATCGTCCCCGATATTTAATGGGCGTAGGCACTCCTGCCAACATTCTCGAAGCTATCGAACGTGGTGTCGACATGATGGACTGCGTAATGCCAACGCGAAATGCTCGCAACGGTATGCTTTTCACTTCCCACGGCATTATGAATATGCGAAATAAAAAATGGGCCGACGACTTCTCCCCTATTCAAGAAGATGGGCCATCCTACGTTGACCGTGCTTACTCCCGAGCCTACCTTCGACACCTTTTCATTGCCGGAGAAATTCTTGCCATGCAAATTGCGTCTATCCACAACCTTGCATTCTATCTATGGCTCGTAACAGAAGCTCGGAATCACATCATCGCCGGTGATTTTTCATCGTGGAAGAAATCAATTCTCCCGGTTCTTACTCAGAGGCTATAACAACCGCCAGCGAGTTACAATATAAATTCCGACCATACAACTATGAATCCCTTATTAAAAAAAGTCCTCACATTAGCATTTGCATCCGCATCTGCATTATCCATGAATGCAGAATCCGATTGGGCGGATTTACAAAGATATGATGCCGACAACCAACGCATCATCAACAACCATGAAAAAATTGAAAACCTCGTAGTGTTTATCGGCAACTCCATCACCGACTATTGGGCAAGCCTCCGTCCGCAATTTTTCTCTGATAACAATTTCATTGGTAGAGGCATCTCCGGACAGACCACCTACCAGTTCCTTGTTCGCTTTCGCAGCGACGTTGTCGCCCTCAAACCTAAAGCAGTAGTCATCAACGGCGGTATCAACGACATAGCTCAAAACAACTATATCTACAACGAAGACACAACATTCGGCAACATTGTTTCAATGGCCGAAATTGCCAAAGCAAACGGCATCAAAGTAATTCTAACTTCACTTCTCCCATCCAATAGTTGCTATTGGCGTCTCGACATTAAAGAAGTTGCCGAAAAAGTAGCCTCCCTCAATGCTCGCATCAAAGAATACGCACAACAACACGGATACCCATATATCGACTATTACTCTCAAATGATATCTCAACCCGACCGTGGCATTATTCCGGCATACTCTAAAGATGGTGTTCACCCCACCATTGAAGGCTACATAATAATGGAACAAATTGCCAAACCCATAATTGAACAGGCACTCAAAAACAAATAAGGCAACTATCTTCAACACAATAACACACTATTATATGACCCAACGAGACTATCTGAATCAGGTAGTCTCTATTTATTTTTGCAAGCAAAATAAATTTCACACATTTTAACATCGCAGTACTAAATTCTCGCACACCATCGGAATAATTTTGCTGTATAAATCAATTTAGCCCTATAATTCACTCTTAAAACTTTACTACTATGGCGATTATAATTATAATTCTTTGCTTTATTCCGTTTCTCGCCCAAGCGATGAAAGATGGTGGTAGATATTAATACCCCAACGATTAGTTCCCCACGCAAGATTCTTCGTCTAATACTATATACAATGCTCGGTGAAATCACTCAAATAATTTCACCGAGCATTTTTATCATGATACCAAATCCCGAATCAAATAAAATTTCTAATTCTCACATTCATCTTTGGGGGATTTACTGAGTTCTTACAATTTGTCACGTTTGAATCTTGGCAACTATATACTTAATTAATGTAGCGATACATATTACGGAAATTGCGTTCTGAGCCAAAGCACGTAAATATATCACCCTCCTCGACTTTTAAGGCACTATCTTTGATGTCGAGAAGGCGTTGAGCCTTGTGATCGAGTCCAAGGATATTTCCCTTCATATATGGCCGAGTTGCAGCTATAAGCTTTAATCCGAAGGCTCGTTCTGTCGTAATTTCACTATAGTTCATACCAAAGAAATATTTAGGTGCAGTAAAATTAAGCACATAATATTCTTTATCTACACGTAGCACATCAACGTGCGTTCCAAGTTCCATTTCATAAGAAAGGTCTTTAGCGGCTCGTTGTTCCGGTGTCAAAATTCTGTCTACTTTCAGTCCTTGTAATATTGATTCATGAAGTTCGTCAATAGCACGAGCATATATCTTCTTTCCCCCTATTTTTTTCAACAAAGCAACCGTCTTGACCGATGCCCCGAAATTCTCTCCTATTGCTACTATAATAAGGTCTACATTTTTGAGAGGCAAAGCATTAAGCGATTGCTCATCTGTTGAGTCAATAATATAAGCGGTTGAGATATAATCTTTAATTGCTTCAACCTTTTGTTCTGAGATGTCGGCCCCGATTACCTCATGCCCCATATCAGTTAGGTCAACTGCAAGATTTGTACCGTAAATTCCGAGTCCGATTATCAAGTAGCGCATAGTTGTATAATTTTAAGAAATTATTAAGTGCTTATTCTATCTAAAATTAATTTATTATCACATTATCGACAGGGTGATGTATAGGCGGGTCTTTACGCTGACCGGCAAATCCCATAAGCATAGATATTAACCCTACTCGCCCAAGGAACATTGCCGTACTTAGTAGTATTTTTGAAGCATCACTTAATTCTTCTGTTATGCCCAATGAGCTACCTACGGTAAACAATGCCGATGCCGTTTCAAATAATAATGCTTTGACTGGCAATGATGGTTCAAATGCCACAAGCAACATAGCATAAACGACAAATGCAAATATAGAAAGTGATACCACTGCACAGGCTCTGCGTATTGAGTCATGTGCTATTGTACGATTATAAACTACCACATCGCGCTTGCCGGTTATAGCAGATTTCAGCTCAAGTAGTAACACCGCAAATGTATTGACTTTTATACCTCCGGCTGTTGATTGAGAGCCACCTCCTATCCACATTAACACAACAATCATTATTAATGTTATATTTAAAAATCCGGCAGGATTTACTGAGGAAAATCCGGCACTTCGAGGTATGAAAGAATTGAAAATCGAATGTACGATTTTATCCGACACACTCATTCCTGCCAAAGAATTGTTGTACTCAAAAATAAAAAACAATAATGCTGAAACTGCAAATATTATCAAGGTTGTGACAAGTACAATCTTTGTGTTCATGTCGTAGACATGCGCCGGCTCATGACGTCGTCTTTTTCGGAATATGCGTCGAAAGAAATTACGAACATGACGGAATATTGCCGACTTCAAATTAACTAATATCGGGAATCCTATACCACCAAAGAATATTAATACTGAAGCTATGATGTAAATAGATTGATTGGCTTGAAGTAGCACCGGATTGGAGAACCCTCCTTCAAGATTAGAAAATCCCGCATTGCAGAATGCCGACAATGAATGGAAGCCCGAAAATATCAATTCATCTTCAAGGCTCATCCCAAGCGTGCCATGAATACTGAAAAAAATCGCCACTGCTCCTATCAGTTCTATTGCAAGCGTAAAGCCCAAAATGTAAAGCAATGTTGAGAGCACCGAATTTATCGTTTTGGAATAAATCATATCCTTAACGATGACTTGCGAATGTACTGAATTATTTCCTGAGAAAAAAAGAGCAAAAAAACTGGTGAAGGTCATCAACCCGAGTCCCCCAATTTGTATCATTATCGACAATATTAGCAACCCGAAAGGGGTAAATGTCGTAGCAACATCCACCGGTGTTAATCCGGTTATACATATCGCAGAGGTTGATACAAAAAGTGAATCGATATAACTGATACCATTAACCGTGCAACGAGGCATCATTAGTATAAACGACCCTATGACGATAAAAAACAGGAAACTCGATGCAAGAAGCATCGAAGGATTGATTTTGCGGTCAAGAATTTTATTCAAACCATAACTGAACTCTACTATTGCATAAGCTCCTACAATCGCATATATTACCCATTTGTTGTAAGCAATCGATTCTACAGCTACCAACAAGGTGCCTTGCGGATTAGGAAATAACAGGGATGGAAGTGTAAGTAAAATAGCAATATCAACAATCCATTTAAGTAAACGAGAGTTACGAGTATTTTCCTTCGGCTTAAGTACTATGTTAAATACAACGTTGATTATAAATACAATCTGGCATACTCTAATAACTCCGCTTAAATGACCTGCATCAGTTTCATTGTGATCAAATCCGACATAAACCGCACCTGATATTATGCAGAAAATTGCAGCAATAAACGCCAATACGCCTAAGAAATTCAGTACAAATCGGGTATATGGTCGTAAATCTATTATAGCACGATTGTAACTGTATTTCCAATTGCGTAAAGTCTGTTGTATCCCTCCTTTCCGTTTTGCCGCCATAAAATGGAATTAGTTTTTCTTTAGAGCAACTCCAATATTCACCCCTTCATAGGAATTTACTAACTTTGAAGCCTTTTGCAACGTTGCATTACCTGATATTGACACTATTGTTTCTGCCAATTTAAGTAGCTTCTTGGCGTCGAATGTTATGTTTATACCTGAACTATTTTTCTCAACAAATGCATTGATACTTCCGGTAGGGACCTTACCAAATGCCTTGAAATTGAATTTATATGTATCTTCATCAACAATTTGCACTGTGCCTTGCACTTTAAGTTTATTTATTTGACCTACAAACGTAGAGTCTGCACCAAATTCAATCTTCAAATTTTGGACACCGGCCTTAGTATAATATGGCTTTAGTTTGGCAACGATTGCGCTTGATGCTGCAACTCCTCCGGCATTCTGTACTAAATTGCTACTACTAAACGACACCGCGGGAGCTGAATATGACCAAGAACCTATCAAATCATTATATTTCACACTCGTCGATGTTATTGAATTTACTATTGAATTGACAATATCCGATGCACTACTACCGCTACCCGTTCCCGATGTTACACCTTTCAATAGGGATGTCAAATCAAAGGCAGAGATTGAACCTGCCCACATTAATGCAATAAAAGAGATATATAATATCCGATTTTTCATATGATTGCTCTTATCTAAATTAACTATTATTTTCTAATCTACTCAGATACTATTGTATTCGATTCTTGTTCTACAATCTGTTTGTCAATGCAATGATACACTTTGCCCGGGAATTCTTCGAGAAAGCCATGATTATGTGTAGCCATTATCACGGCTGTTCCTGAAGCTGCGATTGCCTGCAACGAGTTGACAATTTGCTTGGCTGTTGCAGGGTCGAGATTGCCGGTTGGTTCATCTGCAAGAATAAGACGCGGTTTATTGAGCAATGCACGTGCTATCACGATACGCTGCTGCTCTCCTCCCGATAGCTCATGAGGCATCTTATACGATTTATTGAGCATACCAACCTCTTTTAGCACATCTTCAATACGTTGTTCTATCGCGTTCTTATCTTTCCACCCGGTTGCTCGCAACACAAAAAGTAGATTATCATAAACAGTGCGATCGGTAAGCAATTGAAAATCTTGAAAAACAATACCTATCTGTCGACGTAGATACGCGATATCCTTTCTACGTATTTTACGCAAATCGTAGTCAAACACCTGTGCTTCACCGCTTTCTATTCCAATTTCCGCATAAATCGTCTTTAATAATGAGCTTTTCCCTGAACCGACTTTTCCTATGAGAAACACAAATTGCCCCTCCTCAATTTCAAAACTGACTTTTTTTAGCACAATCAGCTCTTTGCGCAATATCTCTACGTTTTTATATTTTAGTATTGTAGCCATTTGCTCTATCGCGATTTAGTTGGAAAAATAACATCAATTACCTTGTTCGGAAAGGAATTTAATTCTTACTAAACGTATTTCCTCTTCCGTGTAGTCGTTGCCCAACTCTTGAAATGCTGATTCAAGATCATCGCTCTCACTTTCTCTGAAATATTCATAAATATCGAGTTGACGATCTTCATCCATAATTTCATTGAGGAAATAAGATATATTTATTTTTGTGCCTGAATAGACAATAGCTTCAACTTCATCGAGAAGTTCATTAAATTCCAATCCCTTTGAATTTGCCAACTCATCAAGCGCTATTTTGCGGTCTATAGCCTGAATAATTGAAATTTTTAATTTGCTCTTATTCGCTACACTTCTAACTCGCAAATCTTCCGGGCGTTCGATTTCATTTTCCTCAACATGAGTTTTAATCACTTTAATAAAACTTTCGCCATAGCGTTTGGCTTTACCGGCACCAACTCCGGTAATGTTTTGTAGCTCTTCCAATGTTATTGGATATGTAGTTGCCATTGCCTCAAGCGACGGGTCTTGGAATATTACGTAGGGAGGTAAATCATATTGTTTTGCTATCTTTTTGCGCAAATCCTTAAGTATTGAATACAACTCCGGATCGACCGCACATGTGCCACCTCCTTTTGGTGCCGGTCCTTCTTCCTCTTCGGTAACAAATTCTACATCTTCCACCACCTTAAAGGAAGTAGGTCGATTAAGATATTTCTTACCTTTGGCGGTCACCTTAAGTACTCCGAAGTTTTCAATTTCACGATCGAGATATCCTGCAATCACCGCTTGACGAATAACAGCCGCGAGCAATCGCGAGTCGGTGCCCTCTTCGCAACCAAACATTTCTATTTCATCGTGACCATAGGATTTAATATCGGCTGTTTCTTTGCCAAGTAATACATCGATCACATATTCAGCTTTAAATTTTTCTTTAAGTGCAATGATTGTTTCAATCACTGCGCTCAATTCTTCTTTTGCTTCCACTTGTTTCTTTGGGTTTAAACAATTGTCACAATTACCGCAATTATCGTGTGCAAACTCTTCTCCAAAGTAGTGCAACAACATCTTCCTTCTACAAAGCGACGATTCGGCATAGGCCGCAGTCTCAATTAGAAGTTGTTTGCCGATTTCTTGTTCGGAAACCGGCTTGCTTTGCATAAATTTCTCCATTTTTTGGAGGTCTTTTGCAGAATAGAACGTGACGCAACGACCTTCGCCACCATCGCGTCCGGCTCTTCCGGTTTCTTGATAATACCCTTCCAAACTTTTGGGCATATCATAATGGATTACAAACCTCACATCGGGCTTGTCAATCCCCATGCCGAATGCTATAGTCGCAACTATAACATCTATATCCTCCATCAAAAATGCATCTTGATTGGCGGAACGAGTTACTGAATCCATGCCGGCATGGTATGGAAGTGCTTTTATATCGTTGAGCACCAGCAATTCTGCCAGTTCTTCAACTTTTTTGCGGCTCAAGCAATAAATAATGCCTGAGTGACCTGGGTTATTCTTAATATATTTGATAATTTCCTTATCAATACTATTTGTCTTCGGTCGAACCTCATAATATAGGTTATGTCGATTGAATGATGATTTATAAACAATTGCATCATTCATTCCAAGATTTTTCTGAATATCATGCTGCACCTTGGGAGTTGCAGTCGCGGTAAGAGCAATAACGGGGCGACGCTGTATTTCATTAATAATCGGGCGTATTCGTCGATATTCCGGACGAAAATCATGTCCCCATTCAGATATACAGTGTGCTTCATCTACGGCATAAAATGAAATTTCTATCGACTTGAGAAATTCTATATTTTCCTCTTTTGTCAATGATTCCGGTGCCACATAAAGCAACTTCGTACGCTTCGCTTTGACATCTGACTTTACCTTTTCTATTGCCGTTCGGTTGAGCGAGGAGTTTAAGAAATGGGCTATCCCCTCTTCCTCACTATAATTGCGCATCGCATCTACTTGATTCTTCATCAGCGCAATTAATGGAGAGATGACTATTGCCGTCCCCGACATCAATAATGAGGGCAATTGATAACACAGTGACTTGCCTCCTCCTGTTGGCATCAGCACAAAGACATCATCTCCTTTCATTAATGAAAGTATAATGTCCTCTTGGTTCCCCTTGAAATGGTCAAAACCGAAATTTAGTTTGAGTGCATCACTCAATTGCTGTTTACTCACCATGTTGTAAAGTTTTTATCGCCTTATCGCTTAATTTTTATTAGCGTACCGACGTCGTTATTACTAATAGCTTTCCGTTATATATTCTTTGATAAATCTTTTTTTTGAAGAGTTACTTTATATTGATATAGGGCGGAGAGAGAATCTATAATTAATCAATTGTCTGCGAGAGCATATCCAGATTTGTGTCCGCCAATTTATCGACAACGTAGTCCTTCGTAACATTTAGTTTTTTCTTCTTCGTCGATGGGATTTCATACATCGCATCAATCATAATATTTTCTACTATTGAACGAAGACCACGCGCGCCAAGCTTGTACTCTATCGCTTTGTCTACCATGAAATCAAGCGCTTCATCAGTGAAAACTAATTCAACGCCATCCATTGCAAACAATTTTTTGTATTGACGAGTAATTGCATTGTTGGGCTCTGTCAACACCCTACGCAATGCCTCTCTATCAAGAGGATTAAGGTGCGTTAAAATTGGCAATCGACCTATAATTTCAGGGATTAACCCAAACGATTTCAAATCCTGTGGCGCAACATATTGCAGATAGTTGTCGCGATTAACACGCGATTTTGCTTTATCTGTCGCAAATCCTACTGTATGAGTATTCAATCGATGTGCTATCTTTTGCTCTATCCCATCGAAGGCACCTCCACATATAAACAATATGTTTTTAGTGTCGACAGCAATCATTCGCTGTTCGGGGTGTTTACGTCCTCCTTGTGGTGGAACATTCACTATCGAGCCCTCCAACAATTTGAGCAACCCTTGCTGAACTCCCTCGCCCGAAACATCTCGTGTTATAGATGGATTATCGCCCTTTCGTGCTATCTTATCAATTTCATCTATAAACACAATTCCTCGCTCCGCTTTCTTTACGTCATAATCTGCCACTTGTAGCAATCGAGTCAACAAACTCTCAATATCTTCACCCACATAACCGGCTTGTGTCAATACTGTGGCATCTACAATCGTGAATGGGACATCAAGCATTTTTGCTATCGTCTTTGCCAACAACGTTTTGCCGGTACCGGTCGGACCTACTATAATGATATTACTCTTTTCTATATCAACATCATCGTCGGTGGGCTGATTAAGTCGTTTATAATGATTATAAACCGCTACTGACAGGAATTTCTTTGCATCATCCTGCCCTATGACATATTTATCGAGAAATTCTTTAATTTCTTGGGGCTTAGGTATTTTTTTTTCTTTTACCTTTTCATCCGCCACTCCATTTTCGTCAACAAGACCTTCCGAAAGGCGTTGAACTTCATCAAAGTGACTATGGAGCATATTAAGACAATTATCGCAAATATACACATCTTGATACACACCGGAGGGAAATAATATCTTAACTTCCTTCTCCGTGCGACCACAAAACGCACATATATCGAGATTTTGTTTTTTAGACATTACTATTTTATGATTTCTTTATTGCGAACCAACACATTATCAATCATTCCGTATTCTTTAGCTTCCATGGATGTCATCCAATAGTCACGATCCGAGTCCGCTTCAACCTTCTCAAATGGTTGTCCTGAATGATCGGAAATAATGGTGTACAATTCTTTCTTTAGTTTCTGTATTTCACGTGCAGTAATTTCAATATCCGATGCTTGACCTTGCGCTCCACCCATTGGCTGATGAATCATCACGCGCGAGTGTTTCAACGCAAATCGTTTTCCCTTTTCGCCGGCCACGAGCAACACTGCTGCCATTGATGCCGCCATTCCGGTACAAATCGTCGACACATCGCTGGAAATATATTGCATTGTATCATAAATACCCAAACCCGCGTATACCGAGCCTCCGGGTGAGTTTATATAGATTGACACATCCTTGCCCGATTCGGCTTGGTCGAGAAACAACAATTGTGCTTGAATCACATTGGCTGTGTAATCATTCACATCTGTTCCCAAAAATATGATACGATCCATCATCAAGCGTGAGAACACATCCATCTGCGCCACGTTGAGTTGACGTTCTTCTATAATTGTAGGAGAGATATAGCTTGCCGCAATTGACTGTGCACCGCGCGTTGTTGCCGATACATATTGGTCAAGTGCCAATCCATTCATTCCCAAATGCTTTACAGCGTAAT
This sequence comes from uncultured Barnesiella sp., assembly GCA_964462445.1. Lineage (GTDB taxonomy): Bacteria > Bacteroidota > Bacteroidia > Bacteroidales > Muribaculaceae > JAGBWK01. The sequence continues at coordinate 17,334 of CAYWXG010000019.1, read as the reverse complement.
TTCTGAAGTCGTTGTTCATAATCTTTAAATATATACCTTAGAGTAATTTTTTTAATTTAATAACTATTGCCCTATCGCCACCAACAATTGCGATAATGGCAATATCAAAGTTAATAAATAAATTTACAATTTGCAAAAAAAATCATGAATTACCCTCCGAATTCTTCTTTTCGAGGTAAATAATATAATGAACAGCTCAAAGTTGAGAATAAATTTTTCCTTCGACACAAAAAGTGTTGATTGTATTAATCCGGTATTTCAATTATAAGTCCGTCGGTTGCTATTTTTACATTCCTCGGCAACTTAGAAGCAACTTTGGCATACAGTCCCATATCATGACTTATATGCGTAAGATACGAAATGCGAGGGTTCACTTTGCCGATAATTTCAAGGGCTTGCGTTAGATTTATATGCGATATATGTTCTTTATGTCGCAACGCATTGATTACCAACGTATCAATCCCTTTAATCGCTTTAATAGTTGCATCAGGCATCTCTTTTGCATCAGTTATATATGCCAAATTCCCAATTCTAAAGCCAACGATATCAAGGAGATAATGCTTCACCGGGAGTGGTATTATCTCAACACCTTCGACTGTGAACATTTCAAATGGTTCTATTGAATTAGGAATTAGCACCGGAGCTCCGGGATACGGCTTTTCAGCAAAGCAATATGGCACTTTCATTCGCAAATCTGCTATATCTTCTGCCTGAGCATAGATATTAAAACCATTAGGATAGCAATATGGCCGAAGATCATCAATTCCACCCGTGTGGTCATAATGTGTATGCGTAATTAGAAGCGCTGTAAGTTTCGGCGAACCGGAGGCAATTATTTGTTGACGGAAGTCGGGACCGGCATCAATAAGAATATTTTTATCCCCTACAGCAACCAATGCTGAGCAACGAAAGCGATGGTCTCGGTTGTCGGTGGAACGACACACTTCACAATTGCACCCTATCATAGGCACACCAGTCGAAGTTCCGGTTCCGAGAAAGGTCAACTGCATTTTGCTGAATAATATTTATTAATATTTGGGAACATCTATCTTTAATGTATTTCGGATAGTACTCCATCTATAAAAATTAAATAATTCCCATTATCACAAACCCAACCTTCAAAATAGCTACCTCCGTTGTGCCATTTTCTAATATCTTTGGGAGCTCCAATCGCAAGCGAACATTCTATAGTCGTCATGCCGGGGGTTACTCGCGAATTTACAATATTTTCCCACACTTGATTGGAAATTGTCTCATATCTCAACCGCGGATTCTCCAATACAAATATTTTATCGAAGTTACGTGTCGAGCTCAATGACGAACCAACAGTCATCGCCACCGATGATTCTCTTCCTAAATCATCTATTATATCAACACGCAATGGATAATCGTCATTTCCAACCGTCACATTGCTAATCCGAACCGGCACACATCTACGACCTTTATTTACAGGAGTCAGCAGGCTATCCACTCGCATAGAGGTTATTATATAGAATTCTTTCCCCACAAGTACATTTCGAGCCATCTCCACCATATCCATATCTACGCTCATCGGCAACGTAAATGATGGGGGCAATTCCGACAATGGCAATCCTACTTTATAGCGCATAGGAGCTTTCGTTGAATCTTTTTCTTTATGAAATGTCAAAACTGCCACCTCATCGCCAATTATCGAAATCTCATTAACAATATTATCAAACACCATAATCTCCCCGGGATCTATCTTTGGTTCTTTTTCAAATAACAAAGATATTTTTGCATCGGTCACAAGAAATCGACGCCCGGCAACCCATTGAGATATTGGCGCAGGCTGTAGCTTTGACGCTATCTCCGATGCTTCACTTGCAATCATGGCATCATTGCGCATTACATCTTTCTTAGTGATACGCGGTGTGCACTCAATGCCCGTAAAGCAACTTGTCAACATCGATATGCCGACAATCAAAACTAATATCCCTTTATAAATTTTCACTCTGTAATAGGAGTTATGCCCAAATTATAGTAAATAAATGAATACAAATCAGTGTATTCGTCGATTACTTTGTGCATTGGTTTTCCTGCACCATGACCGGTCTTAGAGTCAATACGGATAAGCTTGGGATTATCGCCTGTGTCGGAAGCCTGCAATGTTGCAACATACTTGAATGAATGAGCCGGCACAACACGGTCGTCATGATCGGCTGTTGTTACAAGAATTGCCGGATAGCGAGTCCCATCATTTTTAATATTGTGCATAGGTGAGTAAGAATACAAGTATTCCGCCATTTCCGGGCTGTCGGCCGAGGTGCCATAATCTGACGCCCAGTTCCAACCTATTGTAAAAAGATGATATCGAAGCATATCCATAACCCCAACTCGCGGTATTGCTACAGCGAATAAGTCCGGACGCATATTGACACACGCTCCCACAAGCAATCCGCCATTACTACCCCCTTCTATCACGATACGCGACGGGGTGGTAAATCCCTCCTTAATCATATATTCTGCAGCAGAAATAAAATCGTTGAACACATTCTTCTTTTGCAATTTTGTCCCTGCTTCATGCCATTTATCTCCATATTCCGAACCTCCGCGAAGATTGGTCTCTGCATATATTCCTCCATTGGCAAGCCAATTTAATCGATTTGACGAAAATCCCGGGCCGAGTGAGATATTAAATCCCCCATATCCATAAAGATATACCGGATTTGTGCCATCACGTTTAATCCCTTTCTTATACGTGAGGTGCATATGCACCATAGTGCCATCGGTCGACGGATAAAACACCGCTTCTGTCACGTAATCATCAGGGTTAAATCCCGGCACTTGAGCTCGTTCTGTCAATTTGCTCTCGCCTGTGGCAAGATTGTATTCATAATGAGCCCATGGTTGTAAATAGTTAACTACATTGTAGTACACCTCATCGTGACGATGTGAACTTGAGAATGACACATTGGCTATTGAAGGCAACTCTATCTGGCGAATAAGCGACCCATCACGATTATATAAAGCAGGACTCGATGATGCATCGCGCTTGTAATTTACAATAATTTTATCTCCTGCCATCTGCACATCACACATTACAGCATCACTCTCTGCTATTAGCTCTTTCCAATTTTCTTTACCCGGAGAGCTAACGGGTGCCGACATCAATCGATAGTTGGGAGCATCAACCGATGTCGTAAAATATATTGTATCGTCAATCACGTCAACTATATTTACAATATTATCTTGCGATGGCTCCATTATCTTCCATTCCGCGTTTGGATTTCTAAGATCCTTAATCTTGATTGAGGAGCCAAATCCTTGACCACCTGCCATCAAGAAGATATAGTGACTATCTTCCGGCACATAAGCCGAGTGGAAATACAACGGATGCTCTACGTCTTCATAAAATAGTTCATCTTCAGCTTGCGAGGTGCCAACTTTATGGTAATAAATGCGATGATTTTCATTGGCATTGGAAAACTCTTTACCTGAATCGGGTGCCGGATATGCGCTATAGAAAAATCCGTCGCCATACCATTCCGCCCCAGTAAATTTTGCCCATTCGATATGGTCGGATAGCAACTCTCCGGTCTCGGTATCAAGCAAATAAATTTCAGTCCAGTCCGAACCACTACGGCTTATTGTATATGCTGTATATTTACCATCGGGCGACATCGAAACGCCTGTCAAAGCTACAGTTCCGTCATCACTCAACTTATTCGGATCAAGGAACACTTCTGCTTTGCCATCAATTGTAGCTTTTCGATATAACACCGATTGATTTTGCATTCCCGAATTTTCATAGAAGTAGTAACGATTGTCATTCCCTTTCCAGGGCAATCCTGTTTTCTTATAATTCTGAAATGATTCAATATGTTTACGCAGCTCGCTACGAAACGGTATCTTCGACATATATTCCTCTGTCAATTGACGTTGCGCATCCACCCACTGAAGCGTAGCAGCTGCCGTATCATTCTCCAATGGTCGATATTTATCTACTACATTAATATCGAAATATGTATCTATTACAGAGTCGACAGGAGCCTGGGGATACTGCAATTTTTCGGTTGTGCCATTCGTACACGCTGTTGTTAATGCCATAACGGATAGAACTACTAATGAATTTTTCATATTCAATTCTGTTGGTATAGATTTACGACTATTGATTTTCAATTTGGTAAGGTGATGTCGCCGGGTCAAAACAGCCACTACTTAAATGCGTGTAAATACGCAAACATGCATATGCATCAAGTGCTGCATAACCCTGCTGTGCTTCAGTCAACGTTTCTGCTTCCCAATTAGTGAGGCGTTGACCTTTCGATATTCGCTCGTTGAATATAATTGCATACACCTTTTGGAGAGAATTATCGGCTATATTAAATTTCTTCACATAGCTTTGAAGTTCAAGCACATTTGCCGGAATAATCGTATCAAGAGCCGACAATGAGTGCAAATCGTCTTTAATCGACAATCCCACTTTCATCACCTTCTCACTTTCCATCAACTCTTTAATCTCCGAAGTCAATCCGGTGCGATTCAAACGTATTAAAAAGCACTCATCTACCGTCGATAGTTGCAAGAGTGCCACCTTATGTGAAGTGCCTTTATGAAACGACGGACGTGTCTCAGTATCAAAACCTATAATGGATTGAGTAAGTAAATACTTAATTACTTTCCTACAATCAAGTGGGGAATTAACAACAACGATACGACCGTTGAATGTAGCTTGGGGTAATTGGGCTATTGATTCTTTTGATATTCCTAACATTATATTTTATTTCCTCTCCTTCTTTACTGCAAAAGTAGGCAAAAAAAGCTCTATTACAAAACATTGTCTATTAAAATTGCTTTTATGTCTCATAATTATTTTTAACCTATAAATTTAAATTAAAAATGACTTGCAACTTGATATTTTTTTTTATCTTTGTGTCAAAAATAATGGGATTGCATTTATTGACATTTGAAGCTAATCGTTGCAATGCAAATTCTGCTTTCTACTCACCTGAGTATCAACAAAAAAGGCAAATAATTAAAATGAAATATATTGGAGCTCACGTATCAGCCGGATCGGGTGTTGCCCAAACTCCTATAAATGCCAATAGCATCGGTGCTAAGGCATTTGCTTTATTTACTCGAAATCCGTCGAGATGGAAATCAAAACCGATATCCGACGCCGAAGCTGAGCTTTTCAAGCAACGGTGTCATGATTTCGGCTATGCTCCTCAACACATCCTTCCTCACGATAGCTTTCTTATAAATCTCGGTTCCCCCGACAAAGATAAGTTGGCACAATCGCGTGAAGCATTCCTCGACGAGTTTAATCGTTGTAGCCAACTTGGGTTGACAATGCTGAATTTCCACCCGGGCTCTCACCTCAACCTTGTTGACATCGATACTTGCCTCGCAACTATTGCCGAATCTATCAACATAACTCTCGATGCCACTAATGGAGTTAAAGCCGTAATTGAATCCACCGCAGGTCAAGGCTCGAACCTTGGTCGCACATTTGAGGAGATTAAAGCCATAATCGACAAAGTGGAGGATAAATCGCGTGTTGGTGTTTGCGTTGACACTTGCCACGCGTTGGCTGCCGGATATGATTTAGCAACAGCCGATGGATATGAAGCTACTTGGAATGAATTTGACCAAATTATAGGATTGAATTATCTCTGTGGTATTCATCTCAACGATTCGAAAAAAGGATTAAACTCGCGAGTTGACCGACACGCGCCTATCGGACAAGGCGAACTCGGAACATCATTTTTCTCTATGCTCGTTAACGACCCGCGCATGGACGATATCCCAATAATATTGGAAACACCCGACGAATCTCTTTGGGCGCAAGAAATCGCTTGGCTATATTCCGAGATAAAACAATAGGGCTAAAAATGGTAATACATACTTACATTTACTGAATATTTAAGCAAATTTTAACTACTAATTTTTTTAACAAAATGAAAACCAAACCCGACTTGAGCTTTTGGAAGCTATGGAACCTAAGTTTCGGCTTCTTCGGTGTTCAAATTGCCTACGCTCTCCAAAGCTCACAAGTGAGCCGCATTTTCTCCACGATTGGTGCCGACCCGCATCAATTAAGTTATTTTTGGATTCTTCCACCACTTATGGGATTTCTCGTACAACCCATTATTGGCTCGGCATCAGACCGCACATGGAACCGATTCGGTCGCCGTCTACCCTACCTCATAGTAGGAGCTGCACTTGCAATCATCGTAATGTGCTTCCTTCCCAATGCCGGCAGTCTCGGTCTAACTGTTTCTGCAGCTATCACGTTTGGGCTCTTCTGCCTTATGCTATTGGACACATCAATCAACATGGCGATGCAACCGTTTAAGATGCTCGTCGGAGACATGGTTAATGAAAAACAGAAAGGTTTGGCTTACTCTATACAAAGTTTCCTTTGCAACGCCGGATCATTTGTGGGCTATCTCGCGCCTATCGTTTTGGCTATGTTCGTCAGCAACACTGCTCCCGAAGGCGAAGTACCTCCGACAGTGACATTTGCATTCTATCTTGGTGCTTTGATACTTTTGTTGTGCGTGCTCTACACTTTTGCCAAAGTGAAAGAAATGCCACCAAAATTGTATGCCGAATATAATGGCGTGCCTGAAGAAACTAACAAGAAAAAGGAAAATATGTTCATCGGAATGGTGCGTGCGCTCAAAACAGCGCCCGCTGTATTCTGGACAATTGGTATTGTACAATTCTTCTGCTGGGCAGGCTTCCTCTTCCTCTGGACATATTCTACCGATGCTATCGCTGGCAACGCATTTGATTGCCCCGCTGAAAAGAAGATTTCAGGCGTTGTAATCAATGGCGAGACTTACGCTGACAAATATCTCTTTGCTGATGATAAACTTGTCATCAACGAAGGTCGATTGACTATCAATGGCGCCATAATTAATGGCACTGTTTGCAATGTTGACAGCATTAAAAACGCAGAAGGACAATTACTCGTTAAAGGTGGTCAAGTTTACTACTATCATGGTGTAGCGCTTGCCAATCCTGGAGAAGAATATGGTAAAGCTGGAGACGTAGTTTACGTTGACAATGTTGAAACCGAATTAAATAGCCCGATTTCTACAATTACGACATTCTCAACTATCACTACCGCCAACAAGCTTTCAATGGCGCATATCGTAGTTGAAAAGAATGGTGTTTACGAAAAAGAACAGGTTACGGAACTACCCTCAGCGAATGCCGACCAAATCTCTCCTGAATATAGCACAGTGCTAAATGCACAATCACAGCAATATCAAGATGCAGGTGACTGGAATGGTGTGCTTTTCGCAATACAAGCTGTCGTTGCTGTTATTTGGGCTGCGATATTGCCGCGTTTCAAAAATCGTCGCTTCGCCTATTCAATCAGCCTCGTTATTGGCGCTATCGGATTTATCTCAGTTTATTTCTGTAGCTCAAAATGGGCATTAACAGTTCCTTACGGATTAATGGGGTGTGGTTGGGCTGCTATGCTTGCAATGCCGTTCACAATCCTTACCAACGCGCTTTCAGGTAATAATATTGGAACATATCTTGGATTGTTCAACTGTACCATCTGCTTGCCACAAATTATCGCTGCACTGCTTGGTGGCTTGATTCTCGGATTCTTCCCCGTCGCTGCAGCTGATACCGCACAGGCTGGAGCTCCGCAAACAATCTTTATGATTGCTGTAGCTGGTGTCCTAATGTTAATCGGCGCTCTTTTCGTTTGGAACATCAAAGAAGTATCTGCTGAGAAACAACGTGCTGAAGCTAATTCCGGCAAATAATCCTCGATTCTTTTCATAATACTTAATTAATATCTTAATGGCGGTTGCAGTAGGCTTCCGCCATTAATTTTTCCCCTCGACGACTGCTATTGTACTATTCCTTACAAAGGCAAAATAGGACTCAGTAGTTTTTTAGTGTGGATACGCAAATAGTTTAGCGATTTTTTTAGAAATTATCGGCTTGCCTATGTAGAGAGGTCGTTGACGATCTCACAGCGTCAGGAGGACGAGTCGCGAAGCGAAAGCAACCTTTAGCTCAACGAGACTTGACCGAGTCAACCTTCAGCTCAACGAGGCTCGTCCGAGTTAATAACCGCGTGGTTGAGCTCTGCGAAACCTCCGGAAAGAGAAACACCACGATCCATGGAATGAGGCTCCCCCAATAGACTGAGGGGCTTCCGCCCCTCATAGTCTCCTCACAACCACCCTTATCTACCACCCGAAGGCTGGAAAACCTTCGCTCCATTACTTAGCCAATAACGTTTCACTGTGCCAGCCAAATGGACCGAGGGGCTACTGCCCCTCACATCGTGCAAAGCACGATTCCCACACCTTTTTGCTACTGTGCCCAAAATAGGCAATCTATGAGCGTTATCATTAAATCCAAATCTCAATAGCGTGGGATTTCGCTATGACGTATTTTTTTTGTACCTTTGCAGTCGATTTTATGAGGTATCAGTCAATATAACTCAGTAGCGATAACGATATTAAGGTAAAAAAGGAATGATTACAACCAACAACTTAGGAATTCAGTTTGGCAAACGTGTTTTGTTTCAAGATGTCAATCTAAAATTCACCCCCGGCAACTGCTATGGTATAATCGGTGCTAATGGCGCCGGAAAATCTACGTTGATGAAAATTTTGTCGGGACAGCTCTCCCCTACTCACGGCAATGTGACTCTCGGTCCCGGCGAACGCCTCAGCGTGCTTGAGCAGGACCACTTCAAATTTGATGACTGCACAGTGCTCGACACAGTCTTGCAAGGTCACACCGTGCTTTGGGACATTATGAAAGAGAAAGATGCTCTTTATGCTAAAGCCGACTTCACCGACGAAGATGGCATTCGTGCATCGGAACTTGAAGAAAAATTTGCTGAACTTGAAGGTTGGAATGCCGAAAGTGATGCAGCTGCTTTGCTTAGCGGTCTTGGCATCAAAGAAGATAAACACTATATGCTCATGCGCGACATGACCGGTAACGAAAAAGTACGCGTGCTTCTCGCAAAAGCCCTCTTCGGCAACCCCGACAATCTACTCCTCGACGAGCCAACCAACGATCTTGACCTCGACACTGTAGCTTGGCTCGAAGATTACCTCTCAAAATTTGAAAATACTGTTCTTGTTGTGAGCCACGACCGTCACTTCCTTGACTCTGTCAGCACTCACACTCTCGATATCGACTACAACAAAGTGCAACTCTTTGCCGGCAACTACAGCTATTGGTATCAATCAAGCCAATTGGCGCTTCGTCAACAACAGCAAGCCAATAAAAAAGCTGAAGAAAAACGCAAAGAATTGCTCGAATTCATTCAACGCTTCTCTGCCAACGTGGCTAAATCTAAACAAACGACTTCGCGCAAGAAGATGCTTGAAAAACTCAACGTTGAAGAAATCCAACCCTCTTCTCGTCGTTATCCCGGAATTATCTTTACCCCCGAACGCGAACCGGGCAACAAAATCCTCGAAGTTCACGGACTATCAGCCTCTGTCGACGGAGAATTGCTTTTCAACGATGTTAATTTCCAAATTGAGAAAGATGACAAGGTGGCATTCCTCAGCCGCGACCCTCGTGCAATGACCGCCCTTTTTGAAATCATTTCGGGCAACCGCAAAGCCGATGCCGGAACATTTGAATGGGGGCAAACTATCACTACAGCATACCTGCCTTTGGACAACTCTTCATTCTTCAACACCGATATGAACCTCGTTGACTGGCTCTGCCAATTCTCTGAGGACTCTTCAGAAATTTATCTAAAAGGATTCCTTGGCAAGATGCTATTCTCCGGTGAAGAAGTGTTGAAAAAAGCCTCTGTGCTTAGTGGTGGCGAAAAAATGCGCTGTATGATTGCTCGAATGATGCTCCGCAATGCCAACACCATGGTGCTCGACTCCCCTACAAACCATCTCGACTTGGAGTCTATTCAAGCATTCAACAACACTTTGCAAACATTTAAAGGCAACATTTTGCTCGCCTCTCACGACCACGAATTCATTCAGACTGTGTGCAACCGCATCATTGAATTGACTCCCAATGGTATCATCGACAAAATGATGGACTACGACGACTACATTACCGATGAAAAAGTCGCAGCAGCTCGCGAACGCCTCTACAATTGATTTCTCAACTACTCAAACAATATCATACAATGGTAAAACATATCGTAACATTCAAACTTAAAGGTAGCGATGAAGAACGTCGCGAAGTTGCTTTGAAGTTTAAAGCTGCACTCGAAGCCCTAACACAACAAATCGACGTGCTTCGAGCAATGGAAGTAGGCATCAACGAAAATCCCGCTGAGACGTGGGACGTCGTGCTAACTGCAACTGTCGACACTCTCGCCGACGTTGATGTATATGCAAAACATCCCGCTCATGTTGCTGCTGCCGCATTAATTGCCAATAACAAAGAGTCTCGCGCCTGCGTCGACTACTCTGTATAAATTTAAGGTTCTGCCTTAACAAGAACCAAGATATAACAAACGCACAATAAATCCGTTGTCTCGGAAATATTGTGCGCTTGACTTTTTCCTACTGATTATTATTTTCCGGACTTTCGGCGATTACATTCTCGGCATAACATTTGACAATTTTCAGCAATTGTACGACCGCCCTCATGCCATGGAGTTATATGGTCAGCTTCCATTTCCGACAATTCAAAAGTCTTGTTTCCGTCAGGACATTTCGGATTATTGCAACGATGTCCTTGCTTTTCATATGCGGCAAGTTTCATTGCTTCACTAAAAGCCCGAATTGACAAATATTTCTCTTTCTTAGTTAAGAGATACGGATAAATTCCATTTTTATTTGTCACATCATCATCAATCAACAATGCATTAACCTTTGAATTAAATACCTCAAGGTCTATTTTATCATCTTTATATTTATCGTATAATTCGCCCCAGTTTAGTCCTTTCATTATACGTTTTTGCGTACGCGTAGGTTTAAATGTAGTATTAACCCAATCCATTACGGAAGAAAATTATTTCCAAAGGGTTTCTGCATTTGCATCATGTTGATGCTGACTCATGTAGCCGGATATATCGCCATCTGAAATCCATTTAATCGCTGTCTCGAGATATTCTTGTCGAATTGCACTCCCGTTCAAATAATCACCACCTAATGCCTTTGCCGGACAATTAGTTTTACTAAAATAGCGTTTTGCATCTGTCACCCAACTCCCTGAATAAACTGCATTTCTTAGTTCTTGGTCTGTCAGCTTCTCGCCTGCAATATTTATAATCTTAAACCAATCCAGTTTTTCACTATCGGTACCACTACAAAAATATATCATCAATTTATAATCCAAAATTTCATCTTGCTTATCAGATGGAAGATTATGGAATGCAAGTTGGTCATTATCGATAGGGACACTAAAATTTCCGGCAACATATTCGCAAATCGACATCGTACGTTGCTGTCCATCTATTATTTCGTAATGATCATTATCACATACAGCCCAATACATCACATTCAACGGAAAACCTTTTCTAATAGTTTCTATAACGGCTATCTTCTGCTTATCTTTATAAATAAACTCACGCTGATAAGGGGGACGTATATTTAGTTTTCCATGATACCCGACTACACCAAGTTCCTCATCATTTTTATAGCAATCAACTAAATCTCTAATTGCGATTTCTTTTAATACTATTTCCATCACTTCTTCCGTTTTATGATTAAACGCTCAAATATTCTTTTTCCATTAATGTAAGGAGCTCCTTTTTTCATATTACCCGTGCTTGTGCCAACTAATTCAAACTGGGTAGGGCAATACTTTCCCAAAAATGTAATTGGGACCCCCATTTCGTCAAAATAGTCTGCCGGAATTTCTGCAACAGCGGATACATTTATTGCATTATAATTATCATAAAATGGATATTCCATCGGATCATATGCTCTATATAAAATCAATTCTTCATGGCGTTTGGGAATATCAAGATTTGTAAACCAACAAATGGTTCCCAAGCTACGCCACTTTTGTCCACTTTCATCAACCCAATATCGTGTTGCTCGTGGCTTATAATAACTTGGAACTTTAAATCTCATATCTCCGAACTTATAACCAATCCAAATTTTTTCATTTTTAAGCAAGTCGAAAATACCTTTATAGTGAATTGCATTTTGATTCCCTACAATTAGAAACTTTTTATCATACTTGATAAGTTGTGCCACGTATTCACGGAACAAGGAAAATGGTGGATTAGTAACAACTATATCGGCTTGTTTAAGCAATTCAACACATTCCTCACTTCTAAAATCGCCATCACCTTTTAATGGGTGAACACCTATTTCCTCGGCATCGGGAACCATTTTTATCCCCTTCATAAATAAGGTAAACAGCCTTTTCTGATTCATTCTGACTGAATAAATCAGAATCCTGATTTTTGTAACATGTTGTAATTAGTCGCTTTAACCCGAGACGCTCAAAATTATATGCAAAATAATGGAAGAAATTGCTAACTCGTGGGTCATCACAGTTGCATAATACTGTTTTCCCCTTAAAGTGTTCTGTATAATGTTTCAACTCATTTTCAATATCGGAGAGTTGGGTGTAAAACTCATCTTCCTGTGCTTTGTTTGCCTTGTTTAATGCCTTATTTCCAGCCATTTTGATTGATAGATATTTGCACTGACTATCAATCACAGTGACGGAATAAAACGAAATGGTGCAGACCATTTCTTCGCGTTCACGGGAAGCCTGAGATGAAACCCGCCAAAAGAGAAAAATGAGTCCACACCATATAGGCGTGAACATTAACATTAAACTCTTTTTGAAGTTCGTCTCTACTTCACACGAGACGCATTATACAATTCCGATTATCAAAAGAAATCAGTTTCTCAGGCTTTTTCTTTGAACGCGAAATAATAGTTAATGCTTCGTTATAAATGTCTTTGTGCCATAATCCGCAATGGATTATGGCACAAAGTTAATCATATTATTCAATTTCAAATAATTTGAAATGATTTTTTGCGTATTTTTAATTATAAACAGCCTCGGGGAGTGTGCGGAGATTATAGCGCGACGCCATTGTTTCGCCGTAAGCTCCGGTACTACGCAATGCCACAAAAATACCGCGTTGCATATGCGGCAAGCGCTCATCTCTACCAAACACGTCGGACGATTCACACACCGGCCCTACTACATCGTAAACTTCTTCTGACGCATTAGGCGATGAAATATTCTCAATTTTATGGTGTGCGCCATAAAGTGCTGGGCGCAGCAAATCGTTCATTCCGGCATCTAAAATAGCAAATTGTTTTTCGACACCTTTTTTTACGTATAGGACCCGAGAAATCAACGCTCCACATTGAGCAACAATAGAGCGTCCAAGTTCAAAATGCAACTGTTGATTCTCCCCTAATTTAAGATTATCGCGAAATACCTCAAAGTAGGATTTAAAATCAGCGATAGGATTGAGGTCGGGATTATCATAATCGATGCCTAATCCGCCTCCTACATTGATTGTCGCAAATGTAATGCCCTTAGCGGCGAAATGAGTTTGCAATTCATTGACCTTTTCGCAGAGTTGGCGATATGGCTCCATATCGGTGATTTGCGACCCGATATGAAAATGCAACCCCTCAAGTGAAATATTGGGAAGAGATATAGCGGCATCTACTACAGCATCAAGATGACGCAAGTCTATACCAAATTTATTTTCATTCAGCCCGGTAGTAATATAGTGATGAGTGTGAGCGTCTACATTGGGATTAACTCGCAATGACACTTTTGCCGTAACATTTTTAGCTACTGCAAGTTGCGAAATCACCTCAAGTTCGGGCAATGATTCAACATTGAAACAGCCGATACCTACACTGAGTGCATAATTAATTTCATCGTCGGTTTTTCCAACACCGGCAAAAACAATTGAAGAGGGGGCAAATCCATTTTCTACTGCCGTCATTACCTCATTGCCACTCACGCAGTCAACACCCCACCCTGCCTCGCGTATCGGGATTATAATATCGGGATTAGCATTGGCTTTGAGTGCATAATGAATGTGATAGCGTGAGTCGCCGACTTGCTTTTTCACCTCTGCTATCGTATTCTTCAGCAAATCGAGATCGTAGTAATAAAATGGTGTTTTAATTGACTGAAAACGTTCTATTGGAAAATTCATAATGAAAAATATACGACCTATTGAAATTAAAAAAACTTTATGAGCAAACGAGGGCAAATAAAATGCCCTCGTTAACATAATATCGTTATGATTAAGTCTTCAAAATGGAATCAACGTTCCATTTTTTGATTATTCAAACAAGTGTTTGCTCAAAGCATTGAGAGCAGCTACTTTGTCTTCCTTTTTAACCAAGAAAGAAATATTGTAGTTGCTACCACCATAAGAAATCATACGCACCGGGATATCGCGCAATGCATCAAGTGCTTTAGCCTCAAAACCGCGATTTTGCCACTCAAGGTCACCTACTACGCAGATAATCACCATGTCTCTATCAACAGTCACTGTTCCAAACTTCTTCAAATCATCAACAATGGCTCGCAAATTGCGTTCATCATCAATTGTTACGGAAACACCGACTTCCGACGTAGCAATCATATCAATTGAAGTCTTGTAGGTCTCAAAGATTTCAAATACTTTACGCAAGAAACCATAAGCCAAGAGCATACGTCCGGACTTGATTTTAATAGCTGTGATATTATCCTTAGCAGCGACAGCCTTTATACAATGACCTTCAGAGGTGTTATGTATAAGAGTACCCGGAGCATCGGGTTGCATTGTATTGAGCAGGCGTACGGGGATATTATTGAGTTTTGCCGGTAACACACACGTGGGGTGAAGAATCTTTGCTCCAAAATAAGCCAATTCGGCAGCTTCTTCAAAGTGGAGTTCCTTAACCGGTTTTGTTCCTTCAACAAAACGCGGGTCATTGTTGTGCATACCATCAATGTCGGTCCAAATTTCAATCTCCTCGGCATTGAGAACAGCTCCGATTATCGATGCAGTAAGGTCAGAACCGCCACGTTGCAGATTGTCAATTTCTCCATAAGCGTTACGACAAATATAACCCTGAGTGAGGAAGAGGTCGGCATCGGGATACTTTTCCATCATTGCGATGAGCTTCTCGCGGATGTATTGAGTATCTGCCTCGGCATTTTTGTCAGTACGCATGAACTCAAGTGCAGGGAGCAACACTGATTTCACTCCAATTTCCTGCAAATAGTAGTTCATCAAATTAGTCGACATCAATTCACCTTGGGCGAGAATTTCTCGCTCTTCAAACATAGTGAAGATATCTTTAGAAAATGAACGTATGTAGTTAAAGCACGATTTAATCGTTTCGGTCGCTTTTTCTTTATATTCAGTCGTTGAATACAACTCACCAATTGTCTTAATATACTTG
Source organism: uncultured Barnesiella sp. (assembly GCA_964462445.1). Taxonomy (GTDB): domain Bacteria; phylum Bacteroidota; class Bacteroidia; order Bacteroidales; family Muribaculaceae; genus JAGBWK01. Next base: position 1,999 of record CAYWXG010000019.1, on the reverse strand, counting down.
GCTTCCAAGATGTTAATAGTCTCTTTTGCGCCATCGATATTCTTTTTATAAAGATAGTCACCGATTTCAATCAATGAATTGGTGGTACCCGACATCGCTGATAGGACAATAAGGTTGCGTCCTCGCTCATTAATCAATTTGGCTACATCTTTCATGCGCTGTGCTGAGCCAACCGATGTGCCGCCAAACTTCATTACTTTCATTTTGTGTATACTCTGTTTTAAATTACATATAATATTATAACAACGCAAAATTAATCATTTTTCTATAAATTCCACACATTTTCAAGCAAAAAAGCCAATTATTGACAAAATTTGAGCACTTGATGCGACAAAATGTTCGATTTTGAAGTTTTTTCATCAAAAAAAACAAGGGCGACAAGTTTTGCCTGTCGCCCTCTTATGATATTGTATCTAAAAGTTATGCTTGTGCTTTTTGTGCAATTTCTTTGAATTCATCGAGAGTTACCTCTTTCACTTCAATTGTAGCAAGGTTCTTGATGGCATCGTAGAGTTTGCGATCGCCAACTTGCTCAATGATGTGTGAACGTGAGTTCTTATCGTCGAGAATACGTTTTGCGTAATCTGCAAGCATTTCATCGCTGAGGTTGTACATACCATATTGAGCCAATTGCTGAGCAGCGATAGATTTAGCGAAGTTTTCGAGGTCTTCTTTTTCGATTTTAACTTCTGCTTGCTGAGCTACGCGTTCTTTGATGAGTTGCCACTTGATTGAAGGTATCATCTTTTCGTATTCAGCATCGATATTTTCAGCGGTAAGTTCTTCGTTGCGTGCCACGAGCCATTTTTTCAAGAATTCAGCGGGGAGCTCGAAGTTGCCATATTTCTCAACGAGTGATTTCTCAGTGGTGAACTGGAAGAAGTTTTCGCTATTAGGTGCAAGTTGTGATGCAATCATAGCGATAATGTTTTTGTGATATTCTTCTTCAGTTGTAACTTTATCTTTTCCGAACACTTCATCGTAGTATTCCTGACCATATTCTGCAGGACGGTTAACGATGATTTCAGCGATAGTAAGTTCGAAGTCAGCTTTAACGTTTGCTGCTGCATCTTTGTCGATATTGAGCATTGAAGCCAATTCAGCAGCATTATCTTCGCAAGAAGCGGCAGGATTAAATACTACTTTATCTCCAACTTTTTTGCCTTCAAATTTAGCAGCTTCATCTTTGCCACGGAATACGAAAGGTGCAACGATAGCATTGGTCACTTGGATAGCATCTTCTTCCGATTTCACTGTGCCATCGGCATTGAGTTCCATAAGAACACCCTTAACCAATGCTCTTTCTTCAAATTCTTCGCCGGGAACTTGCTTGCCGAAACGATCGCGAAGCATCTTGTCTTGCTGGTCCTGCATTTCTTCAGAAACCTTGATGGGATAGTAAGCAAGTGTAGTTGACTTATCCAAAGTTATATTCAACTCAGGAGCGAGACCTATTTCATAAGCAAAAGTGAAATCTTTTTGCTCGATTGATATTTCTTTTACTTCAACGGGAAGAGGTTCACCGAGGATGCCAAGCTTATTTTCTCTGATATAGTTGACAACAGCTTCGTAAACTTCTTGGTTGAGCACATCGCTTTTTACTTGTTTGCCGAACATACGCACGAGTTGTCCCATGGGCACATGACCCTTGCGGAAACCGGGAATATTGTGTGTACGACCGATTCTTTTGATTTCAGAATCTACTTTTGCTTTGTAGTCGCTCTCCTCTACATTGACAATGATTTTGCCTTCTACGTCGTTGAGCTTTTCAAATGATACGTTCATAGCGTAAATTTATATTTCTATATTATTGATTTATACCTTAATTAATATAGAGTGTGCAACTGCACTCTGTTTCAGCCTGCAAAATTAATAGTTAAAATTTGATTTAACAATTTAACCGACCACTTTTTTGTTTTTTTATCTTTTTTAATGTGTATTTTTTCAATATTGTCCTAAATAATTTTTAGGCATAACCTATTACACAAAGTAGCAATAC
>CAYWXG010000018.1:0-42618 GCA_964462445.1 uncultured Barnesiella sp. | reverse complement strand
ATCAAACTCTTCGTTGTTGTTATTTCTTTTTTATTTTTTTCTTCTAAAAAGGCAAACAATACAATTGAGATTAATCTCACTCTCTATTAGAGAGGGTTTTCAGGAATTGACGTTGTCTCGTTTTGAGACAACTCATAATAGCTCTTGTACTTACTATTGTCTATTGTAAATCTTTCAATGTTCTATTCTTGCGAATCCCGCATTGCAAGCGGAAATCTTTGCAAAGTTACGGCAAGTTTTTTGAACTACCAAATTTTTGCCAAACTTTTTTTATTTTTTCGCTTCAACATCTCTCAACCTTGATTGATGTCTCAGGGAATCGCTATTCCCGTAAAGCGAGTGCAAAGGTAGGGAGAATTTTTGAATCTCACAAATATTTTGACAATAAAATTAAAAAAATTAATAATCCCCATGTACATATCGACCCTAACACACTATATCTCTGCACTTTATAATTAATCTATTTTTTACAGCTACCCACCACAACCTCAAAACACCCTCAAATATTTATTAAATATACCACTTTATCTTACGTTACACTTATCTCAAGCAACAAATCTCAATTACTCGAATTAACTTCACTTATTTCATATTACAATGCCATGAAACACAATATTCTATTTTGCCATGTTAGATAATGTTAGTATTTTTGCATTGTATAATAATCTTAAATGATGATACCTAAAAAAATACATTTATGCTGGTTTGGCGGAGGCAATTTCCCTGTTGAGATTAAAATATGTCTCGAAAGTTGGAGTAAAATTCTACCCGACTATGAAATTAGATTATGGAATGCCCGCGATGCACGAGCCATTGGCTGCCAATATATAGACGAAGCTCTCGATGCCCGCAAATGGGCTTTTGCTGCAGATGCCGTACGCTTCTATGCCGTATGGAAAGAAGGTGGAGTATATATGGATTCCGACATATTAATGTTAAAACGTTTCGACAAATATATTCCTGAGCACGGATTTTTCACTGTCCACGAACACATTGCGGACATGCTGCAGCTCCAAGCGGCATTTTTTGCAGGAGAAAAAGGGAATGCCTTTTGTCGCGAAATGTTTGAATATTACAATCAACGAACCTTCCGAAAAAACGATGGAACATTTGACGAAACAATTTCTCCCATCGTCATGAAAGAGGTAGCCCAACGTTTTGGATGGAAACCCGAAGATTGCGAACAACATCTCGACTACGACACTATAATTTACCCCGGACATTTGGTAACACCGCGCAATCACAATATCGAATTCCACCCCGACGCATTTGCCCGCCACCGTATCTATGGATCATGGCGCAAACGCAAATTCGGACGACGCTTGGAATTGAAAATGAAACATCTGTGGAGTGTGTGGAAATACAACATCTCCCATCTTGGCAAAACTTCAACACTTCCACCAGTAAAATAATAGTAGATATGAGCTATAAATACATCTCACACAACTACCGCAACCACACGAGTGCCGGCAATAAGGCAAAGAGTGACGTTGAGCAAATTATGCGCGAGGAAGGTTTCCACAACATCGGATTGAACAGAACCGAACACCCATCAAAAGTGGCACACTTCTTATTTAACTTGATAGGAATAGCCAAAGCTACTACAAAGTTGCGACGTGGAGACATTCTGTTCTTGCAATATCCTTTAAAGAAATATTTCACCTTTATATGCAAAGTGGCACATCTTCGCGGAGCCAAAGTTGTAGCACTGATCCACGACCTCGGCAGTTTCCGACGTAAAGCTCTTACCGTAGAAAAAGAACTCCGAAGACTTGGCAATGCCGACTATATCATAGCTACTAACCGCGTAATGGCCGAACACCTACTTAGCGAAGGGCTCAACAAACCAATGGGAAGTCTCGATGCTTGGGATTATCTCACCATCACAAATCCCATCCCCTCACGCATTAAAGAGGGTGAAATTCGAGTGGCGTATGCCGGTTCTGTCAACCGACGCAAAAATGCATTTCTTTGGGAATGGGGCAATGTAATACGAGATTATGTTGTCGATATATATGGCTCCGGATTTCGCATGGACGAAGTGGCGGCTCCCAAAAAATTCTTCAACCACGGCTTCGTGGCAGCGGAAAATATCATTGTCGGCATGACAAGCGATTACGGACTCGTATGGGACGGACATTCCCTCTCCAGTTGCGAGGGCGATTTCGGTAGCTATCTTGCATTAAACACTCCTCACAAAGTGTCGCTATATCTGCGTGCCCGACTTCCTATTATAATATGGAGTGGAGCCGCTATGGCAGAGTTCATAACCTCAAATGGCATAGGCTTCACAGTCGAAACTCTCGATGAAATCAACTCTCGGGTTAAATCCATCACTACGGAAGAATACGATAAAATGCGTAAGAATGTTGACAAAATTGCCACTGAAATAGCATCAGGCAAATTTTTCCGCAAGGCTGCAGCCGAAGCTATTGCACATTTAGAAGGTAAGGCTTCAAGCATAAAATCAAAGTAAGACATCGTGCAATGAAACCACGACTAATCTATAATATTTCTACCGACAATCAGGTTATCACATCTCGGTGCTCTGATATATTCCGGCTCGGAATCAGCAACGAAGGGCGACAGATATACCGCGGCGCACGCAACACTCTCTACGAAATAACATGCAGTGATGGGAGTAGGCTGTGTGTAAAGCATTTTAGGAATGCTAAATTTCCCAACTCATATATATATACGACCTTCCGACATAGCAAAGCACGTCGGTCCTTTGAGAATGCCAGGCAGCTTCTATCCCGTGGCTTTCTAACTCCACGTCCTATTGCATGGAGCGAACAACGCAAAGGATTGAAACTTTGCGAATCTTATTATATATGTGAATACCTCGACCTTCCCAACGTGAGAGACTGGGGAAAACAGTCCGACTCCGATGCTCTTATCGAAGCTATGGGAGCATATTTATTATCTCTCCACAAAGCCGGTATTTATCATCGTGATTTTTCGCCGGGGAACATTCTCGTTGATAGACTTGAAGGGAGCAGATATCGTTTCTATCTTGTTGATATCAACCGCATGAAGTTCAATGTTACCAATCGCAAAACATTGATGTCGATGTTTCGAAGTATTTCGCTTGACCCTGAGGACACACGCCGTTTGGCCATAGCCTATGCCAGCGCATCTGGAGAAGATTCCGACATCATTGTAGCCGAAGCTCTCAATTCTTTAAAAAAATATTTGGCGACAAAACGCCGTCACCGCCGTTGGAAACGACTTATTGGTAAGAAATAATCATTACTACCATCACACTCATTCAATAAAGTAGCAACCCCCGAAAATTTTGAGGGGTGCTACTTTATTAATTATTTCAACGTAACGACAAGAAAAAATGCCATATTGTAAGCGCTGTTGATACTGCAACATTAAGAGAATGTTTTGTGCCAATTTGCGGAATCTCAAGCGATACATCACACTGATTAACAACATCTTGCGCTACGCCATCAACCTCATTCCCGGCAATAAACGCATATTTGCGCGTTCGGTCCAAGGTATACTCTTCAAGCGAGACACTCCCCTCTACCTGCTCCAATGCACACACCATGTAACCTTCACTCTTGAGACGAGCGACTGCATCGACCGTATTTTTAAAATATGTCCACTTCACAGAATCCTCCGCCCCAAGTGCAGTCTTATGAATTTCTGCAGACGGAGGTGTCGCCGTAATTCCACATAAGAAAATCTGCTCTACGGCAAATGCATCCGACGTGCGAAAAATTGAACCTATATTATTTAGTGAACGTACATTGTCAAGCACCACAGTCAATGGTATCTTTTCCGAAGTGCGATAATCCTCAACTGAAATGCGGTTTAAATCCCAAATAGTTTTTTTCTTCATTCCACGGCTTAATTATCTGATTATCACCCGTAATGGCGTATGACAATTATCTGTGGTTATAAAATACACGCCATATGGAAGTTCGATAATATCATTATTATTCACTTCACCACGGGTCGTCACACTACGTCCTGCAATATCGTAAACTACGAGATTATAGTGGGGTTCTCCACATACAATACGAACACCTCTCGGCCAATATGCATATCCGAGTGGCGAATCCATTTCCACCCCCTCAATACCTGAATGATAGACAAATACCTCATTCGACACCGGAGATTCATAACCCAGACGAACAGAACGCACGTTGTAGCTCTCCGTTGTTGATAACGAAAAGTCCTCTATAAGCAAGCTATTTTCTTCTGCAATTATTTCCTCCGAAGAAGCATCTCCGTTAAAGTATCGTGTGCGAGTAACAATATAATAATCAACCGTTTCTGCCGGCACATTCCAATTTGCGACATAGCTATCATCGGTCAAATCTGAAGGAGCTGTAGCCACAGGCGCTGTAAGCACAGGTACTTCAAGACATTCTCCATACAATCCTATTCCACGCGAGCCTGTCATACCACCATCTGAAATAATCAAACGTGCTGAATGAGAACCAATCGCGGTCGGTGTATATTTAACCGGAAGGAAATAGCCACCATCAGCATTAACCAACGCGGCATCTATCGTCTTGGTATCAAGTGAAAACATTGCTTTATTAGTCCCGGAGATTGTAACCGACAATTTGCCCGTGAGGTTATTCCCCATAAATGCAAGTAAGCGTGTTTCAGATTTTCCTATTGCTAATTGCTCAAAATCAAGCGACATATCCTGCAACGGAGCTGTCAATTCAGGCTCTCCCGATGGTTGCGAGCTACCCTCTTGATATTTTTGCCCAACCTTATTCCCCCAAATATACTCCGCAAGTTCAGGATGATCAATAAATGGGTTACGATTGCCTTGGAAACCGTAGACCGCTTCATTGCGATCAACCTCTTTTTGGCTGACAGGGTCGGCACGATGCCACTTCAATAACAAATCAATAGCCCAAGGTTTGAGAGTTGGATAGTTATTTTGCTCCAACATATACATGTATTTAGTAGCCCACGTTAAGTTTTGGTAGCACGTTACTACATAAAAATATGTACGAGCAAAGTCGCCAACATATTCCTCATTGGGTTCGAACACTTTCGATGCGCCACCACCTTGTCCGGTAGTAGCATAACCAACTTTAACTACACCATTGTCGAATGTTGCGGTCACAACTTCACCCAAAGGATAGTTGCTTTTGGCTTGATTTGCATCAGCTTCCGATGGGTAAAGGTGAAACAGGTCAACATATGCCGGGATAGATGTACTTCCACCCCACCAGCTTTTCGGGAAACAATGTTCACGATTCATATATTCGCCAAATTGCCCGTAAATTGACACTCGCAAATCGGAATACATATCCCACCAATAATCTGTACCGGGCAAGCGGTCGGTAGTGCGGAAATATTCCGGCAATGAGCTATACGATTTCACTTGTGTATGATTATAAATCAACGAGTGGAGCGCATTTTTCAAATTACTCTCTGCAAGCCCATTGATTGATTTATAATAATTAGCCGGTATATCACACAACCCGATTTGAGGCATAAATAATACCGCAAGCACAACAAATTTCAGACAATAAATTTTTCTCATATCAACAATATATAAATGTTTCCATTTCGATTACAGCCACATAGATTGTCCTACAAATTTACTATTGCACGACATCATCTTCATTAGCCAAACCTAAAATAGAATAAATTTTTTCAATCACTACTGCCGGTTTTATACCATTAAGACACAAGTAGTCGCCTCTCAAACAAGGACGATCCCCAAACACCGAACAGGGACGACACGTCAACGGCAATTGTATAATATTTTCATCAGCTTGCCGCCATCCTTTAAATCCGCAATATGGATGAGTTGCACCCCAGATACTGATTACCGGGATATCAACCAATGATGCCAAATGCATGTTGGCAGAATCCATTGAAACCATGCAATCGAGGTTGCTCAATAAGGCTAATTCGGTACCAAATCCATATTTCCCTTCAGCCAACGACTTGACACCGGGATAATTCTGTTGCCATTGAGCAAATACCCGTCGTTCATAATCACCTCCTCCAAAAAGAAATATGCGCATCCCTTTAGTCTCACTCAATTTTGCCACTACCACCTCCATCAATTCGACAGGATATATTTTACCTTGATGTTTGGCAAATGGGGCTATTCCGACCCACATTTCTCCATCACCTCGCTCTGTCGTGATAGCCGCGTATTTATCGGGCGATGCTTTTCCATTACTAAACAATCCGACAAACGATTCGTCGGGAGCCAAGTCAAGACGAGCGAATGTAGCACGATAGCGCGAACGCGACGTCTCCAATGGCAACATAACTTTATTGTTTTTTCGCGTCAATGCATGTTTACCCTTACGCCCTTTATGAATTCTACTCACCTTCAAACCTTTTAGTCGAGCGAGCAAGCGTAAGAATTTCGTACGGATTACGTCGTGCAAATCTACTACAGCATCAATTTTATATTTTGAACGAAGCTCATTAAATAGCCGACGTATCCCCTTTAATCCTTTATAATCGTTTTTGAGGTCAACACCTATAACTACAAGATTATCAGGAGCATTAAGAAATATTGATGCCATTGAGGCACGTGTGACAAACACAAACCTGACATCGGGGTGAGCATGACAAGCGCCATAGAGCGAAGGTACAGTCATTGCAACATCGCCAATGGCTGAAAATCTCACCACCAATACATTCGATGGCTTATGCGATTTATTTTTTGTCCCCTTTGCCATATAGTACCGGGTTGGTAGCCGGGTCGTTATACATTTTCATTTGACGATACACCTTCATATATTTCTTGCCGGCAGCGATATCATCAAGCAATTGGTCGATAGCCGATGTGAGGTCAACACGCTGTTCCAACAGCACATTGAGTTTTGCTTGGCAACGAGCTATATGCTCCTCAGAAGCATCAGTACGTTCCACTTCTGCCCGCATATGATATATCTTGAGAGCAAGAATAGACAATCGGTCGAGAGCCCATGCCGGACTTTCAGTATTAATCGTTGCATCAGTTGCAACCTTTACATCGGCATATTGTCCACGAAAATATGTATCTATCTCTTCAACCATGTCAGTGCGGTCTTGGTTCGAACGGTCGATACGACGTTTTAGAGCCAACGCAGCTACGGGGTCGATATTGGGGTCACGGATTATATCTTCAAGGTGCCATTGCACTGCATCAATCCAGTTCTTAGCATAAAGTACATGGTCTATGGTGTCGGGCGAATAGGGATTCTCCACAACGAAGTCCACATCATCGTTAATGTGATAATCCGACGTTGAGCGGTCAAACACCGCATTGCAATTTTCAGCAAATGTCATATCTATTATGTTTTTAGTTATATTTTCTGTTTAATTATATTCGCTTCTCAATATAAACATCGTAGAAATGCAAAAATAACTAAACTTTTGATAATAACAATTATTATCCGCTCTTTTTTCATCACCAAAATTTTATTAACTTCATTTGCGAGTGGTACGCAGGAAGGTATATAAAAATAACACTCCTGCAGTAAATAATGGCACTGAAAAACTTAAAGCGATACCGACAATACCCCAACCCAATACGAATGCCATAAAATACGTTGCCGGAATCCCAATAACTATGTAAGAGAAAAAAGCAATCCATACCATAGGTACTACATTCCCCGTACCACGCAACGCATTAGCAAAATTAATTTGTGTTGCATCGCCAAGTTGATAAATCACCAATGGGACTATCATTGACGCTGTCATTGCAACTACCACTGTATCATCGGTAAATAAACTTATCAAATCTGTTCCAAGCGATAAAAACAACGTACTCGACACCACTGCAAGTGCAAGTATAATTACGTACCCCGATCCGGCAATAGCTCGCATGTGATGCTCAGCATCGCAACACGACGACGCATTGGCGACCAAAACCGACACTGCCGCCGCCATGCCGTAATATATGCAGAAACCTAAAGTCCCAATAGTAACAAAAATCTGGAACGACGCCAACTCATTAGCTCCAAGCCAACCGGCCATAACCGCTGCAATCGAAAATGAGGCGGTCTCCAATCCCATTTGCAGACTTACCGGAAAAGACTTTCGCAAAACGGTCGACGCTTTATAACCCTGCTTGCTTGAATGAAGTAGCGAAGCACGATACGGTCGATAACGCTTAACTATGAGAAAAATAGCAACAATCACAACCAACGCAGTCCAACGCGAAGCAAAGGTCGCAATTCCCGCTCCCGTAAGCCCCATTTCCGGGAATCCGCAATTACCATATATCAATAGATAATTTCCTCCAATATTGATAAGATTACATATCAATACAATCCACATCGGCATCATTGATGAATTAATAGCATATGATGCTTGTGCAAAAGTCTGGAACAACGAAATTGCAACAACCGAACATAGATAAATCAAAAAATAGGGTCGTATCAATGGCAACAAATGCTCCGGTTGTCCAAGTTTATCAACATTAAAGTACAAAATACCCATTAGCAAAGTTATAACCATTGAAAAGAGGAAGTTAAGACGCACCCCTCTGCGCAATGTCGCCCCAATATCTTCATTGCGTGATGCGGAATAAAGTGCACCAATTAGCGGAGTTAATCCATAGGTAAACCCCAAACACATCAGAATAGCAATATTGAATATATTATTAACAAAAGAAGCTGCAGCAAGAGCATCGGTTGAATAATGCCCCACCATTGCAGAATCGGCAAATCCGACTAAAATTTGCCCCAACTGCCCTATTAATATCGGGACACCGAGACGCAATATTGACACATACCGTCCTCTTCGCGTAAGTAACTGCCTATCAACAACGGATTGTTTCATTTTCAATTCTGTGCATCGAAAAAACGGTAACAAATATAGCCATTATTTGCCAAATTAGCAATATGATTTACAAATGCAAATACATTGTCAATTTCAACACATTTTTCAAAAGTTTTATACCAGTAAAAAACTTTCAGCAAACGCCCCATTGCAGTATTATACATCCCCCTAAAAATCAATCGATTGCACCGCATCCTCCACCTCGAATACATTTTAAGGCAAAAAAAATGCAAAAATGTTGAAAACTTTCATAGTTTATTTTTGTAAATTCCAATAACTTTTTTGTAACTTTACACCCATAAGACACTAAGCGTTAACAACGCTCAATCTCAGACCTTAACACCAACTCAAATGCAGGAAGCTGTATACCATATCCCGGCCCTTCTACCTCAAACCATAGAAGCCCTCGACATCACCCCCAATGGCACATACATCGACGTGACCTATGGAGGAGGGGGGCACTCTCGTGCTATTGTCGAGAAATTATCAAACGAAGGGCATCTATATGGGTTTGACCAAGATATGGACGCTGTAAGTCGCGCAATGACCGACAGCCGATTTACAATCGTTCATTCCAACTTTCGTTTTATAGTCAACTTCATGCGATATCACAAAGTAGATGAAGTTGATGGCATTTTAGCCGACTTGGGGGTCTCATTCCATCATTTCGACGACCCTGACCGCGGTTTTTCATTCCGCTGGAACGGACCACTCGATATGCGCATGAACAGAAACAGTTCATTGACAGCTGCCGAAGTAGTTAACACCTACTCCGAAGAGCGTCTTGCCGATATTTTCTACCTATTAGGGGAAATTAAGAATGCCCGAAGAGTAGCCTCGGCAATTGTAAAAGCACGAAACAATGCCGAAATTACAACTATAGAGCAACTGCTTGATGTTGTCACACCACTTATCGACCCGGCTCGACACAAAAAAGAGTTGGCAAAACTATTCCAAGCGCTTCGTATTGAAGTCAACCACGAGCTCGACGTGCTTGAAGAATTTCTCAACGGCGCATTAAAACTACTCAAGACCGACGGACGCATAGCAATTATCACTTATCACTCTCTCGAGGACAGATTGGTCAAGAACTTCTTCCGTACCGGCAACTTTGAGGGGAAAGAAAATAAAGACTTTTTCGGGCGCAACCTTTCTCCATTCAAATTGCTCACCTCGCGCCCTATCGTCCCCGACGACGACGAAGTAGAACGCAATCCACGATCACGAAGCGCCAAACTCCGTGTCGCAATCAAACTTTAAAATAGAACGTCAAACCAAACATTAGAATTCCACTTAGCAACGATGGCAACATCCAATACCGACAAAAAGAAAAGAAAAAAAATACGTAGCACCCTTCAGGGAGGATGGCTATCAACCCATTTTTTCAGTCGTCACTGGGGTATTATATTAGCTATCGTTATGCTCGTGATGATTTACATTACCAGTCGCTACCAATGCATCACTGCAATGGAAAATATTCAAAAACTCAATAAAGAAATTGAAATCGTAAAATCAGAACGTATTCGACAGAAAAGCCTTTACATGAACTCTATTCGCGAGCGGACAATGATACAAATCATCAATAATGCCGGACTCGATTTAACACACCGCGATCAACCACCTTATAAACTTAATATTACACAATGAAAAAAGACACCACAAAACGCAAAAACGACACTATCCGTCACAAGCCTACTGCCAATAACAATCAGTCACACATCATGGCTCGATATGCATTAATCACTATTGGCATAATTTTAATAGCGGGATTAATCGGCTACAAATTGTTTTGGACCACAGTCATTCATGCCGACGAGTGGAACGCAAAGGCCAATAAAGAACTTGAACGTATCGACACCATAGCACCCGTCAGAGGCGACATTCTTGCCGCCGATGGCTCTATATTAGTGACCAATTTACAATACTACAACGTTCGCATCGACTTCGGTTCGGAAGCATTCGCCAAAAATGCGTTTATTGAAAACCTCGAGCCATTGTGTGATAGCCTTGCTAAATATTTTCCCACCCGAACAAAAGACGGGTGGCGTGAAAACCTTCAAAAGCAATACACTGCCCCAAAAAAATCGCGTAGCTACAAATTGCTGAGCAAAATTTCATATGCCGACTTGGAACGTTTGCGTAAATTCCCATTTTTTGACGGGCGGAGCAGAATCAAAACCGGGCTAATTGAGGAACCATTCAAAAAGCGCGACTGCCCTTATGGCAATATGGCTCGACGCAGTATAGGACGCGTCGGACAAACTAAATTTTGCAAAGAAATCCATGGAATCTCCGGCCTTGAAAAAGCCCTTGACTCACTACTTTATGGTTCGCCCGGTACATACAAACGCGTAGCCTTTACTAATCGAATCGGTAATTGGGTTGACCAACCCGCAGTCAACGGTTGGAACGTGACCACAACAATCGACATTACATTACAGGACATTGTTGAACAAGAACTCAACGCCATTCTCGACACCTGCCAAGCTGAATGGGGTTCTGCCGTGTTGATGGAGGTTGCCACCGGCGATATTAAAGCCATCTCCAACCTCGAACGCGATAAAAACGGCAACTATATCGAAGCCTATAATCGTGCAGTCGTTGCCTATGAACCGGGGTCGGTTGTAAAACCAATTTCAATGATGTTTGCTCTCGAAGACGGGCTCGTCAACGACATCAATGAAGTAATCACCATCGGGCATTCTTTCCCATATGCCAAAGGTAGAGCAATCACTGATTCACATTACAATTCAGCCCTCACCGTCGCCGGAGTTATTGAAGAATCCTCAAATATAGGAATGGCACGCATAATTGTTCGAGGCTACGACAACAACCCTGCGGGATTCGCAAAACGTTTTGAGGATATAGGATTTTACGAAAAAATGCACTCAGGCATCTATGAGGAGGAACGCCCACGCATATCTCGCAACCCGACACGCCTTGACATGTCGCGCATGTGCTTCGGATATGCAACAGCTATTCCCCCACTCTATACATTATCGGTCTACAACGCTATTGCCAATGGAGGTCGCTACGTACGTCCGCGCTTGGTCAAGGGATTGAGTCGCGAAAATGTCGACTCAATAATCCCCGTCAGCTATATTCGCGACCGCATATGCTCGGAAGAAAATGCCGCCAAACTGCGCACAATGCTGCGACTTGTTGTCGATGGTGAACATGGAACAGCCCGTAACTTCTTAAAGCGAAGCAAAGTACCATTGGCAGGCAAAACAGGAACGTGTTATCATATCGACACAGTCACAAAAAAGTATGACAGGGCGCGTAAACGCTTGGCATTCTGTGGATATTTCCCCGCCGACAATCCAAAATACTCTATGATTGTCCTAACATTCCACCCCACCAAAACATTCTTTGGCGCAGGTTCGACATCGGGACAGGTAATGAAAAACGTTGCAGAAAAGATGTATTCACGAGGTATACTTGGCGACACCTCCGACTATACCGCAGAAGTGCCGCAAGAATATACCCCGGCACTAATCAATGCGCCAGCCAACTCAGGAGATTACAATGAATTACGCTCGTTGTTAACTAAAAAACAGCAACCTCGCATCATAGCATCACCTAAGGGCAATTACATGGATACACAAATGCCATCAGTGCTTAACCTTAGCCTACGCGATGCATTGTCAAAACTCGAAAAAGCCGGATATGAAGTAACTTTTACCGGCACCGGTCGAGTCAAAGACCAACAACTAATCAATGAATCGAAAGTTTTACTAACTTTGTCAAATAGTTAAGAAATTAGGAAAAATGCAACATAAACTCACCCACCTGCTCAAAGCGATAACCACCGTGAAAGTAATAGGTCCAACTGACCGAATTATAACATCGTTGACCGATGATTCACGCAAAGTCTCTGAAGGAGCTATGTTTGTAGCCGTACGCGGAGTTACCGTTGACGGTCATAGTTTCATACCGTCGCTTGCCGACCGGCATCCCGCTGCGATAGTAGTTGAAAACATTCCAGAAACACTATTTGACGGAGTTACATATATTCAAGTAGCAAATAGCGCAATCGCACTTGGTCAATTAGCATCGCAATGGTACGACAATCCCTCTCGTCGACTTAAACTTGTCGGAGTAACCGGCACCAACGGAAAGACAACAACCGCCACTCTCATCTACGAAATGGCTCGTCTTTGGGGTTATAAAGCCGGACTACTATCAACAGTGTGCAACTATATTGACACCAAAGCCGTACCGGCTAAGCAAACCACCCCCGACCCGCTGACAATCAATCAATTACTTCACGAAATGATAGAAGAGGGCTGTGAATATGCAGCAATGGAAGTCAGTTCTCACGCTGCCGACCAACACCGCATCGCCGGCTTAACATTTGCCGGAGGAGTATTTACCAACCTTACTCGCGACCACCTCGATTATCACAAAACATTCGACGCATATTTGGCAGCAAAGAAATCGTTTTTCGACAATCTTCATGCCGATGCATTCGCCATAACTAATATTGACGATAAAGTTGGAGACGTGATGTTACAAAACACTCGCGCTCGCAAATTGTCATATTCATTGCGCTCAATGGCCGATTTCCGTTGTCGCATCATTGAAAGTCATCTCGACGGCACTCTGATGAGTTTCAACGGCAATGAGGTGCACACCTTATTTACCGGACGTTTCAATGCCTACAATCTGACAGCCGTTTATGGTGCATGCATCATGTTGGGCTGGGAGAAAGATGAGGTGTTAAAACGCATGAGCATGCTCGTACCGGTAGCCGGACGATTCCAAACGATACCATCTCCAAGCGGTGTCACAGCTATCGTAGACTATGCGCACACTCCCGATGCCGTTATCAACGTGCTTGAAACAATCCGCGATGTAATAGGGACATCGGGCAATATTATCACCGTAGTTGGCGCAGGAGGTAATCGAGATAAAGGAAAACGACCAATCATGGCACGCGAAGCCGCATTGCGAAGCGATCGTTTAATCCTCACATCAGATAATCCGCGTTTTGAAGATCCTAATGACATACTCGCCGATATGCGCGAAGGTGTTGCAGAGCCACAATTGGCAGCACGTACATTGGTCAATGCCGACCGTCGCGAAGCTATCCGAATGGCGGCAACTCTCGCGAAAAAAGGTGATGTAATTCTCATTGCCGGCAAAGGACATGAAGATTACCAAGAAATCAAGGGAGTCAAACACCATTTCGACGACCGCGAAGTTGTCAAAGAAATATTTCAAACACTATAAATCTACAACATAGAAAGCCAACCTCAACTAAGATATAGATAAACTCTGCTATGTTATATTTTATTTTTGAGAAATTACAAGATGCCAACGTGCCCGGAGCACGATTAATGGATTATATTACATTCCGTTCGGTGATAGCCATGGTTTTATCACTTTTCATCGCAACAGTGATAGGACGTAAAATAATCAACCGCTTGCAAATTATGCAAGTGGGAGAAATTGTGCGCGACCTAGGACTTGAAGGACAGATGAAAAAAACAGGGACCCCTACAATGGGAGGTATCATCATAATAATTGCAATTATAGTTCCCTGTTTGCTTGTCGGCAATCTGACCAACATCTATATGCTACTTCTGCTTATCTCTACTATATGGTTAGGGACAATCGGACTCCTTGATGACTACATGAAAATCAAGAAGCACAATAAAGATGGCTTGAAAGGTAAATTCAAAATCATAGGTCAAGTAGGGCTCGGACTTATTGTCGGAGTAACAATGTGGCTCAGTGACGATATCGTGATACGCGAAAACCACGAAGTTATCAATCAAGATACCGAACAAATTGTTGATATCACCTACGAGGAGCATGATGTTAAATCAACACAAACCACTATTCCTTTTGTCAAAGAGCATAATTTTGAATATAGCGACCTCACACAATGGCTTGGTGATCATGCCGAAACCGGAGGTTGGATACTTTTTATCCTTGTCACAATTTTCATTATCACCGCAACATCAAACGGAGCCAACTTGATGGACGGACTTGACGGATTGACCACCGGATGCTCGGCCATCATAGGTGTTGCACTTGCTGCGATGGCCTATCTCGGAGGTAGCGTTATTTATTCTTCCTACCTCAACATCATGTATATCCCCGGCTCGGAAGAAATGGTGGTCTATATGTCAGCATTTATCGGAGCTCTTATAGGATTCCTTTGGTATAATGCATTCCCTGCTCAAGTGTTCATGGGGGACACCGGTAGCTTGACACTTGGCGGGATCATCGCTGTGTTTGCGATTTTGATACATAAAGAATTCTTATTACCATTGCTATGTCTCCTTTTCTATTTGGAAGATTTGTCGGTAATAGTGCAAGTGTTGACCTGCAAAATCACACGTCGCCGCACCGGGAAAACTCGTCGCATGTTTAAAATGACACCGCTTCACCACCATTTCCAGAAACCGGGCAACGGAAGTATTGATGCTATCATACAACGCCCCACCGCGGTAGTTCCGGAATCTAAAATAGTGGTGCGTTTCTGGATTATATGTATCATTTTGGCGGCTTTGACATTCGTGTCGCTAAAGCTACGATAAGCGATTTATATACTAACTAAAAAAATTTAAATCAAATATATATATGAGACTGGTAATACTTGGTGGAGGAGAAAGCGGAGTAGGCGCTGCAATCCTTGGCAAAAAACTCGGCATGGACGTTTTTCTCAGCGACATGGGTGAGATTGCTCCACATTACGCACAAATGCTCAATGATAATGACATTGCATACGAGAGCGGATGCCACACCGAATCGCTTATTATCAATGCCGATGAGGTGATAAAGAGCCCGGGGATTCCTCACACAGCACCTATCATCAAGAAAATTGCATCAAAGAATATTCCTATTATATCTGAAATAGAATTTGCCGGACGTTACACCGACGCCAAAATGGTGTGTATCACCGGTTCAAATGGGAAGACCACTACTACTCTCTTGACGTACCATATTCTAAAAAATGCCGGCCTGAATGTGGGATTGGCAGGAAATGTGGGTCAAAGTTTGGCTTTGCAAGTTGCCACAGAGAAGCATGATGTTTATGTAATCGAGTTGAGTTCTTTCCAACTTGAGAATATGTATCGCTTCCATGCCAATATTGCCGTGATCATGAACATCACTCCCGACCACCTCGACCGCTACGATTATAAATTCCAAAACTACGTTGATGCGAAATTCCGCATATTGCAAAATCTTACCGGTAGCGATGCTTTCATCTTTTGGGAGAATGACCCCGTCATCAAAGCACAACTTGAACATATTGCAACAGAAGCTCGCTTATTCCCCTTCTCCGAACACCAAGAGGAAGGGAGCGCGTCATATATCGACGCCCACGACCGGTTAATTCTCAACACCTCCAACGAGGTAATGTCAATGCCACGTGCCGACCTTGCCCTCAACGGATTGCACAACCTTTTCAACTCAATGGCTGCCGGACTTTCTGCCAGCTTGCTTGATATTAAAAATGAGGATATACGTCGCTCGTTGAGCGATTTTGAAGGGGTGGAACATAGATTGGAATATGTCGACACTATTGATGGTGTGCGTTACATCAACGACTCAAAAGCCACCAACGTCAACTCTTGCTGGTATGCTCTTGAAAGTATGAGTAAAAATACCATACTCATTCTCGGAGGTAAAGACAAAGGGAATGATTACAGCGAGATAGCTTCCCTTGTCGACGATAAAGTCAAAGCCATTGTAGCAATGGGTAAGGACAATTCCAAAATCATCGATTACTTTGTGCCACGTGGCGTTAAAGTTATTGATACACATTCTATCGACGATGCTGTAGCTACATGCCATCAAATTGCACAAGGCGGAGACACAGTGTTGCTATCTCCATGCTGTGCAAGTTTCGACCTTTTTAAAAGCTACGAAGACCGCGGCAAGCAATTTAAAGAACGAGTGAAAGCATTAAACAACAAATAACACACACAACACTAATACACGGAAAATATGTCAGAACTTGATCAAATGCTAAAAGCAGCCGGAGCGCCTCCAAGCGACCAAAAGGCTGAAGATAAATACACTCCACCTGCGCCTAAAAACGAAGGCAGGAATAATAACACCAATAAATACGATGACACCGAGGTGAAACCCCGCGCCGATAAATATCTTATTGCGTTCTACGTTGCGCTATGCCTCATCTCCATTGTCGAACTTTATAGTGCGTCATCACGCGAAGTCAGCTCCGGCAATATCTTCGGACCATTGCTACGCCACTTGATGATGCTCGTGCTCGGTATCGTGATATGCATCGGTGTCTCGCGTGTGAAATTGAAATATTTCGTCATATTGACCCCTTGGTTTGTAGGCTTAAGTATAGCGCTGATGATTTATGTATTACTTAACGGACAGATTATCAATGGAGCGCAGCGAAGTATGTCGTTATTAGGCATTACGATACAACCCTCGGAGATGTTGAAGATGTCGGCAGTGCTCGTCATCGCATATATAACGTCGAGAAATCAAGAGCGACACGGAGTTACGACTAAGGGCGTGATATGGAGCGCATTCTACGTGTGTCTGTTCTCCGCATTGCTATTCTCTCAAGGTCTGACCAACACATTGTTGCTAATGGCAATAAGCTTGTCGATGCTACTTATCGGAGGTGTGCAATGGTGGAAATTCGGATTGCTATTATTGTTCTACGGACTTATTGGCGGAGGTGCATTGCTCTACAAAATGAACAAGGAGGTGCAAGACGTAACATCTATTACCGAGACCGGACTTGATGCAGAGGGAAACAGAACAACTCTCGAACGTGGAGGAATCTGGGAGGCTCGAATGAATCGTTGGAATCCATTCCACGCAGCCTACAACGACACTATAACCGCACAAAATCGTCAAGAAATGTATGCCTATATGGCGCAAGCCAATGGAGGCATCACCGGAGTGCTACCCGGCAACTCACGCGAAACTGCTCGATTACCTCTTGCATTCTCCGATTACATCTATTCAATCGTAGTTGAGGACTTAGGACTGATAGGAGGACTTTTCCTACTTGTAATCTACCTTTCGCTATTGGGACGAGCGGGAGTGATAGCTTGGAACTGCGATAGGGCATTCCCATCTATGCTCGTAACAGGGCTGGCAGTAATGATTGTCATCCAGGCTCTGTTCCATATGGCAATCAACACCGGGGTTTTCCCCGTTTCGGGACAACCTCTACCAATGATATCAAAGGGGGGCACATCAATGCTTATAACATCGTTGGCATTCGGCATCATGATTAGCATAAGTCGATATGCCTCGACTGCGGGACGCAAAAAGGCCGCAAAAACCGAGACCGACCTCCCGGAAGAGATGGGAGCACTCAATCCAACTCAATTAAAGAAATAAAACTATTGTCACATAAAATCATGAGTGTAAACAAGGTAATCATAAGTGGAGGTGGCACCGGCGGTCACATCTTCCCCGCCCTATCAATAGCCAACGCATTGCGCCGTCGCAACCCGTCAATCGACATTCTTTTTGTTGGAGCAAAAGGACGCATGGAAATGGAACGTGTGCCTGCTGCCGGCTATGATATAGTAGGACTTGAAGTAATGGGATTCGATCGACGCAGATTGTGGCGCAACTTCAAGGTGTTATGGAAATTGCTGAAAAGCCGTCGCAAAGCTAAAAAGATAATTCGCGACTTTAATGCCGACATAGTAGTCGGTGTTGGCGGATATGCTTCCGGTCCCACCCTTATGATGGCACAAAAACTTAAAATTCCAACACTCATACAGGAACAAAATTCCTATGCAGGAGTTACCAATAAGCACTTAGGGAAAAAAGCTGATTGCATCTGCGTTGCCTACGACAATATGGAGCGCTTCTTCCCCGCCGAGCGCATAATCATGACCGGCAATCCGGTGCGCGACGCCATCACTTCATGCGATATAGAACGCGAAGAAGCAAAACGCCAACTTGGGTTTGACCCATCTCGCCCACTTGTAGCGGTCGTAGGAGGGTCGCTCGGAGCTCGCACTCTCAATGAAGCAGTAAAAACTTCGATGGACGAAATCACTGCCGATGGTATTCAAATATTATGGCAGACCGGTAAATATTATGCCGATGACTGTATCCCCGCAGCCGAAGGGAAAGAGAGAATTCAAGCCATGGCATTTGTAAGTCGCATGGATTTAGTGTATCGCGCAGCCGACCTTATCGTGTCGCGTGCCGGAGCCAGCACTATCTCCGAATTGCAAATAGTAGGTACGCCGGCTATTCTTATCCCATCGCCCAATGTTGCTGAGGACCACCAACGCAAAAATGCACAAGCACTCGTTGACCACGATGCTGCAGTCATGATTCTTGACGCTGATGCAACCTCTGCTCTTGCTCAATCGGTAAAGACTTTACTTGCCGACGAAAAACGTCTCGCCACTTTGGCTAAAAATGTAAAAGCTATGGCACAGGAACGTTCTGATGAACGCATCGTAGATTGTATATACAACCTTTGCTCAACAAAAAAACAATAAGGATATTTAGAAAATCTTCGAAATCGAAAAAGCTAAAAATGAACAATATATATTTCATCGGCGCAGGAGGTATCGGCATGGCTGCCCTTGAACGCTATTTCAAGTCGCAAGGCTGCAACGTGGCGGGCTATGATCGTACACCTACCGAACTCACCGATGCTCTGATTGCCGAAGGGATTGAAATCACTTTCGACGAAAGTGTAAATGCTATTTCTGCACTCTACCGCGACAATAAGGAGACATTGGTTGTCTACACTCCTGCAGTGCCCGACACAATGCCCCAGCTAAAATGGTTTCGCGACAATAGTTTTCGCGTTGTAAAGCGCGCCGTAGTGCTTGGAGAGGTGACACGTCGTAGTAAAGCAATATGTTTTGCCGGCACGCATGGCAAGACAACGACTTCGTCGATGGGGGCTCATATATTGCACACATCGGCAGCAGGTTGCAATGCATTTCTCGGTGGAGTGTTGCGCAATTACAATAGCAATTTCTTGCTTAATGCGAAGTCGCAATATAGTGTTATCGAGGCAGATGAGTATGACCGCTCTTTTCATCAACTTTCCCCATATATTGCCGTAATTACATCAACCGATCCCGACCATCTCGACATCTATGGCACGGAGGAGGCCTATTTGGAAAGTTTTACTCAGTTTACGCGACTCATCAACCCTAATGGAAAATTAATTGTACACACCGG
Source organism: uncultured Barnesiella sp. (assembly GCA_964462445.1). Classification (GTDB taxonomy): domain Bacteria; phylum Bacteroidota; class Bacteroidia; order Bacteroidales; family Muribaculaceae; genus JAGBWK01. The sequence goes on along the minus strand of CAYWXG010000018.1, from coordinate 22,665 downwards.
GCTTAAATTCAAGCCGGAACCACCAACCGATGTTGACATCTACACTTATTCTCGGGATAATGGCGATTTCCATGCCACCAACATACGCCGAGGCAATGGCACTATAATCTACGATCTTGTAGTCCCGAAATCAATAGTAGCCGAGGGTGTTATCAATGACATAGGACTTGGTGTGCCGGTAGAAATTAATATTGAGAACTCCATTGCAGCCGCTGCAGCCACACTTCTCACCGGCGATGTCGATACTGAAGATGTGCGCAAAGCAATCGCCACATATATGGGCGCGAAACGTCGATTTGAATTTCACCTCAAAGAACCGGGTGAAGCCGGGAGGGTCATCATCGATGACTATGCCCACCACCCCGACGAACTCAAAGCGTCAATCTCCTCGGTCAAAGCATTATATCCGGGTCGACGCTTGACCGTCGCTTTCCAACCGCATCTATATAGTCGCACCCGCGATTTTGCATCTGAATTTGCCGATGCATTGTCGCTTGCCGACGAAGTAGTGCTACTCAATATCTATCCGGCACGTGAATTGCCGATACCAGGAGTTACCTCCCAAATCATCTTTGATAAAATTTCTTGCACAGAAAAACTATTGATTGACAAAGAGGTATTGACAAAAACAATAAAAAATAGTAATTTTGACATTTTATTGACTGTAGGTGCCGGAGATATCAACACGTATATCCCCGAAATCATCGAAAGCATCAAATAACCCCCACTACAATTAGTTATGCTCACTAAGCGCGGTATAATTCTTTGCATTTTCTCAGTTGCACTCATCATATACTTGGTGGTGGCAATTACCGTGTCGCAGGGGATGGCAGCTGATGCACCGTGTAAGGGGGTTAAAATCAATGTGACGCAAAATGAGTTGTCGCAATTTGTCACAGCTGATGACATTGACCACGAACTTGGAGGGATAGTGGCAGCAGCAAAGACAATGACAGCCGCTCAAATCAATCTCAAAGAGATAGAAACCCGTCTGAATACACTTAGCATCATTGAATCAGTCAATTGCCGACGGCTTGCTAATGATGAGATTGCCATTGACGTAGATCCAATGACCCCGGTGGCTCGTGTATTTGACAATACCGGGTCCTACTACATCAACAAAGCCGGCAAACACCTTTTGGCCTCTCCACGATACCAGATTGACGTACCGGTAGTCATCAGTGAAAGCGATTCACTACCCAACGTTGGCTCTATCCTGCTACTTCTTGAACGCATAGAAGGGAATGAGGTGTGGTCACAGTTGGTTTCAGCATTGAAAGTTGACAACACCGGAGATATATTCATCATTCCATCTATTACCGGGCATGTGGTCAACATAGGCGACGGTAGCGACATCGACTACAAGATGAAGCGCTTGTTTGCATTCTACAATCAAGTGCTCGAAGTCAAGGGTTGGAACTATTACGACACTATATCGGTTAAATTCTCCAATCAAGTAATCGGCAGAATCATACCAAGCAAAATGCGCAATAAAATGCCTGATTATTCCGATTTGGAATTTGAGGAAGAAATCGATGTAGAAATGATAAGCGAGCGCGACAGTGTCAATTTCACCGACATCAAGCCCAAAATTTTATAGAAAAATAACGTAAGCACTCACAATAAATCCAAACACCAAAATCTATCCCCAACATGGATGACAAACATATCGTAGCAATTGAAATTGGAAGCTCCAAAATACGCGGAGCTCTTGCATTAATCGACAATACCGGTGTGCTCAACATCTTAGCCGTTCAGGAAGAACGCATTGCCGCCGATAGTGTCCGTTACGGCCAAGTAAAGAACACGGAGGAGGTCAGCGAAAAAATTGACAGTATCTGCAGTAAGTTGGAAAAAATCAGAGCAATCCAACCACGCAACATCGTGAGCGCATACGTAGGGTTGAGTGGATACACCATCGGGGCATCTCTCTATTCCGATACTATGAACTTTGAGTCGGAAACCGATATTAACTTATCAACAATTTCTCAACTCAAAGAGTCAATTGCATCACGCCACAACAGCAAAGAGATTTACGAATTTCTACCCTACGAATACCTTGTAGACAACGAGTCAACACTCAATCCCGTTGGTCGTGTGGGACGTAGCATAAAGGGGACCTTTGCAACTATTGAAGGGTCGCCAACAATCAAAAGCATCATCAACAGAGTGTTTGTTGAGCGTCTTAATATGCAAATCAATGGATATCTCGTCAGCGCACTTGCACAAGCCAACATGGTGCTGACACCCGAAGAAAAGCAATTGGGATGTATGTTTGTTGATTTCGGATGCGAAACAACAACTGTGCTCATATTCAAGAAAGGAGTATTGCGCTATATGGTGACACTCCCGATGGGTTCACGCAACATAACCCGCGACCTTGTATCGCTCAACTATCTTGAAGAGCATGCCGAAAGTATCATACGCTCAGTAGGTATCACTTCTGCGAGCGATAATGCTACACGCCTAAACGGGCAACATACTATAGAGCAACCGGAATCAAATAGCTACATATCAGCCCGTGCCGGAGAAATCATTGCCAATGTCATTGCAAATATCGAATATGCAGGATTAACTCCATCCGACCTACCCTCAGGAATGATAATCGTAGGAGGAGGTTCGCGTCTTAAAGGTTTGCCTGAAATGACAGCCTCACAGAGCAATATGAAAGTGAGAATCGGTGCTACACCACGCAACATACGCGTATGCGACGCTTCAATTTCAGCCGACGACATCACTGACGTTGTAGCATTGCTGATTGCCGCCGCAGATAAAAATCCGGTAGACTGCCTATCCCCTGTTACAGTTCCTGAATATCCTTCTAATGAGGGACCTGCTTATGGAGGAGGTGGTGCATTTGATGATGAAGATGGAATCTCCCGCATCGGTAAAGATGATTACGATGACGACGATTACTACGATGACGGTGATGACGATATAACCAACTACCCGACAAAACATGGACATGGGCAAGGATACAATCCGGCAGAGCCAAAATCAGGTGGACTTATTTCTCGTATTCAAGATCGACTCTCAAAATTATTTTCCGACGATGAGAAAGACCGTTACGACAATGATGATGAGTAAATTGATAAAACAATTCTAACAAATTTTATTACCAATCCCAGCAAAATAAGTCAAGTATGACAATAGAAGATATATCAAAAACCACAGAATTTATCAATAATGCGGCTAAAAGTAGTCGAATAAAAGTCATCGGAGTAGGTGGCGGTGGGAACAATGCCGTGCAGCACATGTTCAATCAAAACATTGAGAACGTGTCATTTTGGGTGTGCAACACCGACTATCAAGCGCTCAAAAATTCTACGGTGCCCAATAAACTACTAATCGGCAAAACAGGTCTCGGCGCCGGCAACAAGCCGGAAGTGGCGCGAGAAGCAGCATTAGGAAGCGAAGAGGAAATTGCCACATTGTTTCAGGACGAAACGGAGATGGTGTTTATTACCGCCGGAATGGGTGGCGGCACAGGTACAGGAGCCGCTCCGGTTGTGGCTCGTATAGCACGCGACTATGGCATGCTTACCATCGGTATTGTCACTATTCCGTTCCTTTTTGAAGGTCAGAAAAAAATCCTAAAAGCTCTTGCCGGAGCTGAGGAAATGAGCAAATATGTTGATGCGCTTTTGGTGATCAACAACGAACGCCTCACGGAGATATATCCGGAACTCAACTTTGTCAATGCGTTCGGCAAAGCCGATGACACACTGACCACAGCCGCTCGCGGTATTTCAGAAATGATAACCAATAGTAACACTGTGATTAACATCGACTTCAATGATGTTGACACTACATTACGCAATGGTGGAGCTGCCGTGATATCTATTGGCTACGGTGAAGGTGAAAACCGCGTAACTAAAGCGATTGACGATGCTCTCAACTCACCATTATTGAAGGACCGCAATATATTCGGTTCACAGAAGTTGCTATTCAACATCTACTTCAACCCCGAAGCCGAGCAAGAATTCTTGATGAAAGAATCAAGCGAAATCACCGATTTCGTTTCCGATATCAACCCCAATGTCGATATTATATGGGGTCTTGCAAAAGATACTTCACTTGGCAACAAGGTTAAGATTACAATCTTGGCCGCTGGTTTTAACACTAAAGCAGATGCCGAAAAAGCTCCCGGCAAAATATTTGATGAGCCTAAGGTTGAAACTACTAAAGGCACTCAACCCGAAAGCACTCAACCCACAGGCGTTCTTGAAGATTTATACGGCAAGGATAAGGGAGAAGCGATTATGCGTTCGGCTGAAGCTCAAAAATACATCATCCTTACTCCCGACCAGATTAACGATGATGCTCTAATCGAAAAATTTGAGAATATGCCAACAGCAACACGTACTCGTCGTAGCGTAGAGGAGATAAAGAAAGCTCACAAGAAAGTTGAAAATGTCGAAACCGGAATGTTCGACGACGAAAATGTGAAAGAGAACAACGCACCAACATCTCCCGGTACCACACGTATTGTATTCTAAGATACACAATATTAACCCAACCGAATGGAAGGGTTAGAAAGTAACGATGAGGGCAGAAATGCCCTCATTTCATTTGTGGCACTACCCCGCCCTATGTAGAGGAAAGGAAGCAAAGATGCCTAAATGAAGTGTACGGTTAAATCATTTTTTGGAGGGATTAATCTTTTAGATAAATATTTTTGTATTTGGGACGAAGCACTATTGTAATAGATGCAATACTATTGACTTAATGTGTCAACGGGTATTTGATATAATAACGGAATGTAAATCACATCGGGCTGATACGAGGGTGTTGTATCGGGCGGAAGTGTCGATAACGATTTAAATAATTCTTTCATTTCCTCTCCGGATATTATTCGAATATATTCAATTAGTTCATACATTGGATTATCAACTGAAATCATTGTAAATGTTAATCCAGGGGCTAAAATTTTGAAGAAAGTAGAGTCTAATCTTAAAACAAATCCTGACCAATCAACTTCTCCGTCCACCATCCATTGGAATAGACTCATATCTCCGCCATTTCGGTCTTTAAATCTACGCTTAATTAACTCCTTATTTGTTAAAGATGTATCTTTCTCGATAAGAATCCAAATATTTTGGCAGGAAACGTTTTCAATAGTCATAATAGATTGTTTTATTATGACCTCATTAGAAATCAATGGACTTTCTGTGATTTCGATTTCATAGGAATTATGAGCGGCAGAGCTAATATTTAAAAGTAGAGTTATTAACACTACTATCTCTCTCATCCTATTGTAATATTGTTTCTTCATTCTTTAAAATTTTTTATTGTTTCCAATATTGAGTTGACTATTCTATTCACTAAAAGCTTATTATTTTCTTTTGACCCTTCTATGAAATCATGTCCTGCAATTTCCCTATCTTGTGTCTTCATATAAAGATATGCATGACCATACCCCTCATGACTAAAAGTTTCTGCAGCACCAAGGTCCGACATGCCTTTATTTAAAATAATGTATATGTTGTTATCAATTGAATTTTGCCCACTTTTACCAACATCAGGTAATAGTGCTTTACCTAAAAAGCCGGTATCTCCATTTGTAGACCCTGTTGGAGCAATAGGATTTTCTTCCATATAATATTCATCATATTCTATTTGTCCCATATGCCTAAAATGAATTTGTCCTTCATTATCCTTATATAAATAATAGTCTTGTGTCATGACAACTATATTAATTGAATTTTGGGCCATTTCTAATAAATCATTATAATTCATTGATATCGACTCATGACTTTCCATGAGACTTACTATAATTTGATTGTTTTCATCAAACATGACATAATCTCTATCATTTACAGGCAAAGTGTTCCTGATTGCAATTTGGGATTGTCGATCAGAAGCTATCACCACCATTCCACTGGGGTCGGTGGCGTTGATGGGATTGCCGGCGCAATAGAGATAGGAGGAAAGGTGGGGGTATTTGCCATTCAGCGGGTCGGGGTGAATGAAGCGACCTGTCGTCGGGTCATACTGACGCGCTGCAAAGTCGTAGTAGTTCAGCCCCTCTTGCATCAACCACTCTTTCCCGCCGTAGCGATACGGATTCGCCGATACCTCCGCATTTATCGATGCAATATTGTTTATCCCTGCCATTGCATTGACATATTCCACTGCCGCCGATTCCCCGAACATTGCGCCATAGGGGTAGTAATGGTTGTCCTGAACGGTCTGACCGGTCGAGGCGTTCCACACCTGTCGAATATTCCCCTGTTGGTCGGCAATATAGAAGTAAACACTATCCCCTTGTATATATCCCCCGGGGATATTGATGCGAGAGAGTGCGCCATTCTTGAATTCCCATACTCCGCTGTAGTCGGTAACGGCAATTTCGGTGTCGTCACTGCCAATATGTTTCCTCTGTCGCAATGTCCCTTCGGCATCATACATATTCTCTATCTCCGCTCCATCTTCCATCTCTATCCGCATCGGCTGATTGAGCGAGTTGTATACAGCCCCCACTATCTTGCGATTGCGGTCGACTGTCACATTCCCGTTGTAGTCATATTCATATTCCGTGTCATAGTCGGCAGCGTCATCAAAATCGGTGGCTCCGGTATAGTAAATTCTCGACGATGCATCTGTCACACTCTTCAATCGATTGCCGGTATAGCTCAATGTCAGATTATCGGTATTGCCGTATGACACTATCTTATTGTTGGCTCCCGGTGTCAGCCCGGTCATCCCCTTGCGCGATATCGTCTTCACATTACCCTGCAGGTCGTAACTGTAGCTCGTATCGTAGTCGGGCGAGCCCATATATGATATGTCGCTGCGTGAAGCGCGATTGGCTTCGTAGTATTCTGCCGATATAAGACGATTGAGTTTGTCGTATCTGTAATTATAGATGCGATTTACACCATCTCCGCCACGCCACGATATCGATGATACATTACCCGAATAGGAGGGGTACATACCCGATGCAAATCCCAAGGTCATTTCAAATTTGCCGTTTGATGTGGATATGGATTTGACTCTGCCGTTGACAAGATAGCCGTAATTCAATGCGTTGGTATTATCGGTTTTGACATCCGACATTGTGGTCGTTGCAACGCGCCCTTTGTCGTCGTAGGTTGTCGCTGTCCGTGCAATCTCTTCGCCGTCGATCGTTGTTGTCACCGATATTTTGCGGTCAAGATTATCATAGAGGTATTGATGCGACACCGTTGTCACCACCCCGGCTCGCTTACAATTCAATATGTCTCTACGGCAATTCATTGGGATTCATTGGAATTTATGTTGTTGAATGGCTCGAATTCATTAAAAGTGGCAATATTCAATCCTTTTTATTCGTGTCACATATCGTACGATAAATTGCCTTTATTGCATTGGCGGAACTCCGTAAATGCATAATTTTATCGGTGACAGTTCTATAGCCCGGCTTATAATAATTATAATTGAATTCGTTTTCTACCCAATCCGTTGCTTTTCTATTACTTCTACCATGATATATTTCTTTGTCTATTTGAAACAATATGTCATATATCAGTTCAAGCATTTTATAAAACGGAGGTTTGAATGGTTCTAAAGTATTAGTAGATGTGATAATACTCCGATATGAATAATGTATATCCCATACATGAAAAAATTCATTAACTATTTTACCATTCAATAACAGCTTTATAGACAAATCGCTTCTATTAGCACTCATAATAGATCGCTCATTTGGGATTCCATCTTTTAATGCAGTATTACTATCGGAATAGATAGAGTATAATAACGTTTTTAGACGATCAGTCGCCGGTTTGTTTAGCGTAATAAGAAAATATTCGTTATTTATAGATTGTTTCCTAAAGTCCTGAACGTATACTTCTGCAATTGAATCCATAAATATAATCTGACATTCAAATATATCCCATAAATCTCCCGGACAAATAAAATTCAGATTGCCATAGATATTGATACTATCAGGATTTATTTCAGTATTGACCGATTGCATAGCCTCTTTCGTAAGACTATTTCTGGAATTACGCGCAACTGTTGTTTTTGCCCCTAAAATTAAAGGCGCAAAAATTAAAAATAGCAATATTCCCTTTACTTTATTTCCCATTCTGATAGAATTTTATGTATTTATTATATAGATTTTGGTAATAATAATCTACCAATTTCATGTTGGTTTCTGTTTCATAGTAATATTTAAAATGGTCCATTATAAAACCTTTATATCTATCTGTCGTCAAATTCCATAATGGCTTCCAATCAATAACGTTTTTGTATGCTAGATGATGTAAATTGTCATCGAAACCAATATTTTTAATTCCATGAGTAAACCATTCATGAACAAGCAAGGTTGCGACTATATTCCCAACTGTAGCCTCATGTCGTTCAATAAAATCACCACCTCCATAGATTTTGGGCAATCCTACCGCAATCCCATTCCGGAAGGTTACATACGTGCGCCAATTTGATTCCGGCAATGCATTTATGTCAATAACCTCAATGCCTTCGCCATATATTCGTGACATGTGGAACATTTCATTATAAATATATGTATAGTTAAAATGAGATAGGATATTATTAAATATCGCTTGCTTGACATTCTCTGAAAGTGAACTAGCTAACTCTTCGTAACTAAATAAAATAAGTGATTCTGAATTCTTCAATTCATCTTCTGTATATTCTGAGAAATCGATATTAGTTGTTCCATTATAGATGTAGACACCACCGGTAAAGCCCTCGTCCGTCGTTCCGACATAAGCCCCATTCATATCATAAATCACCGCCATTCCCGTTGGGTCGGTGGCGTTGATGGGATTGCCGGCGCAATAGAGATAAGAGGAAAGGTGGGGGTATTTGCCATTCAGCGGGTCGGGGTGAATGAAGCGACCTGTCGTCGGGTCATACTGACGCGCTGCAAAGTCGTAGTAGTTCAGCCCCTCTTGCATCAACCACTCTTTCCCGCCGTAGCGATACGGATTCGCCGATACCTCCGCATTTATCGATGCAATATTGTTTATCCCTGCCATTGCATTGACATATTCCACTGCCGCCGATTCCCCGAACATTGCGCCATAGGGGTAGTAATGGTTGTCCTGAACGGTCTGACCGGTCGAGGCGTTCCACACCTGTCGAATATTCCCCTGTTGGTCGGCAATATAGAAGTAAACACTATCCCCTTGTATATATCCCCCGGGGATATTGATGCGAGAGAGTGCGCCATTCTTGAATTCCCATACTCCGCTGTAGTCGGTAACGGCAATTTCGGTGTCGTCACTGCCAATATGTTTCCTCTGTCGCAATGTCCCTTCGGCATCATACATATTCTCTATCTCCGCTCCATCTTCCATCTCTATCCGCATCGGAAATCATTTCATTTAAACTTTCCGTAACTTCAACCCCCTCCTCGAAATATGTGTTTGAATTACTCGCAAAAGAGTAAAATCCGATGAAAATCAGACCTAAAATCAAGACGTATTTTCAACCGAATTGCCCGAAAGCATGAATATAAAGGTAATATGTCGTGTTTCTGTGGCATATAGAGAGCGCGAGTGCACTGTTAATTTAAGTTTGCATGATTTGCAAATATATTTATATTGCTCTAAATATGCAATTTTGAGGAAATTTTTTTGGTGTGTTTTAAAATAAATTTAGACGCAAAATTAGTGCGTTAAATCATTTTTTGGAGGGTGATGGAGCTTTCGGGACCCATGTTGAAAATGAGGTCGAGAATACTTAATTGCGGCACAAATCCAAATTTATCGCGACGCACTTGATAGTATTCGACGGAATGAGGTTGTACAATATCGGAAGTGGCAATTGCTGAGGTCATTGTATCGGCATCATGGGATTGAGATGCATAGATTACTTCGTTGTCAAAACCGAGTATCGCTCTGATAGCGATGTCGACTTCACGGCAAAGAGTTGCCACATTTTGAAATTCCGCCGATGTTGAAGATGAGAAAAAACGAAGTAGCCTATCGATGTAAAATTCAAAGAAAGGAGTGCGCCCGTAGGCCGATGCCAAAGTTTCGGCAATGACGTGCCACCACTGCCCATGTTGGGAAATGGCGATGTTGTTCCAATGTAATTGTCCGGAGAAGTTGTCGGGACGGCTTATCGGCACCGTGAGAGATTTTACGCCGTGTGTGTCGATAATATCCATACGGTGAGTAGCTTTTTGGCGTTTGTCGTAGCGTGCAGTATCGTTGACGACGACACGATCGTAAGCCCCCATCGTGGCATAATATTCCACAGAACCGAAATATCGGATTGGAAGTGAAATTTGCCGGTCAATCTGTCCGAAATGCCTCATTTATCGGGATTTGCATCGCGGAAAATACGATTCCAACGAATTTTGCCGTTGAAGATAGATTTATCTTTATCGAAAGAGATAAGCACGCCGACCGGAGTACCAACAATATGGTCCTCAGGCACGAAGCCCCAATAACGGGAGTCGAGCGAATTGTCGCGATTGTCGCCCATCATGAAGTAGTAGTCCATCGCGAATGTATAGGTGTCGGCAGGTTGGTCGTTGATATAAACTTTACCATCTTTCCACTGCGCAGAGGGGTTGTCTTCGTAGACACGAATTGCACGTTCGTAGAGGAGCCAATTGTCGTAGTCGAGAGGCACAGTCATACCCTTTTTGGGGATAAGGATACCGTTGCGGCCTCCGTAGTCGGCACGAGTCCATCCTTCACGTTGGGCAAGTTCGAAGGGGAAGATGTTAAGAGGGTCGTCGGACGCGTCCTCGCGAGTGACAGTAGTGACATGGGGATAAGATTCCACTTTTGCCAACATCTCTTTCGTGAGAGGCAAACGATAAACCGGGGGATATCCGACAGGGGTCTGCATCAACACACGGTCATCTTTAGCGATGTCGAGTTCATCGAAGAAAATTTCGGGCAAACGGTTGCCATCGGTCATCACATAGTAGGCAAATTGAGCATCGCGTGGCATTGCTTGCATCTGCCCGTCGATATAGATATCGCCATCAACAATTTTCAGTCGCTGACCGGGAAGTCCGACTGCACGTTTCACATAGTTTTCGCGACGGTCGACAGGTCGGGTGATTTTTTTGCCGAAAACGGCTTCGTTGTTGTTGACAGCCTCATACCCCTTCAAAGCCACGAGCTGATAGTAGTCGGGGTTGGGGCATTTGGTCATCACAGTGTCGCCGGCAGGGAAATTGAATACAACTATGTCGCCCGACTCAACATTACGAAATCCGCTGAGACGACGATATTTCACATGGGGCCACTCAAGATAGCTATTGCAATTGAGGATAGGCAAAGTGTTGTGAACCAAGGGGAAATGGATGGGAGTCATCGGCACACGCGGACCGTAGGTCATCTTGTTGACGAAAAGATAGTCGCCGGTGAGTAGCGTTTTTTCGAGCGAAGAAGATGGAATGGTATAGTTTTGTCCGATGAAGTTGAAGACGAAGTACACGAGAATAATTGCATAAACCAACGCATCAACCCATGCCATCACTGTGCGCACAGTCTTATTTTTACTATGTTTCCACCAAGTGAATGGGATATATCCGGTGATATAGATGTCGAAAAGGAGGAAAAGCACGAGGGCAAGCCACCATGTCTGCATCCAAATCGTAAAAGCAATCCAAAGAGCAGCTACGATGCCAAATCTCAGCCATCGAGCTGTTTTAATATTCGAAGTGCGAGCACGCAGACTTGCTTTGACTTTATCGAGAAATTTTTCGTTGTTTTTTGCGTTGGAATTCATAGCGTAAAATCGTGTTATTTAAGGATATCGCCCATTAATTGTTCCATAGAAAGGATGCCGTGGCGACCTTTGGTGTATTCAGCTGCAATAACAGCTCCTAAAGCAAAGCCTTCGCGCGAATTTGCTTCATGCCCGATAGTGATAGTGTCGACGGGAGATTTCCAATTGATTATATGAGTGCCGGGGACTTCACCTTCGCGACGATGGTCAATGAAAATAGAATTTGCATCGGGGGTATCTTCAGTCCATTTCTCGATACGAGCAGTTTCATCTATAATACCCTCGGCAAGCGTTTTTGCTGTTCCACTTGGGTGGTCGAGTTTATGAACATGATGAATTTCGAGCATATCGGGTTGATATTGACCGAAATGATTCATAATGCGAGCGAGGTAGCGATTAACAGCGAAGAAGATGTTGACACCCACACTGAAATTAGAAGTCCAGAAGAATGTAGCGTCGTATTTTTCAATCATGGGGCGCAAATCTTCAACTTTACCCCAAGCCGTGGTACCTGAAACTACCGGAATGCCACGTTGGAAGGCACGTTCGTAGTTGGCAATGGCAGTTGAAGGGACAGTAAATTCGATAGCAACATCGGCCGATAGGAATCCTTCAGAATCGAAATCTTCTTGATTGTTGATGTCGATGACAGCAACAATTTCGTGACCTCTTTGTCGAGCAATATTTTCAATCATTCGGCCCATTTTACCGTAGCCGATAAGAGCAATTTTCATATTCAATCTATTTTTTAACACGCAAATTTAATCATTTACATCCAATTGCCAAAAAATTCAGTAGAGTAGGATGTTATTGCAAACTAAATTTAACGATTTAACTATTATTGAATTAACGCTATTAAAAAAGCTGGCGAAAACAACAATATATTTACATCATTTCGATGAAAAATATTATATTTGCAAAAAGAGAGATAAATAGACCCAAGCATACCAAATCTTTTTACACAAGACATTACCTAACCTAAAATACAAAACATGATGATTAGAAAAATTTTTGCTCTATTGGTTGTAGCGGCAAGTGGATTATTTGCAACCACAGGATGCCACCAAGAAAAGGCTCAATGCGAAAAACAGAATAACTGTTGTAAAAACTCAGAGCGCTGGAGCGAGGCTAAGGCCGCAGCATGGAGCGCTAAGTTGCCCTGGCTTTCAGGGTGTAATTACACACCATCGAATGCAATAAATCAAATCGAGATGTGGAGTGCCGACACATGGTCGCCCGAACTTATTGATAAAGAACTTGCTTTGGCAGAAGAAATGGGCTTCAACACAATGCGAGTGTTTTTGAGCAGCGTTGTGTGGGAAAATGAGGGAGAAGAATTTGTAAAACGAATCGATGAATTTTTGAATATATGCAAGAGTCATGGCATACGCCCTCATTTTGTATTCTTTGATGATTGCTGGAATGCAGAGTCTCAATATGGGGAACAGCCGGAGCCAAAGCCGGGAGTGCATAATTCAGGGTGGCTTCGCGACCCGTCGGTAAGTTTGCGTCAGGACACGTCAACACTATACCCTCGCCTTGAAGTTTATGTAAAGGAGATTGTCGGCACGTATGCCAACGATGAGCGAATTCTATTCTGGGACCTATACAATGAACCCGGGAATAATGGTCATGAAGGGTCGTCATTACCATTAGTAAAAAAAGCCTTTGAATGGGCGAGAGCATGCAACCCGTCGCAGCCGTTAACTGTTGGTGTATGGTGTTACGATAATCCTGCATTCAATGAGCTCAATCACTTCAGTCTCAACAATTCCGACATAATAAGTTACCACAATTATGATGGACCTGACCGTCATCGCACCATCGCCCAAGTGCTTAGAATGCAGAATCGCCCGATGGTGTGCACAGAGTATATGGCACGCACCAATGGCAGCACATTTGAAAAGATAATGCCGATATTGAAAGAGATGAATGTAGGCGCAATCAACTGGGGATTTGTCAAAGGTAAGACTAATACTATTTACTCATGGGGGGAACAAATCCCATCGGGAGAAGAGCCCAAAGTGTGGTTCCACGACATTATTCGTCCCGACGGCACTCCTTTCGATGCCAAAGAAATTGAATTGATAAAAACACTTAACGAAAAGAAATAAATAGGTCTATAAAGAATAGAGCCCGTAGCCGATTAAATCAATATTGGACTACGGGCTCTATCTGTTTCATTCCTAAAATATTCCCTAATATTGTGCTTTCGACAAAATTTTGTATCTTTGCGGAAATCAACGGCTCACGGCATCATACTCAATGCACGACAATAGCCGCATTATTAACCAATAGCAAGATATTTTGGACGTAGACCCTTTTCCTGCTACCCAGATAGTGTGTAGCATTTTAGCAGAAGTAATTAATTTTGGCGCTCCACAGATAATAGCACTTTCAATGGCAGTGCTTTGTCTATTTTTGTCGGGCTTTGTATCGGGAAGTGAGATAGCTTTTTTCTCCATAGACTCCGAAGATGAACGTCTGGATGACAACAAAGCCGGGGAACAGATTCGAAAGATTCTCAATCAACCGGAGCGATTTCTTGCAACAATCCTTATTACCAACAATTTAGTCAACGTAACAATCGTTGTGCTATGTAACTTTGCTCTCGGTCCGATATTTTCGGGGATGACCGAGGTGTTAAGTTTCATATTGCAAACGGTGATTTTGACATTTGTTATCTTGCTTTGCGGCGAGATATTTCCAAAACTTCTTGCCAAGCAAAATCCATTGGCATGGGCAACGCGAGCAATCGGGGGTATTTCATTCTTGATGAAAATTTTCCGCCCAATGTCAACATTGTTAATGAAAAGCACGGGAATCGTTAATCGCGTGGTCACTAAGAAACGAAACAATATCTCAACCGATGAACTTGAACAAGCGCTTGAAATCACAGATATGAAAAGCGGCGCCGACCGCGAGATGCTAAAAGAAATCTTGCGATTCGGAGAAACTACCGCTTCGGAGGTAATGACCCCACGCGTCGATATCACTGATATTGATATCACCAGTGATTTTGACAAAGTGATGGAAGTGGTGTTGCAATCGGGATACGCCAGAATCCCAGTATATGAAGAAACACAGGACAACATTCGTGGGGTGCTTTATGCTCGCGACCTCCTACCATATATTGGGAAAGAGGATAAAGAATTTCAGTGGCAAAAGCTTGTTCGCAAGCCCTATTTCGTGCCGGAATCTCGCTCTATAGATGACTTGCTGGAGGACTTCCGCAAGATGAAGATACACCTTGCTATTGTAATCGACGAATTCGGTGGAACGCAAGGGATAGTGACACTCGAAGATGTACTCGAAGAAATTGTTGGCGATATCAACGACGAGTATGACGAGGAGGAAAAGACCTACAAACGATTGCCCGACGACACTTATATCTTTGAGGGTCGCACACTTTTGAATGACTTTTTCCGTGTCACCGGTCTTGATGAGGCGGAATATTCCGATGTTACAGAGGATTGCGAAACGTTGGCCGGAATGTTGTTGGCGATAAAAGGAGATTTTCCCAAAGAGAAAGAACCTTTAGTATATGGTCGATGCCGATTCTTGATTCTCGATATAGAGCATCATCGTATCACCAATGTGCGAGTCAAAGTCATGAATGAATTACAAATATCGTAATGTCACTTATAGTCAGACTTTTATTAATTACGATAATTGTTGGAGGCTTTTCAAATTGTGGTGGGAATAAAGCCGGGACGGCAATTCCCCGTCGACATGCTTATCCACGAATAGAATTACCGCAAGAGAGCTACCACGATATCACTGTAGGCTGCAACGAATTGCATATTTCGGTCAATGATCTTGCGACCTACAACCGACGCGTAGCAGATGATGGGGAAACGTGTTTTATCGATGTGTCGTACCCGAAAATCAACTCCACAATATTTTACACGATAACACCGGTGACCCGCTCCACAATCGAGAAAGTCATCGCCAACCGCTTGGAGCGTATACGGCTCAATCTTGGGGACAGCGATGCCGAACTCATCGAATTTAATTCTACGGAAGGATTTGAGAATATGGTACTCGTGAGCCACGGAGAGATATCCACACCGGTTCAATTTATTTCTACCGATGGGGAGAATGTGGTGGTGAGTGGAGTGGCATTTATAAAAGATGCGTCGCCGGCTACTGCCGATTCTATTGCTCCGATTGTTGATGTGATACGTCGCGAAGTTGTTCATTCATTGAAAATGATTCACCGATGAGTATCGACCATTATCATATTAATGATATTGACATCTATATCGGTGGATATGGTGATATTAGCATCGAATCACATTCACCGCAGCAACAAGCCGATATCGCAAGCATAAAAAGCGAGAAACAACGTCGCGAGCGAGAATTGATTTATAGCCTGATAAATCACTGCGCAACAAAAGAATCCGGCAATTTTGCCTATCTCAATGGGGCTACGCTGGGGCATTACGCCACCGGAGCGCCATTTATTGAATTAAAATCGGGAGCCGGCAAAGATGTCGTTATATCATTATCACATTGTCGCACAGGTGCATGCATAGCAATAAGCGAAGTGATTAAGGGATTCGGTATCGATATCGAAGAAGAGAGCGAAAAGTTGCAACGTGTCAAAGAAAAATTCATCAACGCAGCAGAGTCGGAATTTATCGGCACCGAGCAATTACTACTTGCGTGGACGATAAAAGAGGCCGTGTATAAAGCGGCAGGGATATCAAGCCTATCCCTTCGTGAGGGTATTAAAATCAAGCATCTCACAAAAAGCAAAGATGCATCATTCATACAGTCCGAAATCTCGGTTGGAGAACAGAGCTATGAGGGGTATAGTATCATAGAAGGGACAGTGAGCACCACCCTATGCCACATGATAAATGTATGAAAAAAGCGCATTATGGTGCAAAATCTTTGCTAAATTTGCGTAAAAAGTAGACAACTGTCACAAATTTCTTTAAAAGCATGACATTTATTAAGAAAAAATGTTGTAATTTTGCAAAAATAACATCAGCCGGCAAAATAAGTTCGAAAAAAGAGCCGACATATAACAACAACAATTAAGGTAAGAAAGATTATGTCAAACAATTTGAAAGAAGCCGCATTGGACTATCACCGCTATCCGCGTCCCGGAAAGACGGAAGTAGTTCCCACCAAACCCTATTCATCACAAAACGACCTCGCTTTGGCTTATTCGCCCGGTGTCGCATTTCCGTGCTTGGAGATAGAGCAAAATCCACAAGATGCCTACGAATATACCAATAAAGGAAATCTCGTCGCCGTGATTTCCAATGGCACGGCAGTACTTGGGTTGGGAGATATCGGAGCACTTGCCGGCAAACCCGTAATGGAGGGTAAAGGCCTGTTGTTCAAGATATTTGCAGGTATCGACTGTTTTGACATCGAAGTCAACGAAAAAGATCCCGAAAAATTCATACAAGTGGTTAAAGCCATCGCCCCGACCTTCGGTGGCATCAACCTCGAAGATATCAAAGCCCCCGAATGTTTTGAAATCGAACGTCGCTTGAAAGAGGAATGTAATATTCCGGTGATGCACGATGACCAGCACGGCACCGCTATTATCTCGGCCGCCGGTTTGCTCAATGCACTTGAATTGCAAGGGAAGAAAATCGAAGACGTGCGCCTTGTAGTGAATGGTGCCGGAGCAGCGGCCGTAAGCTGTACTCGCTTATATGTAGCACTCGGTGTAAATCCCAAAAACATCGTAATGTGCGACTCAAAGGGTGTAATCAACACCAAACGAGGCAATTTATCACCACAGAAAGCAGAATTTGCTACCGACCGCGATATTACAACCCTCGCAGAGGCTATGGTAGACGCCGATGTGTTCTTGGGCTTGTCGGTGAAAGATGTGGTTACCACAGAGATGGTGCAATCAATGGCTAAAAACCCCATTGTATTTGCACTCGCCAACCCCGACCCCGAAATCGCTTACGACAAAGCAATAGCCTCACGTCCGGATATCATCTTTGCAACCGGTCGTTCCGACTATCCCAACCAAATCAACAATGTGCTTGGTTTCCCCTACATATTCCGTGGCGCACTTGACTCAGGTGCAACACAAATCAATGAGGAGATGAAATTGTCGGCAGTAAGAGCAATCGCTGAGCTTGCCAAACAGCCTGTACCCTCAGTAGTAAATGCAGCCTATGGTATGACCAACTTGCAATTTGGTCGCGATTATATCCTACCCAAACCCCTCGACCCCCGCTTGCTGACCACAGTAGCGCCAGCCGTTGCTCGAGGTGCAATGGAATCGGGAGTAGCTCGTCGTCCTATCGTCAACTGGGAAGAGTATGATGAAAAACTCCGTACACTCATGGGTGTAGACAACCAGATGTCGCGTCAGTTCACCGATATGGCAAAGGCAAATCCCAAACGTGTCATCTTCTCAGAAGGAAATACTGATTCAATGCTCCGCGCAGCTTCACAAGCAATGCGTGCCGGAGTATGCTCACCGATACTCCTTGGCAATGAGGAAATGATTGAAAAGCGAGCAAAACGCTTGGGCATCAAACTCGACGGCATCGAAATCGTCAATCCGCGTCACGACCGCGAAGCCGAACGTCGCCATCAGTTTGCACTCAAACTTGTACAAAAGCGTCAGCGTCAAGGTGTCACCTACCCCGAAGCGCTCGAAAATATGTTCGACCGCAACTATTTCGGAATGATGATGGTGGAAGAGCGTCAAGCCGATGCAATTATCAGCGGAACATATTCATCTAACCCCATGCCGGGCAATATCGCTAAAGAAGTTATCGGCATCCGTCCGAGCTACAAGCACTTCGCATCGCTCCACATCGTAAACACCCAAAAAGGAGTGCTCTTCATCGCCGACACTGCAATCAATCAATCGACCGACGAAGATACCCTCTTCGACATCGCTCGCTTGGTCCGCAACTCGGTAGAATTCTTCGGACAAGAACCCAATATGGCGTTGGTGTCGTTCAGCAACTTCGGTTCAAGCTCTATGCCCGAAGCCGTAAAGGTGCATAATGTTGTAGACCGCATGCAAGCAATGTACCCGGAACTTCCGGTAGATGGCGAGATGACACTCAACTATGCTCTCAACCAAGAGTTGCGCGATGCTACATTCCCCTTCTCACGCTTGAAAGGGAAGAAAGTCAACACCCTCGTGTTCCCCAACTTGTCGGCAGCATCGGCAGCATATCGAATGCTCCTCGAAATGGGAGTAGCCGAAGCTATCGGTCCGATTCAGATGGGATTGAACAAACCTGTTCACTTTATCAATGTCGATACGCCAGTTCGCGACATCGTAAACTTGGTGACGATGGCAGTAATCGATGCAGCCGTGCAGCAGAAAATTGAAGCCGCGGTTGCTGTCAAAGTTGACAAATAAACCTATAAAACATTCTATTATACAGCCGGAGGGGATACACGTGAGTGCATCCCCTCTTTAATTTCTACGTCGCATGGCTAATGGAGCATCTCAAGATGTGAGGGCCGGGAGACCCTCACTCCATAGGGCTGACTCGGTGAGAAATAGGGAGTTGTTGAAAGATTTTTGAGGGTGAGGGGCAATTGTCGGCAAAAAGTTGTATATTTGTAATTCTAAATAAAAATAGATTGTAAATATACTTTATCAACTAAAAACTAATATAAAATGGCAAACGATAACGAAAAAAAAGAGATAAAAATAGAGCTTACACCTGAAGTAGCCGCCGGACATTATTCAAATCTTGCAGTAATATCTCACTCAGCAGGAGAATTTTATGTAGATTTCATCGCTGTTACGCCCAACGCACCTCAAGCACGCGTGCAGAGCCGTATCATCATGACACCGGAGAATATCAAAAATCTACTATTCGCAATCCGCGACAACGTACAGAAGTATGAAAAGACCTTCGGCGAAATCACACAAAAACGTCCGGTTAACAATGGTGGTGGCAACAACGATGGCGGCATCCCCAATCCTTTCATGGCATAAATAAGGAGGGTATAAAGCTATTTCTATCCAATAACGTACAACTACAATCAATGGTCGTGTGAATAAATTCAACTTCGGTTTATTTATATCACCGCCAATAAAAAAGATAAAACAGATGATAAAAGAGAATAATCTGACCATCTACAATTCATTGTCGCGCCGTAAGGAGCTATTCAAGCCACTCCACCCGGAGCGCGTGGGCATGTATGTGTGCGGACCGACAGTGTATGGTGACGGCCATTTGGGTCACGCACGTCCTGCCGTCACATTTGATGTATTGTTCCGCTATTTGCGCCATCTTGGCTACAAGGTGCGCTATGTACGCAATATCACAGATGTAGGTCACCTCGAACATGATGCAGATGAGGGAGAGGACAAGATTGCAAAGAAAGCACGTCTGGAGCAGCTTGAGCCGATGGAAGTGGTGCAGCATTATCTCAACCGCTATCATCAAGCAATGTCGCGCTTAAACGTGTTACCTCCCTCGATAGAGCCACACGCATCGGGTCATATCATTGAGCAAATAGAGTATATCAAGAAGATACTCGAAAGCGGATATGCCTACGAGAGCAATGGCTCGGTGTATTTCGATGTGCCAAAATACAATGCCGACCACAACTACGGCAAGCTCTCAGGTCGCAACATTGAGGAACTATTGTCGGAAACACGTACCCTCGACGGTCAAAGCGAGAAGCGCAATCCCGCCGACTTTGCACTATGGAAAAAAGCAGCGCCCGAACATATCATGCACTGGCCGTCGCCATGGAGCGAAGGATTCCCCGGATGGCACTTGGAATGCTCTACAATGGGAGAGAAATATCTCGGGGAGCAGTTTGATATCCACGGTGGCGGTATGGATTTGAAGTTTCCCCACCACGAATGTGAAATAGCGCAATCAGTTGCACACAACGGACATGATGCCGTTCACTACTGGATGCACAACAATATGATAACCATCGGCGGACAGAAGATGGGTAAATCGTTGGGGAACTTCATCTCCCTCGATGAATTCTTCACCGGCAGCCATGCTCTGCTCACGCAGCCCTATTCTCCGATGACAATACGCTTCTTCATGTTGCAAGCACAATATCGTTCGACAATCGACTTCTCTAACGATGCATTGCAAGCAGCAGAGAAAGCGATGCGTCGCATGCTTGAAGGTTATCGCCGCATCGCCGACCTCAAAGCAGGGGAAACAAGCGAAGTAGCTGCTGATATTGCATCATTGGAAACAAAGTGCTACGAAGCTCTCGACGACGATTTGAACACACCGATAGTGTTGGCCCACCTCTTTGAAGCATGCTCGATAGTAAATCGCATTAATGATGGAAATGCCAAAGCTACAGCCGACGACATTGCCGCGTTGGGCAAATTGTTTGGCACATTCCTGTTTGACATTTTAGGGATGGCCGACGACGTAGTAGAGGGTGGAAACAAGGAGGCAATGAAACCGTTTGAAGATGCCGTTGATTTGTTGCTAAATATTCGTGCTGAAGCCAAATCTAAAAAAGATTGGGCAACATCAGATGCCATACGCGATGGTCTTGCCAAAATCGGCTTTAATGTCAAGGACACTAAAGATGGCTTTGAATGGAGTCTGAAATAACATCCCAAAGAAATACCCTGAATCAATAACACAAAAACAAAAAGATAATCATGTCAAAAGTTCTCATCATAGGAGCCGGCGGAGTAGGAACAGTAGTAGCACACAAGTGTGCTCAAAATTCCCACGTTTTCAATGAAATAGTGTTAGCATCACGCACCAAAAGCAAATGCGATGCAATAGCCAAAGCTATCGGCAAAGATAATATCGTGACCGACTCGGTAGATGCCGACGACGTAGATCAACTTTGCGAGTTGTTCAATCGCCATAAGCCCGATATTTGTATCAATGTAGCACTCCCCTATCAGGACCTCACTATCATGGAGGCATGCTTGAAATGTGGAGTAAACTATCTCGATACAGCCAACTATGAGCCCAAAGATGAAGCTCATTTTGAATATTCTTGGCAGTGGGCTTACCGCGAACGCTTCGAAAAAGCCGGATTGACAGCAATCCTCGGATGTGGTTTCGACCCCGGAGTATCGGCTATCTTTACAGCCTACGCTGCTAAGCATCATTTCTCGGAAATGCACTACCTCGATATCGTAGACTGCAATGCGGGAGACCATGGCAAAGCTTTTGCTACCAACTTCAACCCGGAAATCAATATCCGCGAGATAACACAAAACGGTCGCTATTGGCAAGATGGCAAGTGGGTGACAACCGGTCCGCTCGAAATCCACGGATCGTTGACCTATCCGCGTATCGGACAGCGCGATTCATATCTTCTATACCACGAAGAGCTTGAATCACTCGTGCTCAATTTCCCGACAATCAAACGTGCACGTTTCTGGATGACATTCGGTCAAGAATATTTGACCCACTTGCGCGTAATCCAAAATATCGGCATGGCGCGTATCGATGAAGTGGAATATAACGGAGTTAAAATCGTTCCGTTGCAATTCCTCAAAGCTGTGCTTCCCAACCCTCAGGACCTTGGCGAAAACTATCACGGCGAAACATCAATCGGTTGCCGCATCTCAGGTCTCGGCAAAGATGGTAAAGAATTGAAATACTACATATTCAACAACTGTTCGCACGAGGCGGCATATCGCGAGACCGGCATGCAAGCAGTGAGCTACACCACCGGCGTTCCGGCTATGATAGGCGCAATGATGTTCCTCACCGGCAAATGGGTTATGCCCGGCGTACACAATGTAGAGGAATTCGATCCCGATCCCTTCATGGAGCAACTCAATGTGCAAGGATTGCCATGGGAAGAGATTATCAATGGCGACCTCGAAGTTGACCGCTTAGGTTAATTTCAAGCGCAACGATATAGAGTAAATAATTATTACTGTCCGCTAAAACTTGAATGCGTCAAAATAGCATAGCTCGGATGCTGACATTTCGGCGTTCGAGTCTGTTTTTTCAATTTACAAGCCCCCTCAGTCAAATAGAG
>CAYWXG010000017.1:0-42722 GCA_964462445.1 uncultured Barnesiella sp. | reverse complement strand
AAGAGGCTGTCTAACAAGTTTGTTAGTCGGCCTCTTTTGCTATTGATTCAAAAAAATAAGGCTTTCATGCTGAAATTCAGCGCGAAAGCCTTTGCTATGTCGTTGATTTTTAGTAAATTTGAATTGAGGTTAAACCACTAATAACCAAAACATAGTATGGCAAAGTTAGCAATAAAATCCGACAATAGAAAACAAAATCTACTTCTTTGTTGTTTTTTGCTTATAAAGGTTTTAATATTTTTTTGAGAATAGTGCGTGTAGGAAGTAGTGAATGCGGTCAATCAGATTGTCGAAAGTGGTAGAGCGGAATACGAAGTATCGTTGCAAAAGGAAATTCCAAAATACCGAAACAACAATCGACGTTGCAACTCGAGCTATAGTGAATCGAATATTTTCATCCATATTCCAAGAGTCAAGCAACGAACTTCCATCAAGAAGGTTTGTCAACCATTGAGTCCCAAATGTGTTTAAAAGCAGGCTGCCTAACCACACTAAGAAGAATTTGATGCCAATAGCGAGAAATGAACTTTCTCGCATTCGGAATGTGAATTTGTAGTTTATGAGGCAGTTTACAACCCCTCCGGCAGTAGCGCCTATCATCGCAGAGAGACCTGCTGTCAGCGAGAAGAGTGCATAGAAAAGGAAGCTGACAATGAAATCAGTATATGCGGAGATTTGAGAGGTAATCACGGAGCGGAGAAACATGAATATGCCTCCTCCGTGCAGAAATTTTGATTTTATCTCTTTTTTTTTCATTGAACAGCTTGTTCGCGTCGGTAGAATTGCTATTGCTTAATTCCTGTTATGTCGAGCAAATCAGCAAGCGAGGCTATTTGAGAGGGGTGGGTCATGGCATCTTCATCTGGAGTCCACCCTTTGCCTTTTAGCCAAGCAGTGTGACAGCCGATTGATTCTGCCGGCATAATATCTTTGCGCATGCTGTCGCCAACAACGAGAACTTCTTCAGGTTTCAATCCTAAGGCTATGACGCCGAGCGAGAATATTCGGGCATCGGGTTTGCGCACTCCAACAACTGCACTTTCAATGATGCCTTGGAAATACTGACGTATGCCCATATCGCGGATAACACTCTCAACGTTGCCGTAGAAATTTGAAACAAGTACCATGGGGTAGTGTTCAGCCAATTTCTCAAGCACATTACGCGCAGCATCAACTGAAGCGCGAGCTCGTTGGTAGCAATAATTGGCAATCGGAGAAGCATTCTGTTGGGCTTCTTCTTGGCTTATAATGCCTCGATTGGCGAGGTCGGAGAGCTCTAACGCCAATTTAATTTCCATGACGTCGAGGAAGGTGTGTTCCGGAAATATATGGCGAGTGCGGGCTAATTCGCGTTCGGCATATACGTAGCTTGTGCGGAATTCCGTTTTGTCGACATCGAGTCCACAGGCTTTATATCCATCGTAGATTACTTCGCTCCAATGGTCGCCAAAGCTGTCGATTGTGCCACCATAGTCAAAAATTATACCTTTTATATTATTCATCATATTTCCCGTCTTTAAGTTTTTGAGTCATATTGCGACAAATTTTTTCGTGACGAATAACCATGTAGACCAATAGGGTGTTGAGTACGGTAAATTCGAAAACAAAGTATATCCACGGCATTCTAACGAATAGAGCGATAAATAGAGCTATTACGCGCCAATTGAATGACAGAATGTTGGTGTATTTCATTAAAGGCAAACTCAACATACGGAAGTCGTCTCTAAACTTTTGCGGAATTGCTTCCCCATTGAAACGCTCACGAAGCTCTTTGCGTAGCGCTTGCATTGCCGGAGTCATTTTTTCTTGTGACACGGTGTAGTTGATATAGAAAGCCATTGATGCTTTCTTCCAGAAATTGCCTTTCCATGGAGTCTCTTTTTGTCGCTCACGGAGGTCGTCAATGTTTTCTAATTCACTACCTTCTTTCCCTTTGAGGAAGAAGAGGTGGAATTGTCGGTAGTAGTCGGCCATTGAAGCTTGTTTAGCATGACAAAGGCCGGTTGTTACTGCTAAAGTCCAAATTACCCAATGGTGCTGAATAAAAAATTCAGATGTGACAATTTCACGGAAGCATAAAGAGAAGTATATTGTAATGAACCATAAGTCGCCAGCCAAACCGTCAAGAATTCGGCCAATGCGAGAATATTGTCCGGTCATACGAGCGAGCTGTCCGTCGGCGCTATCAAAAGAATTGGCCCATACGAGCAACACCATACCGATGATGTTGATCCAAATATTGTTGTAGTAGAAAGCTATACCTGCGCCAATGCCAAGGAATATCGAAGCGATTGTAATGGCATTGGGTGTAATGCCTAATCGCGCAGCGAGTTTTGCCCACATGTACCCGATAGGGCGATAGAACCATAGGTCGATATGCTCTTCGGTGTCCATAGACTTGAGGGTGTCTTGGTAGGATACCTGCGAAACTTTTTGTTTATCTGATTGAGTTGATTTCTGACTCATATCTTGTCTTGTTTACAATAAAATTTAACGTAAAGAAACGTCGGGGTGCTAATCGATTTGGTTTAGCGATTTTTAATTTCTGACAAAATGAATTTTGCGATATGTGGAGCCGCAGCGTCTCTACAAGGGGCAAAACTTGGCCAATCGTTGAAGTCGATGATTCTAATGTCGCCATCGGGAGAAATGATGCAGTCACCACCATAAATTTTAACGTTGAGTACGTCGGATGCTTGTTGGCAAATGTTCTGTAATTTTACTTTGTCAAATTCAAGACCTTTGCTTTTACCGTTGATAGCTTCATGCCCATATTTGCTGTGCCCTTCATCAAATGGATAGAACCAATAGAAGAAGTTGGAATCGGCAACGCCATAAAATTTAATCAAGTCGCCAATGAGGTGCTTATTGATTACGGCGCGTTTGATGCCACGAAGGAAGTATTCTTGAAGGACTTCTTGAGCTTCTTCGGGGTGGCGCACGTAGGAAACGTCTTCTTTGTGCATAGCATGGAAATCACCTCGTTTAATCCAGCATCGAGAGAAGCCTTCTTTAACGAGTTTGCCCTTTACGACTTCGTCGGTGTCGACCATAAGGCTGTCGGGGTAGGGTATGTTGTGGCACATTAAAAGTCGTGTCATGCGTTCACGGGTGCAGTTTTCGATGCCGTATCCTGAATTGATGACGAGTCGTCCCTCATCTTCAAGTTTTTGAAGCATGTCGATAGAGCGACGTTCGCGACACATGTTTACGATAATGTTTTCGTTCACGTTGCCGTTGATAAATTGTTCTTCTGAGTAGATGTTAACTTCACAACCACGTTTACGCAGTTGCTCGGTTACGGCATTGAGTATTGCGGCGTCGTTGCCGATGTGGTTTGGAGAGTAAGCGCCTGCGCGCATTATCGCCGCTATTTTAATATCAGCCATTATAAAAGAGATTGAGATTATTGGTTGATGAGAGATTGAGCTTTTTCAATGTCGGATTGGTGGTCGACATCAATGATTTTGCCCATGTCGTAAGCACGAAGGTTAAGTCCTGCAGCCACTAAAGCTCGTTGGAAGTTGCGCATACGGCTGATGCCACTATCGATGCATTTCTGTAGCACATCGATTGCGGAGCTGTCGAGCCCATAAATACCACCTGAAATGTATTTGGCATTGGCCGAGGGTGTGTCGTTAAAAGCAGTAATACGCATTTGCGAGTCGACATCTACGTATAGAGGCTTTTCATCGTCGATATACGAAGTAACGGCCATCACTCCATTGACGTCGTCAGCTTCACCGGCAAATTTTTCTACATAGCCACGGAAATCGTTTTCGTGGAAAATAGTGTCGACGGTTGTTAAAATAAATCGCCCGGTAGGTAAAATGCTACTTACTTCGTAGAAACTGTGCATCGAACTTGGGGTTGATTTAACTACGAGTCGCAACTCTACAGGAAGTTGTTTTGCGAGATTTTCGAGATATTCTCTGACTTCGGTCATTTGCTCATTGACAATAACTGAGATGCATTCCGCACCACAGTTGACAAAAATATCAATTAGTCGCCCAATCATCGGACGTCCGTTGAGAGATACCAATGGTTTTGGAGTAGCAACACCCTCTTGTTGCAAGCGTGATCCTTCACCTGCGGCTATTATTGCAAAATTCATTTGATTGGTTATAAAGATTAACTTACAAAGGTAATAATTTTTTTTCACACATCAAATACTATGCACACCGTAGGGTAGTTGTGTGCATGAAAAGCAGTAAGTTTAAATATGGTGTTATGAGTAGCTAATTTGAGAAGAAGATGTTACGGAGAGTACAATTTCGCTACCATGGAGAAGTGGCATGTTGTCTCTGATGTGCCCGATAGGAGCATCAAATGCAATGGGGATGTCGAGCCCTTCGAGTAGCGGGGAAATCATGTCGTAAATGTTGCTGAAATTTTTATCGGCTTCGTAGAGGGTGAATTGCCCAATAATCAACCCTTTAAGCGAATTCAGACGCCCGGCAAGTCGAAGTTGATAAAGTATGCGTTCTATTTTGTAGATAGGTTCGGCAACATCTTCTATAAATAATATTGCGTTGTTGAAAATGTCGTAGTGTGTGCCAATAAGAGCTTGTAGTACGGCAAGATTCCCACCCACAAGCCGTCCGGTAGTTGTTCCTTGCCGATTGTATTTATGCCCGGGAAATTGCAGAGTCGGGCGTTCTCCCCGAAGCATGTTGAGAAGCATTGAGTTGAATGGAGTATCGAGTGGCTCAAGAGCGAGAGCTTTGGCCATTGAGCCATGAATACTAACAATATTATGTTTTGACATAAGTGCGTGTAACGCTGATACGTCGCTGAACCCAATCAGCCATTTGGGGTCAGCTTCAATGTTGAGCGAGTCAATGGCATCGAGTAGATGCACACACCCATATCCGCCACGACTGCATAGGATTGCACGAACAGTGGGGTCGAGTAGCGCGTCAGTCAGGTCGGTCAATCGATTTTCAATGCTTCCGGCATATGAACCATATGAACTTAGTGCGTGGGGCATGATTCTAACATTGTAATCGAGCGATGATAGTGACGATGCCGCACGTTCAACGAGGGTCGGGTCAATTATGCTTGCAGGAGATACAATTGCTATAGTGTCGCCTTTCTGGAGTGGACGAGGAAAAATAGGCATAATATAACTATTTTAACTTACTTGTACTTTTAATCCGGCATTAATAAAGCGTTGAGCAATCTTTTCCAATTCGTCGCGTTGGACTTTTACCAGATTCTCAGCGGGAGTTTTTCGGTCGATAGAATAGAGCATAACTTCGCGCGGTGCTATTTCTTTGCATGCATTGATGAGGGCCTCGATTTCGCAATCGGTAGTGTTGTCGATGGTGACGCCATTGTGTTCGCCTCGTAGCATCATAGTTTGCACAATGCATTGTCCGTCAAATTGTTTCATTCCATCTATAACATCGACAACGCGATACTCGGGACTCACCGGGCGGTCAATGATTTTCACTGTTTCATCAAGTGCGGAATCGAGTTTGAGAATATTGTTGTCGACTTTTCGAAGAGCTTCGACTACTTCTGTTGATTGCAAGCGAGTAGCATTTGATAATACACTTACCTTGGCTTCGGGATAATATTTATCGCGTAATAGCAATACGTCGTCAACAACTCCGTTGAAATCCGGGTGTAATGTTGGCTCTCCATTTCCGGAGAATGTGATAACGTCGAGTTGTAGATTTTCGTTGCGCATTTCGGCGAGCTTATCTTCGAGTAGTTGAGCGACTTCGCTTCGAGGCGGAATGCCTTTAGTGCCGGGTCCTTGGGCATTAAATCCGGCTTCGCAATAAAGGCAATCGAAAGAGCACACTTTGCCGTCGGCAGGCATTAAGTTTACGCCAAGCGAAGTCCCAAGACGTCGGCTATGTATTGGCCCAAATATTGTGGACGTGAATAAAACAGTTTGCATTAGAATTGTAAATCTAAAATGAATTTACATATAGCATGGACGCGATACATCGCCACCGCATTTTCCGAATTGATGTAAACTCGGTAGCACGGATAGGTTGCATCGCGTTCACTGCAATAGGGAATAATAGGACTATTCCCTAAAGGTAATGTATTAAACGGTGAGAATTTCTTTTTCTTTAGCAGCGAAAAGCTCGTCGATTTTTTTGAGATATTTGTCGTGAAGTTTTTGAGCTTGACCTTCAGCATCTTTTTCAATATCTTCGGGCATTCCTTGTTTAACTGCTTTTTTCAATCCGTCAATCGCGTCGCGACGAGCGTTTCTTACCGATACTTTAGCTTGCTCGGCTTCAGCTTTAGATTGTTTGACAAGTTGTTTGCGTCGTTCCTCGGTCAACGGGGGAATAGAAAGGCGAATAATTTCCCCATTATTCTCGGGCATAATGCCAAGTTCAGAGTTGATAATAGCTTTTTCAATCTCTTTGAACATAGATTTTTCCCAAGGAGTAATAGTGATAGTACGTGCATCAGGAACGGCAACGTTGGCAACATTGGAGATAGGAGCAGCACTGCCGTAGTAGTCAACACGAATTCCGTCAAGAATTTTGGGGTTGGCCTTGCCGGCGCGGATATGAGCGAGTGATTCATCAAGATAAGCCACAGCCATTTCCATTTTCTCTTCAGCCGGGTCAAGGTATGTTCCGGGATTTGTCATAATTTGTAGTATTCAGATAGTTAAACAAAATCAATATTAATAAACAAGAGTACCAACCGGCTCGCCGTCAAGCACTTTTTTCAAATTGCCGGGAGTGTCCATATCAAAAACGATGATAGGCAAATGGTTCTCTTTGCAAAGCGCAGTAGCCGTGAGGTCCATGACTTTGAGACCGCGAGTGTATACCTCGTCGTAAGTAATTTCAGAGAAACGGGTTGCAGTGGGGTCTTTTTCCGGGTCGGCAGTATATATGCCATCTACACGGGTGCCTTTAAGCATCACGTCGGCTTCAACTTCAATTCCGCGCAAAGCTGAGCCGGTGTCGGTAGTGAAGAATGGATTGCCGGTTCCACCTGCAATGATGGCAACTTCATCTTTATTCATGGCTTCGATAGCACGCCATTTGCTATAATGCTCGCCGATTGGGTACATGTTGATAGCTGTGAACACTCTTGCCGGTTGTCCGATAGCTTGTAGGGCTGAAGATAGAGCTAAAGAGTTGATTACAGTGGCAAGCATACCCATTTGGTCGCCTTTAACACGGTCGAAACCTTTAGAAGCACCTTGCAAACCGCGGAAAATATTTCCACCTCCAATTACGATGGCAACTTGCACGCCTCCGCTTACTACCGCTGCTATTTGTGCGGCATATTGGTTGAGACGATTGGTGTCGATTCCGGAACCATTGCCAGCTGCCAATGACTCTCCACTCAATTTGAGCAGTATCCTATTATATTTTTTTCTCATAATGCTTGTTTTTAGCTGATTTTTGGAATATATAATTCCTTTCACAAATATAAATATTATTGTAATATCACACAAATCTATTGCTGTAGAAATTTTTTTGACGTTAGCTTTTTAGTTATATTTGAAATATATTTCCAATATACTATCACTCGCTTTGAAAAATATTCAAGCAAGCTTGATATTTCTCGCTCGTTTGTTAGTATATTTGCAAAGAACTTACCAACGGATATGAAGATAGGATATGACGCCAAACGTGCGGTAAATAATAATACCGGACTTGGCAATTACAGTCGACTTGTTATAGAGACCATCGCAGATTCAGGTGATGATACAGTGATGTTGTATGCTCCGGCATTGCGCAACAATCCGCGATTTATGCCACTGCTTGAGCGTGAGAATGTAACATTTTGCTTGCCGGATACTAATTTCGGCAAACGATTCTCTTCGATATGGCGTTCAAGAGGCTTGAGCAAGCAGTTGCAACGCGATGAGATTGAATTGTTTCATGGATTGAGTAATGAATTGCCTCTTAATATAGCGTCGTCGGGGATTCCATCGATAGTTACAATTCATGATGTTATTTTTCGCCACTTCCCGCATTGCTATAATTGGATAGATCGTAAAATCTACGACTATAAATTTCGAAAGGCGGCAGAAAATGCTACTCGAGTAATTGCTATTTCGGAGTGTACTCGTCGCGATATTATAAATCTATATAACATAAATCCGGATAAGATAGATGTTGTATATCAAGGGTGTGATCCACAATTTTCGCGTCCTGTCGATAGTGGACAGGTGAAAAGTGTAATGAAGAAATATGGTATCGACCGCAATTATATAATTGGAGTAGGGACCGTAGAGGAGCGTAAAAATCAGCTTTTAACGGTTAAAGCACTCCGAGGACTCCCCCAAGAAGTAATAGCAGTGATAGTGGGGCGTCGTACCGGGTATGCAAAGGAAATAGATGCCTATATTTCGTCGCATAAACTAAAAGATAGGGTGAAATTTATCGAGAAAGCAGATTTTGCAGATTTTCCGGCACTCTATTCGGGAGCATTGTTCTCTTCTTATCCTTCGCGCTATGAGGGGTTTGGGATTCCGGTGATAGAATCGTTGAGTGTTGGTACCCCTGTCATAATCGCATCGGGGTCGTGTTTGGAAGAGGCAGCCGGTCCGGATGCTCCTGTCGTTGCCCCCGATGATGTCGATGGTTTTATAGCAGCAGCCGATAGCATTATTCATGATGAGAATAATCAAATGAGATTGTCGGTGTTGGGTAAAAAATATGTGGAGCGTTTTTCTAAACAATATTTTGCCGAAGATTTGAAGGAATGTTACAAACGAACGGTTGAGACATTTGAGCGTTGATATCTATAAAATTGAAACACTAAAGAATTTAAATAGATTAGATATAAAATGAAAAGATTACTCGTAATAGGAGCAGGAGGTTTTATCGGCGGATTTATAGCCCGTCAGGGATTGGAACGAGGTTACGATGTTACAGTGGCAGTGCGTCAATCTACATCACGTCGTTATTTGACCGATGAGCGATTAAAATTTCTTGTACTCGATTACGGAGATGCAGAGGCGGTGGCTGAAGCGATGAATCGAGCGTTGCCAAATGGGGAGCGTTGGGATTATGTTATTCATAATCTTGGAGCTACAAAATGTGCAAATTTCCGAGATTTTGATACAATAAACTATCGTTATCTTGTAAATATAGTTGAGGCATTGAAAAAGACGGGCAAAATCCCGGAGTGTTTTTTGTTTATGAGTTCGCTCAGTGCTATGGGCCCGGTCGATGAAAAAACGTATCGTCCCATAACAAATGCCGATACTCCCCACCCCAATACTCGCTACGGCCTTTCCAAGATGAAAGCGGAGGAATATTTGCGATATCGCTCGGAGTTGCCGTATATTATTTTCCGTGCCACCGGAGTTTATGGACCGCGAGAGAAGGATTATCTGATGATGATAAAAAGTATTGATGGACACATTGATGTTGGTATGGGTTACCGGAAGCAGTTGTTGACATTTATCTACGTAGATGATTTGGTCGGTGCGATGTTTGACGCATTGGCAGCCGGAGTCAGCAATAAAACGTATATTATATCAGAGCCCCGAAGCTATACTCAGAAGCAGTTCCGCTCAATGGTAGCAGATGCATTGGGAGGGCGTTGGGTGATACCTTTGAAGTTGCCAATGTGGGTAGTTCTTGCGGTGTCAACGTTGGCAGAAAAATTTGCGGCATGGCGAGGCAAAGCGTCAACGCTCAATCGTGATAAGTATAAAATAATGAAGCAACGCAACTGGAGTTGTGATGTCAGCGAAGCGCAAGCAGATTTCGGATTTCATGCCGACTATCCATTGGAGCGGGGCGTTCGTGCAACGGTTGATGCTTATCTCGAGGAAAAGAAAAAATCAAAAAAGTGACCGATAAAAAAGGTAATGTGTGGACTAACTCTTCAATGACTTTTAAGTGCAGAACGCAAGAACAATTAATCCACTCGAATAATTAAAAATACCGTTGAAATCTACGATAGCTAATACAAAGAAGTAAATGAAACAGTCGAAAAGAGTTCCCGGGTGGATGACTGTCATAATTTTAATTGTGGCTTTGCCGGTTCTCGCTTTGCCGGTGATGCTTTCACTTTCGGGCGAAATAGCAGAAGGGAATAAGTTGTATGTGTGGCTTTATCCGGCGTATGTGTTAGCAACAGCCATTCTCGCTTATCAATGCTATGGCAGAAGGACTGAGATGACTTGGATTCTGATAGTGTTGATGTTGCTCACCCATGTGGCAATGTGGGTATTGTCCAAAGAGGATTATTTATAGCCATTTAATCAACTTAAATTGGAGGATTGAGATATTCGTTGTATCTCTTTAGAGAGCTGATGATGTCAACGGCTTCGTTAAATATTGGGTTGAGCAATGGGTTGACGATTTGGAAATATGTAGAGGTGTCAAATAAGTCTCTTCCGATAATTCCTTTTATAATTGCGGAAATTAGGTTACGGCTACGCGCATATTCTTCTTCGTTGAGAGGCACGCCATCTTTCTCCCCCTGAGCAACAAATGCATTGAGAATGGAGTCGTCAACAAAGAAATTTTCAATAAATTTGCGGCTATTGTCGTAGTTTTTTTTCAATTCATCTCTGTTGTCGTTGGTATAACTCAAACAGAAAGAGTTGAAAACTCCTTTCGCCATCAAATCACGATAATAATCGGAGTATAGAGTGGTGTCGAGGGGTATAAATTTGTCGGGCATAATACCCCCACCACCAAATACGATGCGATGACGCTTCAAAGTTGTATATTTCAGAGAGTCGGGGAATGCAATGCTGTCGGCACTATAAAATTCACCATGGTCATATCGGTCTTTTAAATCGGCAGCATAGTCGTCCGCTTTGCCAAGTTCGTAGGGTTTTTGAATGACGCGGCCTGAGGGGGTGTGATAGCGCGCAACAGTCAATCTAATCATCGAACCATCCGGGAATGGGAACGGGCGTTGGACCAACCCTTTGCCGAAAGTGCGTCGACCTACAATCACAGCACGGTCGTGGTCCTGGAGCGCGCCGGCAAGGATTTCAGATGCTGAAGCGCTATATTGATTAACCATAACAACGACTGGTATGTTGGCATATTTTCCATTTTGACGAGCTTCGTATGTGGCAGTGCCGAGTTTGGGAGACTCGGTGTAGGTGATAAGCTCATTTTTGTTGAGGAATAATTCGGCAATTTCAGCTGCAGCTCCAAGTATGCCACCACCATTATCTTCAAGGTCGAAGATTAATCTTTTCATTCCTTGTTTTTTTAACTCTGATAGAGCCTTGTCTACTTCATTGAAAGAAGTTTCGGCAAAGCGCGACAATCGAATGTAGCCGATATCACCGGTTACCATGTAGTATGCATCGACAGAGTTAACGGGTATGTCGTCGCGAGTGATGCGGAATAGGATTGGTTCTTCAACATTACGGCGTTTTACGGTCACATCAACTCTGGTACCTTTAGGACCACGCAAGACTTTCATTATCTCTGAGTTTTTTTTACTTGCCCCTGAAATCAGAGTGGTATCGGCTTTTAAAATTTTGTCGCCGGGAAGTATTCCGACTTTTTCAGAGGGACCGCCGGAGGTGGTTTGAATAACGACCAATGTGTCGTTCAGCATATTGAACTGTATTCCAATGCCGGAAAAGTTGCCTTCGAGTGGAGTTAACAGCTCTTTCGTTTCTTCGGCATTGGAATAAAGGGAATGAGGGTCGAGTGATTTGAGCATAGCTACGATTGCCTCTTCAGCAATTTTGTCGCTATCAATGCTGTCGAGGTAGAAAGCTTGTATCAGTCGGTTGGTATATCCAATCTTATCAAAGCCTTTAAGTTGATTTTCGTTAGCAGCAAAGCAACAAGTTGAGATTGCTATTGCAATCAAAAGGAAGAGATATTTGAAGTGTTTCATGTTCGTAAAAATGCTCATTAGTAGTAACGTTGGAAAGTGGTAGTCGGTTCGTTAATTGAACACTATAGTTTTGTTGCCATATGGAAGAATTTTGTGCTGGAGATGCTTCTCAACGGCACGTGCAAGAACGATTTTTTCGAGGTCGCGACCTTTTTTTACCAAATCGTCGACAGTGTCTTTGTGAGTAATACGTACAATGTCTTGTTCGATAATAGGCCCGGCATCTAAGTCGGCAGTTACGTAGTGGCTTGTTGCTCCAATAAGTTTTACCCCTCGTTGATGAGCGGCATGGTAGGGTTTCGAGCCAATGAATGCCGGAAGGAAAGAGTGGTGGATATTGATAACTCTATTTGGGTATAGACGAGTGAAATTGTCGGATAGGACTTGCATGTAGCGAGCAAGAACAATGAAATCAATATTATATTTTTCGAGGATTTCAAATTGCTTTGCTTCGGCTTCGGGTTTATTCTCTTTCGTTACGGGAATTAATTCAAATGGAATTTCAAATTGGTCGGCAATATATTTCAAGTCGGGGTGGTTGCTAACGATGACCGGGACTTCGATATCCCATTCTTCCCATTCACCGGCACGGTAGCGAGCTAAAAGGTCGTAGATGCAATGCGACATTTTTGATACGAATATTGCCATGCGTTGAGGTGTCCCGGTGAAATAAAGATTGTAGCTTACGTCAAAACGTTGCGCATATAGAGTGTCGAAGTAGTCGCGTATTTTTTCAGCCGGGATTGAGAAGTTTCGGAGTTCCCACTGTACGCGCAAATAAAACACTGAGTTAATTCGGTCGACATATTGGTCGAGATAGAGAATGTTGCCACCGTTGTTGTTGATGAATTCTGTTAATATTGCAATTATACCCGGGCGGTCGGGGCAGTGCATCAACAATACTGCGGTTTTTTCTCGTTGTTGAGCCCCGGGATTTAGTGTTTCGTTTTTAGTCATTGTTTTTTTGTACCTTGGAAATATATAAAATCTTTTTTAACCTAATATTTTGCGACGTTTAGTCTTTGGAAATATTGTGTGTTGTGTCGGGCAAAAATTCATTGACATCATGCCCATAGTGCTTTAATTCACGCACCATAGAAGAAGAGATAGAGGAATGCTCGGGGAGAGTTAGAAGAATAACTGTTTCAATTCCGGCAATATGGCGATTAATGTCGGCCAATGTTTTTTCATACTCCATGTCAATGCTGTTGCGAACTCCTCGTAGCAGAAATTGGCAGTTGTTGCTTCGAGCGGCATCGACAGTTAATCCTGTGTAGTGGATTACTTCGATGCGTTTGTTGTCATGGAAAAGTTGTTGTATCGGATTGATACGCTCAATTATATCGGCTTCGGTCACTTGTTTGCTTGAACTGATGCCAACGGCTATTACAATAGTATCAAAAATTTCAAGCCCACGTTCCACGAGCGATAGGTGTCCAATTGTAAACGGGTTGAAAGAGCCGGGTAACATTGCACGTCGTTCCGAGTGTCTTTGATTCGTTTGATTTATTGATTGTGTCACTTTTTGCATCGTTGTCAGTTTAGCTTTTATTTCTTTTGATATTAAATATCTTTAAGATATCGCCTCGTCATCCTCGATGACCAAGTTGTCGATGATAAATGTTTGTCGTTCAGAGGTGTTTTTGCCCATGTAGAACTCTAATAATTCCGCAACGCCATCACCTTTGCGTAACGATACGCGGTCGATTCTCATGTCGGGACCGATAAAGTCGCGGAATTCTTCGGGTGAAATTTCACCAAGACCTTTAAATCGAGTAATTTCCGCTTTGCTGCCAAGCTTGTTGATTGCGTCAATGCGTTCTTCGTCGGAGTAGCAGTAGTATGTTTCATCTTTTGCATCTTTCCCTTTTCCTTTAGAACGTCGAACCACTTCGCGATTTCGGACACGGAATAGGGGTGTTTGCAACACGTAGACGTGGCCTTTTTTCACCAAATCGGGGAAGAATTGCAAGAAGAATGTTAGCATCAGTAGTCGGATGTGCATGCCGTCGACATCAGCATCGGTCGCGATGATGACTTTGTTGTAGCGGAGGCCGTCGATTCCTTCTTCAATATTGAGTGCGGCTTGCAATAGGTTGAATTCTTCATTTTCGTACACAACTTTTTGAGTCAAGCCATAGGTGTTGAGGGGTTTACCACGTAAAGAGAAAACCGCTTGAGTCTCAACGTTACGAATTTTTGTGATAGAGCCGGCAGCAGAATCACCCTCGGTGATGAAAATCGAGGAAGCTGCTTTTTTCTCTTCGTCACCTTTTGCGTCGTTGAGGTGAACGCGACAATCGAGAAGTTTACGATTGTGAAGGTTTACTTTTTTAGCTCGTTCACGGGCTTGTTTTGTAACGCCAGCCATAGCTTTGCGCTCGCGTTCGCTATCTTGTACTTTCTTTAGGATTATTTCGGCAGTTTCTAAGTTTTTGTGTAGGTAGTTGTCGAGTTCTTTCTTAACGAAATCGCTGACAAATTTAGCAACAGTAGGTCCATCAGGTCCCATGTCGCGCGACCCGAGTTTTGTTTTAGTTTGAGATTCAAACACCGGTTCTTCTACTTTAATTGCAATAGCAGCAATCATGCCGTTTCTGATGTCGGAATATTCGAAGTTGCGCCCGAAATAATCTTTAAGGGTTCGAGAAACAGATTCTTTATATGAAGCTAAGTGAGTACCACCCTGAGTGGTGTGCTGTCCGTTGACAAAGGAGTAGTATTCTTCGCCATATTGGTTGGCATGGGTAATGGCAATTTCAATATCATCGCCTTTCAGATGTATAATAGGGTAGAGCGGGTCCTTGGTCATGTTCTCACGAAGAAGGTCCAAAAGACCATTACGTGAGAAGAAGCGTTTGCCATTGTAGATTATTGATAGCCCTGTGTTAAGGAAAGTGTAGTTTTTCAACAAAGGGATTATGTGCTCTTCGCGATAGATGTAGTCGCGGAAAATTGAGTTATCGGGAGTGAATTTTACATATGTTCCGTTTGGTTCGTCGGTGTCGTAAATATCATCTTCGGCAATCAATGAGCCTTCGCTAAATACAGCTTTGCGGGCTTGTCCGTCGCGCACACTTTTAATTTCGAAGTCAGTAGAAAGAGCATTCACAGCTTTAATGCCGACACCATTAAGACCAACTGATTTTTTGAATGCTTTAGAATCGTACTTACCTCCGGTGTTCATTTTGGAGGCTACTTCGATGAGTTTGCCCAATGGGATTCCGCGTCCGTGGTCGCGCACCGTAACGGTGTGTTCGGTGACATCGATATTTATCTGCTTTCCGTACCCCATCATGTATTCGTCGATAGAGTTGTCAAGCACTTCCTTGAGCAATACATAAATGCCATCGTCGTAGTTTGTGCCATCACCCAATTTACCGATATACATACCCGGACGTCGACGAATGTGTTCCCTCCAATCGAGGGTCACGATATTTTCTTCGGTATAAGATACTTCTTCCGAAGAGTTGGATTTGTTGTCGATTTCATCTAAATCGAGATTTATAGTTTCGTCTTGTGCCATGATATGTAAGGATTGTAAATAAATGTAACTCTAAGTATGCAAATTTAGTGAAAATTATTTGTAAATTATTTGATTATCATTTCGATTTTTAAGTTTTTGGTGTCAAAAAAATAAAAATCATGCAAAAAAGATATTATAAGGAAGAAGGGAGGATGGAATGTGACAGATATTCCTGCGTTGGGATGTGGTTAGTTAGTATTATGATTATTTGTTGAGCATGCGAAGTAGTGGCTCGGCCCAAAGAGCGCTCCCGTGCTTAAATAGAATAGTGTGATAATATACGCCATACATGACGATTTTGCTACGAAGGTTTTGGGGCTTGATTTTAGAGAGGATTTTTTTAGCGGCGGATTTATCCCCTTCGCGACGAATTCTGCCGGCGAGACGCGCACGTACGAGTTGTATCAAGGAGAGGCTGTAGTTGTCGTCGGCAACATTCTCTGCGGCAAAAGAAAGCACGTTGTCTAATTGTTCGGTTTTGTCGGCAAACGATGTACCTGTGATAGAAACCTCTTGGATATATATGTCGGAAAGTATTGCCGAGCCGGAATCGGAGATTGTTAGGTTGGGAATGTGTAGTATACGTATGCCCAATTCCCAATCGTCCCAAATGGTTGCTTCCGGATTCCAAGTGCCGGCTTTGTGAAATATCTCAGTGCGAGCGGCATATGCTGCTGTGCAGAGAGTTCCATGAATGATGTGATTACGATAGATATTTTTGACTGAAGGGGATAGCACCCCGGTTTTTCCGTTGACGTGATGAGTGATGCTTTTGTAAAGAACG
This sequence comes from uncultured Barnesiella sp., assembly GCA_964462445.1. Lineage (GTDB taxonomy): Bacteria > Bacteroidota > Bacteroidia > Bacteroidales > Muribaculaceae > JAGBWK01. The sequence goes on along the minus strand of CAYWXG010000017.1, from coordinate 26,583 downwards.
ATGTCGGGGGCTTCGGTAGATGTGAATTTGTTTAGGATGGTTTCGGCAAATTCGGGACGAAGAGTGTCATCGCTGTCGAAGAAACAGCAGAATGGAGTAGAAACAGATCTAAGTCCACAATTGCGAGCGGCAGCTGCTCCGGGAGTCTTTTCAATAAGTAGTTGGAAGTTGATACCGATATTGTTGTGATTGCTTATCCAATTTTCTACGCATAGGTGTGTGCCATCGGTCGATGCATTGTCGACAATAATAACGCTAAGCGGACGCAATGTTTGAGCAGCAATGCTATCGAGCAATCGCGTGATTAAGAGCTCGCGGTTATATACGGGAATAACGATGGTGAACATGTTGTCGTATTACAGTGGACAAGCGTTTCCCACAAAAGAGGATTTAAAGATATTTGGCTACGGTAGCGTCGAGTTTAGTGATGTTGTCAACGCGTTCGATTTTTTCGCCTGAAGCGTCGATGACAAAAGTTGTGGGCAATGCGGTAACATTGTAGCGCATCAATTGCTCGGCGTCGTTGCTTGAGCAATATACTGCAGTCCAAGGAATGTTTTCAGCAGCCATACGCCACAAATATTCTTCGGGATCACATCCAACTTGATAGATGTTTAACCCTTTGTCGTGGTATTTGTTGTAGACTTCGCCGATTACAAGTTGGAATGCGGGAGATTCTTCAGCAGTGTAGGCAGTGAAGTTAAGAATGGTAACTTTTGAATTTTCCCACAGCGCAGAGAGGGTTTGTGTCTGATTGTTGAAGTCTTTGAGGGAAACTTCGGGGAAATATATCTCAACGGCATTAATGGGAGTCCCGGGCGCGTATGACCTGCGATTAGCAATGGCAATCTCTTCAAGTAGCTTAGTGCGCGGGTCGTTAGGCTTGTTGGTAATATATGCGTTAGCAACGGCAGAAATAATACCGCGGTCGAAGGGGTTGGCGGGGTTGTACAGACGTTGTGTTCCTATCGTCTTATTGATTAAGTAGTAAGAAACGATATTCGACCAATCTTTTTGAATCACTTTTGCGAGTTGACGCTTTAGCTCAATATCATTAGCTACTTCTTGCGAGGAGGCCTTGTCGAGAGCATCGGCAATAGCGGTGTTTATTTCCTGCATCATGTCGGCGGAATTAGCACCGGAAATAGAGCTTCGAGTAGCCATGTCAACCATGTTGGCGGTGATAGTAATAGTTTCGGTGCTATCAACCGGGAAGTAAATTGATCTGTTGTCGATAGTCAGGCGATAAATATCGGGGTGTTGCGAGCGTTTGACCCCGAATTCGCATTTGCTGTTGCCGTCTACTTTCGTCGAGTCGATGACGTGCCAACGACCGTTGTTGCTGACTTCGAGTATTGCGGTTTTCCCATCGGCGCCATTGATTGTAGCATCAACGTGCCATTTGTCGTTAGATGAGCAAGATGTCAATATAGCTATGCTGCAAAGCATTATAGCAATGTAAACTGAAATAGAGCGTTTCATTGTCGAGTTTCTTAAATGATAGGTTAAACTCTAATTATGCCTCTTTGGTATATTCCGCAGCAATAGCATCGGCGATTGCTTTCATTTCGCTCTCCGGGAGAGTTTTCTTGTTGTTGAAATCTAAATCGCCATCGTTGTTGATAGGGATTAGGTGAATATGGGCGTGATGTACTTCAAGCCCTATAACAGCAACTCCCACTTTAACACACGGAACAGCTTTGCGCAATGCTTTAGCAACATTTTTTGCAAAAAGGTGTAGTCCTGCAAATTCTTCGTTCTCAATGTCAAAGATGTAATCAACTTCGTTTTTCGGAATAACGAGAACGTGTCCCGGTTGGACGGGGTTTATGTCGAGAAATGCGAAATAGCGTTCGGTTTCAGCAACTTTATAAGAGGGGATTTCACCTGCTGCTATACGTGAAAATATAGATGCCATAGTTTGTTTTGATTTTGAGCTTGAATATTACTTATGAAATAAAATTTCACAAATATAACAAAAATCCGTAATTATGATAGATATAATGAGGGAGTTTATGATGGATTTTTAGAAACTGATTTCAACAATTTCAAATTTCATTAGTCCTGACGGTACTTTTATTTCAACAATATCGCCAATTTTGTGACCAAGAAGTCCTTGAGCAACAGGTGTTGAAGTTGCAATTTTCTTTTCTTTCATATTCGCTTCACTATCGGCAACGATGGTGTATTCTACAATCATGCCGTTGGCGAGATTTTTGATTTTAACTTTGTTCATGATTTGCACTTCATCGGTATTGAGTTTGCTTTCATCGATGATGCGAGCATTGGCAACAAGGTCTTTGAGTTTTGCGATTTGCATTTCAAGCATACCTTGAGCTTCTTTTGCTGCGTCGTATTCGGCATTTTCCGATAAGTCGCCTTTGTCGCGAGCTTCAGCGATGGCGCGTGAAATTTCAGGGCGTTTTACTGATTCAAGGTAAGCTATTTCTTCCATCTTTTTCTTGTATCCTTCTTTGGTCATGAATGTGATTGCCATAATTTTATGTAGTTTTATAGTTGATGTTTCAAAGATTGCAATTGTTTGATTTGCAGCAATTTTATGTGAGCGGTAATTTCGCTCAGCCAAAAAATAAGAGCATCTCAACCTCTCTATGGAAGTGGGTTTGAGATACTTGCAATAAAATATAAAAAGTTAAAATAGAGAGCGTGGCATCATTATGCGTCACGCTCCTCTATCGTTTTCGTTGCAAAGATAGTATTTCTTTTTTATAAGTCAAAATTTATGCTTTTTATTTTCATTCGTACAAGATCTGTGTACAAATAAAAATAGATATTGACTTCAATGATATTGAGTTGCAGATGGCGTATTGTCGCTATACGTACATAGCTTCAATTTCGCGTGAATATCGGCTGTTTATAATCGAACGTCGTATCTTTAAAGTGTTGGTGAGTTCGCCTGATTCCATTGTGAACGCATTGGGAAGCAATGTGAATTTTTTAATTTTCTCAAAGCCGGCAAAGTCGTTTTGTAATTGCTCAATTCGAGCCTCAATCATGCAAATGATATCGGCATTTTTTACGAGGTCTTCAATATTTTTGTAGGCAATCTTTTTGCGTTGAGCATATTCTTTGAGCTTCTCAAATGCCGGGATTATAATTGCAGTGACGTATTTACGTTGGTCGCCTATTACGGCGACTTGCTCGATGTATTTGTCTTCCCCTAATCGGCTTTCAATTGCTTGGGGGGCGATGTATTTGCCGTTGGACGTTTTGAATAAGTCTTTAATTCGTTCAGTAATTACCAATGAGCCGTCTTTGTTAATGTAGCCTGCGTCGCCTGTGCGGAACCAGCCGTCGGGAGTAAAGGCTTCAGCGGTGTCTTCGGGTTTATTGTGGTATCCGCGCATGACTGTGGGCGCTTTAACTTGTATTTCATTGTTGTCACCGATGCGCACTTCGATGCCGGGTAGTACGGTGCCGATGGTGCCGATTTCAAAGCCAATGGAGGGGAAGCATGTCACGGTTGCAGTTGTCTCCGAGAGCCCATATCCAATGACGATATTTATGCCACATGAGTGGAGAAATTCTGTGATATTGGCAGAGAGAGGAGCTCCTGCGGTGGGGAAAATATTACCGTTTTCAACTCCAATTGCTTGTTTTAGCTGTTGGAAAACCTTCTTGTTGAAGAATTTGTATTGCAGTTCGGTCCACCACGGGGCGCGTTGCCCGATTCTTGCATATTTGATGTTGCGACGATGTCCTACTTTGAGGGCACGATTTATAATCCACTTCTTTAGTCCTTTCGTTTTAGAAAGGTTATCGTCGATAGCCGTGTACACTTTTTCCCAAAAACGAGGCACGCTACACATGCAAGTGGGGCGCACTTCCTTAATTGCAAGTTGTATTTCTCGCGGGTCGGGGTTTATGTTAACAATGATTCCGGAATGTAGGCAAAAGAAAGTCCATGCTTTTTCGAAAATATGGCTTAGCGGAAGGAAGCAGAGAGAAGTGTCGTTTTCTGACAACATTGTCAGTCGCTTAGTGTGGAATTCGAAAGCGGCATCAAATGCGCTATGTGTTAAGATTGCGCCTTTAGGTTCGCCGGTGGTTCCGGAGGTGTAGATCAATGTGGCGACGTCGTTGGGCGTAGCAGAGGAGGTACGACGTGCAACTTCGTCGTGAGAGTCCTGTGGTGCGTTTTCCCCGAGTTCGATAAGTTGTGAGAAGGTCAACGTCGTGTTGTCGTCGGACTCTTTGTCGACATTCTCAACGGTGATTATTTGAAGGGGTTGTTTTTGTGATTTGGCAACATGCCGAGCGATGTTGTATTGAGCTTGGTCACCCACCATTAGGAGAGAAATGTCGGCATCACGAACGATGTAATCAACTTGTTCCTTGCTACTTGTGGCGTAGATAGAAACAGGTATGGCACGATTGGCGTATGCCGCAAGGTCGATTTTGATAATTTCGGCACGATTGCAAGAGAAAATACCAATGTGAGCTTCTTCTTTTATGCCGAGGGAGTTTAGAGCCGCTGCGATATTGCTAACGTCGGCATGGAGGGATAGCCATGATGTGGCGGTCCAATTATTGGGGGCAATGCGTTGAGTTAATGCAACGCGATTTCCATATTTTTTTGCTCCATGGGAAGAGAGGGTGGTAAGTATATTGTTCATGTCGAAAAATCAAATTTCCGGCAAAGGTAGTAATAATGTTTGGGATATGGCGAAATTTTCCGACATTTTGACCAATCCGTAACAATTTTAGACTAAATTTGCGGATAAATTGATAGATGATTTCGGAATTAGTTATGTAGGTCCCGATAAATATGCGTGGAATTAATAAAAAATCCGTTATCTTTGTTAATGGTAAAGCAAAAGAATAATTCACAATTTACGATAATGATAGACGATATATATTATAAAGCGGTAGATCTTTTGAAGGGTATGATATCAATACCGTCGGTGTCGCGCGATGAGTCGGCAGTGGCGGATTATGTAGAGTCGTTTATTAAAAAAGAAGGTTATACTCCGTTGCGTTTTGGTAATAATATATATGTAGCACCATTGGATGCAGATGCGACCAAACCGACACTGTTATTAAATTCGCATATTGATACAGTTAGGGCTGTTGAAGGGTGGACTCGTGAACCTTTTGCCCCTACAGAGGAGGGTGGTCGGCTTTATGGATTGGGTAGTAATGATGCCGGGGCGTCGGTTGTGTCGTTGATTTCGGCATTTATGTTGCTGTCGAGTAAACCTCAATCCTATAATTTATCATTATTGTTATCGTGTGAAGAGGAGGTTAGTGGTAAGGATGGATTGTCGTTGGTAATTGAAAAAATTGGCAAAGTAGATTTTGCCGTAGTTGGGGAGCCTACCGGAATGCGTCCTGCAATAGCAGAAAAAGGATTGATGGTGCTTGATGGAGAGGTGTATGGCGAAGCCGGTCATGCAGCACGCAATGAAGGAGAAAATGCAATATATAAGGCGATAGAGGTTGTGGAGATGCTACGCAATTTGCGGTTTGAGAAAGAATCGGCGATGCTGGGGCCGGTCAAAATTTCTGTGACACAGATCAATGCCGGAACACAGCATAATGTGGTGCCCGATTTTTGTTCGATTGTTGTTGATGTACGCACAACCGATGTGTATAGTAATGTAGAAACATTGGAGTTGATTCGAAGTGCAGTTCCGGAGTGTCGGTTGACACCACGCTCTACGCGATTGAACCCTTCGGGGGTGTCGGAGGGGCATCCGTTGGTGAAGCGCGCGCAGATGTTAGGGTTGGAGCCATTTGGGTCGCCGACTTTGTCGGATCAGGCATTGATGTCGTGGCCGTCGCTCAAGATGGGTCCCGGCGATTCCGCGCGGTCACATACCGCCGATGAGTATATTTGTCTTGATGAAATACGTCAAGCGATAGAATATTATGTGCGGCTACTCGATGGGCTTCGCTTTTGAAAGAAGGTCCTGTGAATGATGGAGTAAAATGCTTTTTAAAAGGAAGTATTATTGCGATATATAATAATGAAGGAGCGGGTGTTGACTCGCTCCTTCGTCGTGCTTATAAGTGCGTTGTGATTGTAATGTTGTGTTATTTAATGTTTTCCAACGCATCTTTTATAGCGTCGGCGGCTTTTTCTTCGTCGCTTTTGCAAGATGTTAGAGACACTGCGATTACGGCTACAAAAGCTGCTGCTACAAAAAACATTCTCTTTTTCATGATTTTAATAGTTTTGAGATTTATATTAATATGATATGACTGTTTGTGCAAAATTGGCGGTTAAAACGTGTTGTCTCTTTGCAAAAGTAATAAAAATCTGAATGAAATAAAATTCAAACGAATTTTTTTGCTTCGATTTACGATTTGTTATAGACCTGTTTGGTGGTAGGGTGTATTTTTTATGCTGTGACGATAGTTAATTATTGCAAATATGTGGTTAAAAAACATTAAGACTTTGCGGGGATATGAAGGATAATGGGTTGAATGTGTTGAAAACCGAGGTGAAAAGGTTGAATAATTCGTGAAAAATCAGTGTCGGAATAGGGTGGTGGCGCGGGCTGTGATTATTAGAGATTTAAGGTGAAAATAAATAGTTAAAATATTTGGTAATTAGAAAATTAAGTTGTAATTTTGTGCCGTCATTCGAGCGCATATGCGGCAACAAGAAGTCAACTATTTGATAGTCAGGCAGATTGTTGTGCGCTATATGTGTGAATGTTAAAGAGAGAATTAAGAAGAATAAAGTATAATTAACGAAAACAGTAAACAAAAAGAACTAAGATGCCTACTATTCAGCAATTAGTAAGAAAAGGACGTGTTTCGTTGGAGGACAAGAGTAAGAGCCCTGCGCTCGACTCATGCCCTCAGCGTCGCGGCGTTTGCGTGCGTGTTTACACCACAACCCCCAAGAAGCCTAACTCGGCAATGCGTAAGGTGGCTCGTGTCCGCCTCACTAACGGTAAAGAAGTTAACTCTTACATCCCCGGTGAAGGTCACAACCTCCAAGAGCACTCAATCGTGTTGGTTCGCGGTGGTCGTGTAAAGGACCTCCCCGGTGTGCGTTATCACATTGTACGCGGAACGCTCGATACATCAGGCGTGAAAGATCGCACTCAGCGTCGTTCGAAATACGGAGCGAAGCGTCCCAAAGCCGGTGCTGCCAAGAAGTAATCAATTCTCGTAAAGAGAAGTGGTGAAGCCACTTAAAGCACCCGAGATTTTTAAACAAAAAGTTTTTTAAACCTCGTTTTTGAAGTTGAAGCTGCCAACGGTTGAGTAAGCCAAGCATTAGAGAATGCCGCTGAAGAAGACACCAGCCAAGCAACAAAAACAAAGATTAAAACAAAATGAGAAAAGCTAAACCAAAGAAAAGGGTTGTGTTGCCCGATCCTGTGTTCCATGACGTTAAGGTGTCAAAATTTGTGAACCACTTGATGTATGACGGGAAAAAGAACACATCTTACACGATTTTCTACTCGGCGTTAGAGACTGTGAAGTCGAAATTGCCTAATGAGGAGAAAACAGCTCTCGAAATCTGGAAAAAGGCACTCGAGAACATTACTCCGCAAGTAGAAGTAAAATCACGCCGTGTGGGTGGTGCTACATTCCAGGTTCCGACCGAAATCCGCCCCGATCGTAAAGAGTCAATCTCAATGAAAAACCTTATCCTCTACGCTCGTAAACGTGGTGGTAAAACAATGGCTGACAAACTTGCAGCAGAAATTGTTGATGCTTACAACGAGCAAGGTGGCGCTTTCAAGCGTAAAGAAGATATGCACAAGATGGCAGAAGCTAACCGTGCATTTGCTCACTTCCGTTTCTAATTTTTTCATTGAACTCTTAATACAATACAAACAATGGCAAAATCAGACGAACAACTTAAATATACGCGCAACATCGGTATCATGGCTCACATTGATGCCGGTAAGACTACGACTTCTGAGCGTATCCTATTCTATACCGGTTTGACACACAAAATCGGTGAGGTGCACGATGGCGCAGCTACAATGGACTGGATGGAGCAGGAGCAAGAGCGCGGTATTACAATTACTTCAGCAGCTACAACTGCTTTCTGGAAGTATAATAACGAGAACTATAAAATTAATCTTATTGACACCCCGGGACACGTTGACTTTACTGTGGAGGTAGAGCGTTCGTTGCGTATCCTTGATGGTGCTGTTGCTGCATTCTGTGCGGTTGGTGGTGTAGAACCTCAGTCGGAAACAGTGTGGCGTCAGGCAGATAAGTATAATGTGCCCCGTATCGGTTATGTAAACAAAATGGATCGTTCGGGTGCTAACTTCTTTGAAGTAGTACGTCAGCTTAAAGAAGTGCTTGGTGCTAATCCTTGTCCTATCCAAATTCCTATCGGTGCGGAAGAAACTTTCAAAGGTGTGGTAGACCTTATCACAATGAAGGCTATTTTCTGGCACGATGAGACAATGGGTGCAGACTACACAGTTGAGGAAATTCCCGCGAACCTTCTTGATGAAGCAGAAGAGTATCGTGATAAGATGCTTGAAAAGATCGCTGAATACGATGATGATCTCATGATGAAGTATTTCGATGATCCTTCAACAATAACTGTGGAAGAAATCAAGCGTGCTCTTCGTAAAGCAACCTTGTCAATGGACCTCGTGCCGATGATTTGTGGTTCTTCGTTCAAGAACAAAGGTGTACAATGCTTGCTCGATGCAGTATGTGCATATCTTCCCAACCCGCTTGATGCAGGTGCGGTAGAAGGTCATGCAGTAGGTGATCCTGACAAGAAAGAAGCTCGCGAGCCGTCGTCGGAGGCACCGATGTGTGCTTTGGCATTTAAGATTGCGACAGACCCCTATGTAGGTCGTCTTTGCTTCTTCCGTGTATACTCAGGTGACATGGTAGCCGGAACTTATGTACTCAACTCTCGTTCCGGTAAAAAAGAACGTATCTCACGTTTGTTCCAAATGCACTCAAACAAGCAAAACTCTAAGGAGATGATTGGTTGCGGTGATATAGGTGCAGGTGTAGGTTTCAAAGATATCCGTACGGGTGATACTCTCTGCTCAGAAGAAGCGCCCATCGTGCTTGAAGCTATGGATTTCCCCGATCCTGTAATCGGTATCGCAGTTGAGCCCAAAACACAAAAGGACCTCGACAAACTCGGCGTTGGTTTGCAGAAGCTTGCTGAAGAAGACCCGACATTCCGTGTACAAACTAACGAGGAAACCGGACAAACCGTTATCTCAGGTATGGGTGAGCTTCACCTCGATATCATTATCGACCGTCTCCGTCGTGAGTTTAAGGTAGAATGTAACCAAGGACGTCCGCAAGTAACATACAAAGAATCTATCACTAAGTCGGTAGAACTTCGTGAGGTGTTCAAGAAGCAGACCGGTGGTCGTGGTAAGTTCGCTGATATCATTGTTCGCGTAGAACCCGTTGACGAAGGCTTTGAAGGAAATCTTCAGTTTGTTGACGAAGTTAAGGGTGGTAACATTCCCAAAGAATTTATTCCCTCAATTCAAAAAGGTTTCGTAACTGCGATGAAGAATGGTGTTCTTGCCGGTTACCCTGTAGAACAACTCAAAGTAACAGTAATCGATGGTTCGTTCCACCCGGTAGACTCTGACCAACTTTCATTTGAACTTTGTGCAATTCAAGCGTTCAAGAAGGCTTCAGAAAAGGCAGGTCCCGTACTTTTGGAACCTATCATGAAGATTGAAGTTGTGACTCCGGAAGAAAGCATGGGTGATGTAATATCTGACCTTAACAAACGTCGTGGTCAGGTAGAAGGTATGGAAAGCTCACGTTCAGGAGCGCGCGTTGTTAAAGCGAAAGCGCCGTTGGCCGAAATGTTCGGTTATGTGACAGCATTGCGTACCATTACATCAGGTCGTGCGACTTCAACAATGTCGTTCTCACACTATGCAGAAGTGAGCACATCAATTGCTAAGAATGTACTTACAGAGTGTCAAGGACGCGTCGACTTATTGAAATAATAAAAAACGATATAAACAAAATGAGCCAAAAAATTCGTATTAAACTCAAATCTTACGATCACAATCTCGTTGATAAGTCGGCTGAGAAGATCGTAAAGACAGTGAAGGCTACAGGTGCAGTAATAAGTGGTCCAATTCCTCTACCTACTCACAAACGTATCTTCACGGTTAACCGCTCAACTTTCGTCAACAAGAAGAGCCGCGAGCAGTTCCAACTTTCATCATACAAAAGATTGATCGACATCTATAATTCAACTGCGAAGACCGTAGATGCGTTGATGAAGCTTGAACTTCCTTCAGGTGTAGAAGTTGAGATTAAAGTGTAATCGCAAGCGATTTACCAAGAGACAATAGAATTAATTAATATTATAAATTAACAGAGAAATGCCAGGTTTAATAGGAAAGAAAATCGGAATGACATCCGTTTTCAGTGCCGACGGCAAGAATGTGCCGTGCACTGTTATCGAAGTAGGTCCCTGCGTGGTTACTCAAGTTAAGACTGTAGAGAAAGATGGGTATGAGGCTCTTCAACTCGGCTACGAGGAAAAGAAAGAGAAGCATACTACTCAGCCCATGATGGGTCATTTCAAAGCAGCGGGAGTACAACCCCAGCGCCACTTGGCCGAGTTCAAAGGTTTTAACGGCGAGTATAAGCTCGGTGACACGCTTACCGTAGAGATGTTTGCGGACAACGACTTTGTAGATGTTGTAGGCACATCAAAGGGTAAAGGTTACCAAGGTGTTGTAAAACGTCATGGATTTGGCGGTGTAGGGCAAACTACACATGGTCAGCACAATCGTCTACGTGCACCAGGTTCAATCGGTGCTTGTTCTTACCCTGCAAAGGTGTTCAAGGGCATGCGTATGGCCGGTCAGATGGGTAACGAACGTGTAACAGTTCAAAACCTTCAAGTAGTTAAAGTGTTGCCCGAACACAACGTTTTGATGGTAAAGGGATCAATCCCCGGAAGTAAAGGTTCAATCGTATTAATTGAGAAATAATGGAACTCGCAATTTATAACATAAAAGGAGAAGACACCGGACGCAAGGCTGTCCTCAAAGATGAGGTATTTGCCATCGACGCCAACGAGCATGCCGTATATCTCGATGTTAAGCAATACTTGGCCAACCAACGTCAAGGTACCCACAAGTCAAAAGAACGTAGCGAAGTATCGGGTTCAACCCGTAAGCTCCACAAGCAAAAAGGTGGTGGTGGAAGCCGTATCGGTGACATCAATTCACCAGTGTTGGTAGGTGGAGGTCGTGTATTCGGACCTCGTCCCCGCGACTATCGCTTCAAGCTTAACAAGAAGGTGAAACAACTCGCCCGCAAATCAGCTCTTACCTTTAAGGCGCAGGAAAATCAAATTATCGTAGTAGAAAACTTCACATTTGAGGCTCCGAAAACTAAAAATTTCATAAATTTAGCTAAAAATCTTAAAGTTGAGGGTCAAAAAGTGTTGCTGATTTCGGAGAGTGCAGATAAAAACGTATCTTTGTCTGCTCGAAATGTGCCGGGAGCTAACGTCATGGTAGCGACCGACATAAACACGTATGCGATATTAAACAACAAAGCCATCATCTTAACCGAGAGTGGCCTTGATGTCATTAACCAATTTTAAATAAACGCAGAAAATGGACTTTCAGATCAAACCAATAGTAACTGAAAAAGCAACCGGGTTGACCGAGAAGCTTAACAAATACACTTTCCGCGTATCACCTGAGGCAAACAAGTATCAAATCAAATCACTTGTAGAGGAGCTTTATGGTGTAAAGGTGGTTCGTGTCAACACCATGATAGTACGTGGTAAGAATAAATCGCGTTACACTAAGAGTGGTCTTTTGCGTGGAAAGACATCTTCATACAAGAAGGCAATTGTAACCATAGCAGAAGGCGAAACCATTGACTTTTATAGCAACATTTAAATAGAAAATGGCAGTAAGAAAATTCAAGCCCACTACACCGGGGCAAAGACACAAAGTAATAGGCGTGTTTAAAGGTACGATCACTGCTACCACGCCTGAGAAATCTCTTACAGTCGGTAAAAAAAGCACCGGCGGCCGTAATGCCGAAGGTCATCTCACCACCCGCTACCTTGGTGGTGGACACAAACGCAAATACCGTGTTATAGACTTTAAGAGAACAAAAGACGGTGTACCCGCCGTAGTAAAGTCGATAGAGTATGATCCCAACCGTTCGGCTCGTATTGCACTTCTTTACTATGTTGACGGAGCGAAAAGTTATATCATTGCACCCAACGGCTTAGAAGTTGGCGCAACAGTAGTCAGCGGACCGGATGTGGCTCCTGAGATAGGCAATGCCCTTCCCTTGAGCAAAATTCCCGTAGGTACGCTCATTCACAACATCGAGTTGCGCCCCGGTCAAGGAGCCTTTATGGCACGTTCAGCCGGAACCTTCGCGCAATTGACTTCGAGAGAAGGAGACTACGCAATTATCAAATTACCTTCAGGCGAGACACGTAAAGTTCTTTCAGCATGTAAGGCAACAGTTGGTGTTGTAGGCAATTCAGAGCACTCATTGGAGCGTTCGGGTAAGGCAGGCCGTTCACGTTGGCTTGGTCGTCGCCCTCGCAACCGTGGTGTTGTTATGAACCCTGTTGATCACCCGATGGGTGGTGGTGAAGGTCGTGCATCAGGCGGACATCCGCGTTCACGTAAAGGCCTTTACGCTAAGGGACTCAAGACCCGTGCGCCGAAGAAACATTCTTCGAAGTACATTATTGAAAGAAGGAAAAAGTAATCTGATTAATTAAGTAACTTATGAGTCGTTCATTAAAAAAAGGTCCCTTTATCAGTGTTAAGCTGGAAAAGAAAGTATCTGCAATGGAAGAGTCAGGCAAAAAGTCGGTAATCAAGACTTGGAGCCGAGCTTCAATGATTGCCCCCGAATTTGTGGGTCATACTTTCGCAGTGCACAATGGTAATAAGTTCATTCCTGTTTACGTGACTGAGAACATGGTAGGACACAAGCTTGGAGAATTTGCTCCGACACGTAACTTCCGTGGCCACGCAGGTAACAAGAAGAAATAATCGGACCACTCAATAAATAATTTTTGATAACAAAAGAAATTAAATACAATGGGTGTAAGAAAAAGAAATTCAGCTGAAGCAATTAAGGAAGCCCGTAAGAGCCAGGCTTTTGCCAAACTGACCAACGTACCCTCGTCACCCCGCAAGATGCGTTTGGTGGCAGACTTGGTTCGTGGAAAGGAAGTGTTCCGCGCATTGGGTATCCTCAAATTCTCTAATAAGGAAGCTGCAGCCAAGGTTGAAAAACTTCTCCGTTCGGCAATAGCAAACTGGGAAGCTAAAAATGACCGCAAGGCAGAAAATGATGAGCTCTACATCAGCACAATCTTCGTAGACTGTGCTCCGATGTTGAAGCGTCTTCGCACAGCTCCGCAAGGACGCGGTTACCGCATCCGCAAACGTGCAAACCACGTTACATTGTTTGTAGACACGATTGACAATAAAGAAAAAAAGGCATAAGAAATGGGACAGAAAGTAAATCCAATCAGCAATCGCTTGGGTGTCATCCGTGGCTGGGACTCTAACTGGTTCGGTGGCAAGAAATACGGAGATACTTTGTTGGAAGATTCAAAGCTTCGCAAGTATTTAAATGTCCGCTTAGCCAAGTCAAGTGTTTCTAAGATAGTCATTGAGCGTACACTTAAGCTTATCACAATTACAGTATGTACTTCACGCCCCGGTTTGATTATCGGTAAGGGAGGTTCGGAAGTAGATAAACTCAAAGAAGAGCTCAAGAAAATTACAGATAAAGACGTACAAATCAACATTTTTGAAGTAAAGCGCCCTGAACTTGATGCACAAATCGTAGCAAGTACGATAGCTCGTCAGATTGAAGGCAAAATCGCATATCGTCGTGCAGTTAAGATGGCAGTCGCATCAACAATGCGTGCCGGAGCCGAAGGTATCAAAGTGCAGGTGTCAGGTCGTTTGAATGGAGCAGAAATGGCTCGTTCAGAAATGTTCAAAGAAGGTCGTACACCGCTTCACACATTGCGTGCCGATATCGACTATGCATTGGTAGAAGCCCACACAAAAGTCGGCGTAATCGGCGTGAAGGTGTGGATTTGCCGTGGCGAAGTGTATGGCAAGCGTGATTTGGCTCCTCAATTTGCAACAAGTGCAAAAGAAGGTCGCAGCAACCAAGGTGGTTCTCGTGAACGTCGTGGTGGCTTCCGCAAAGCAAAAAACAACCGTTAAACCATTAATTGAATCAAACAACAATGTTACAACCTAAGAAAACCAAGTTCCGCAGACAACAGAAAGGTCGCATGAAGGGTGAAGCCCAGCGCGGCAATCAGTTGGCGTTCGGCTCTTTCGGTATCAAGACTTTGGAATCAAAATGGATTACCGGTCGACAGATAGAAGCTGCGCGTATCGCTGTGACACGTTATATGCAACGTCAAGGACAAATTTGGATTCGTATATTCCCCGATAAGCCTATCACCAAGAAGCCTGCAGAAGTGCGTATGGGTAAAGGTAAAGGTTCACCCGAAGGATTCGTGGCACCTGTTACTCCCGGACGTATGCTCATAGAGGTAGAAGGTGTAAGCTATGATATCGCAAAAGAAGCATTGCGCCTTGCCGCACAAAAGCTTCCTGTTACAACAAAATTTGTCGTACGTCGCGACTATGACCCAACTCAAAATGTGTAATAAGCAATGAAAAAGGAAGAAATAAAAGAAATGACCACAGCCGATCTTAAGGAACGTTTGGCACAGATGGAAAAGGCTTATCTTCAGATGAAGGCAAACCATTCAGTGTCGCCGCTCGATAATCCGGCTCAGATTACACATGATCGTAAAATGATTGCACGCGTTAAGACCGAGTTGCGTCAACGTGAGCTTAATAACAAATAATCCCCTAAAGATATATGGAAACCAGAAATCTAAGAAAAGAGCGCATTGGGGTAGTATCGTCGAACAAGGGTGATAAGACAATCACAGTGACCATTAAGTGGAAAGAAAAACACCCCATTTATGGTAAGTTTGTGAACAAGTCAAAGAAATATCACGCTCACGATGAGAAGAACGAATGCAGCGTAGGTGACAAGGTCCGCTTGATGGAAACTCGCCCCTTGAGCAAGACAAAGAGATGGAGATTAGTAGAAATAATCGAAAAAGTTAAATAATAATCATGATACAGACAGAATCACGTTTGACAGTAGCCGATAACAGCGGTGCAAAAGAGGCACTATGTATCCACGTATTGGGTGGAACAGGTCGTCGTTATGCATCGGTAGGCGATATCATCGTAGTGTCGGTAAAGAGCGTCATACCTTCGTCAGATGTTAAGAAGGGTACCGTATCAAAGGCTGTAGTAGTGCGTACGAAGAAGGAAATTCGTCGTGCAGACGGCTCATACATACGCTTCGATGACAATGCATGTGTGTTGCTCAATAATGCCGGTGAGCTTCGTGGCACTCGTATTTTCGGACCGGTAGCTCGTGAGCTCCGTGCCACAAATATGAAAATCGTTTCACTTGCACCAGAGGTGCTTTAATCGAAAGTAACACAAATGAGTAAATTGAATATAAAGAAAGGCGACACCGTATATGTTCTAGCCGGCGATGATCGAGGCAAGACAGGGCGAGTGCTTTCAGTAGATGCTGCAAAGAATCGCGCAATTGTCGAAGGAATCAATATGGTGACAAAGAGCACAAAGCCCAACGCCAAACATCCGCAGGGAGGTCTCATCAAGATGGAAGCTCCTATCAATATTTCAAATCTCAATCTTTTGGATCCTAAGACAGACAAGCCTACGCGAGTTGGCTACAAGTTGGATTCGAAAGGCGAGAAAGTACGTTATTCTAAAAAATCGGGAGAGGAGATTAAGTAATGAGTACTGCAACCCTTAAGAAAGAATATCAGGAACGTATTGTTCCGGCTCTTGTAAAAGAGTTCAACTACACAACAGTAATGCAAGTGCCTCGTCTTGAAAAGATTGTTATCAATCAAGGTCTTGGCGAAGCCACTCAGGATAAGAAAATTATTGAGACAGCAATCAATGAGCTTACAGCCATCACCGGTCAGAAAGCGGTTGCTACACTTTCACGCAAGGACATCTCAAACTTCAAGGTGCGTAAGAAAATGCCAATCGGTGTTCGCGTAACTTTGCGTCGTGAGAAGATGTATGAATTCCTTGAAAGATTGGTGCGCGTGGCTCTACCTCGTATCCGTGACTTCAAGGGCATCGAAAGCAAACTTGATGGCCGTGGTAACTACACTCTCGGTATCAATGAGCAAATCATCTTCCCTGAGATCAATATCGATAACATTTCGAAATTGTTGGGCATGAATATCACATTTGTGACAACAGCCAATACCGATGAGGAAGGCTATGCATTGCTTAAACAATTTGGTTTACCCTTTAAAAACGCAAAATAAGCAGTTATGGCAAAAGAATCAATGAAAGCCCGTGAGGTGAAGCGTGCGAAACTTGTAGCCAAATATGCAGCGAAGAAAGCTGCTCTCAAAGCAGCAGGTGACTATGAAGCGCTACAGCTTATTCCCAAGAATGCGTCGCGTGTACGTATGCACAATCGTTGCTCAATTACAGGTCGTCCGAAAGGCTATATCCGCCAGTTTGGTATCTCACGTATTCAATTCCGTGAAATGGCCTCAGCCGGTCTCATCCCCGGAGTAAAGAAAGCAAGCTGGTAAAGCGTTGCGATAAGCCAAATAAAATGCTTCAAATAGAAGTTAATTAAATATTGTTGGGAAAATCCCAATCAATTTAAACAACAATAAAATGACAGATACAATAGCAGACTACTTAACAAGATTGAGGAATGCAATCAAGGCAAACCACCGCGTGGTAGAAGTGCCTGCCTCAAACTTGAAAAAAGAAATCACTAAGATTCTTTTTGAACAGGGCTATATTCTCAACTACAAATTTGTAGAGGGAGAGAATCCTCAGGGGACTATTAAAATAGCTCTGAAATATGATCCTGTAGACCGTGTCAATGCAATCAAGGGCCTTAAACGAGTTTCTCGTCCGGGTCTTCGTCAGTATACCGGTTATAAGGATATGCCTCGTGTGTTGAATGGCTTAGGTATAGCCATTTTGTCAACATCACACGGAGTGATGACAAATAAGAAAGCCGCAGAGATGCAAATCGGTGGCGAAGTATTGTGTTACGTATATTAATCTTAAAGGAGGGAAATTATGTCAAGAATAGGAAAAGCTCCAATAGAGATACCTGCAGGTGTCACTGTTAAGGTTGATAATAATGTCGTAACAGTAAAAGGGCCAAAGGGAGAACTTTCACAAGCAGTAAATCCTGAGCTCGAAGTAAAGGTAGAAGATAACCACATCGTAGTAAATCGTCCGTCGGACGGTCGCGAGCATCGTTCGCAGCATGGTCTATATCGTGCATTGATTAACAATATGGTTGTAGGTGTATCTACCGGATATCGTAAAGAAATGGAATTGGTAGGCGTAGGATATCGTGCGACTTCAACGGGTCAAGTGCTTGAGTTGTCGCTTGGTTTCTCACACGCTATATATATCAAGCTCCCGGCAGAGGTAAAGGTAGAAGCAAAGACAGAGCGTAATAAGAATCCGCTTATCATTCTTGAAAGCGGTGACAAGCAGTTGCTCGGTCAAGTATGTGCGAAGATTCGCTCATTGCGTAAACCTGAACCTTATAAGGGTAAAGGTATCAAGTTTGTCGGCGAGGTAATCCGTCGCAAGTCAGGTAAATCGGCAGGTGCCAAATAATAAAAACAGACAGAATCATGGTATCTAAGATAGAAAGAAGAAATAAAATTAAGACACGTATACGTGGTAAAATTTCGGGCACAGCAGCTCGTCCGCGTATGACAGTGTTCCGTAGCAATAAACAAATCTACGTTCAATTAATCGATGATTTGGCAGGCAATACTTTGGTTGCAACATCATCGAAAGGAATTGCTGAGGGCACAAAGATTGAAATTGCAGCTAAAGTAGGCAAAGCAATTGCAGAGAAGGCATTGGCACAAGGTATCACCGAGGTTGTATTTGACCGTAACGGCTACCTTTTCCACGGACGTGTAAAATCATTAGCTGACGCAGCACGCGAAGGCGGACTTAAATTTTAACAATCATGGCAAAGAGAAATAACCGCGTAAAATCAACCAATGATATTGATTTGAAAGATCGTTTGGTAGCGATCAATCGTGTTACAAAAGTGACTAAGGGTGGTCGTACGTTTACTTTTGCTGCGATTGTAGTAGTAGGTAATGAGAACGGCATCGTAGGATGGGGCCTCGGCAAAGCCAATGAGGTAACAGCTGCTATTGCGAAGGGTGTTGAATCAGCAAAGAAGAATCTTATCAAGGTTCCTGTGCACAAAGGTACTATACCTCATGAACAAGTAGCAAAATTCGGTGGTTCACGTATCATCCTTAAACCGGCCTCTCACGGTACCGGAGTGAAAGCCGGTGGTGCGATGCGCGCCGTGTTGGAGAGTGTCGGTATTACTGACGTGCTTGCAAAATCAAAGGGTTCATCAAATCCTCACAATCTAGTTAAGGCAACAATTGCAGCACTTGATGAGTTGAGAAGCCCGGCGACAGTAGCACAAAACCGTGGTATATCAGTTGAAAAAGTATTCAAGGGATAAAACAATGGCACAGATAAAAATCAAACAAATAAAGAGCCGCATCAACTGCCCTGCAGTACAGAAGCGCACACTTGATGCACTTGGCTTGAAAAAGATGAATCAGACAGTAGTAAAGGAGGCGACTCCTGCAGTACTTGGTATGGTCAAAGCCGTTCATCATTTAGTAGAAGTAACCAACGCCTAAAAATATATTGAACTATGGATTTAAGTAATTTGCAACCGGCCGTTGGGTCAACTAAACAAGGCAAGCGAATCGGACGTGGACAAGGCTCAGGTCGTGGAGGAACATCAACTCGCGGTCACAAAGGCGCAAAATCACGTTCAGGTTATAGTCGTAAGATAGGTTTCGAAGGAGGTCAAATGCCTTTGCAACGTCGTCTTCCAAAATATGGTTTCAAGAATATCAACAGAGTATCATATAAAGCAATCAATCTTGATCTTATCGAGTCGTTGGTAGTAGCTAACAATCTTGAGAAGGTTACAGTGGTAGATTTGGTTAATGCCGGATTTATCAATAAGAAGGCTTTGGTGAAGATACTTGGTAACGGATCGCTTACTCAAAAGGTGACTGTAGAAGCACATGCTTTCTCTGCCTCAGCAGAAAAGGCTATTGTGGAAGCAGGTGGCACCGTCGTTAAATTATAATTATAATGAGATTCATTCAAACCATAAAAAACATTTGGGCGATTGAAGAATTGCGTAAACGCCTAACGATGACATTCCTATTGGTGGTTGTCTATCGATTGGGTTGTTATGTGGCATTGCCGGGTATTAATCCCAATGACCTTGCGCAATTGGAGTCTCAGACGTCCGGTGGCTTGATGCAGTTGCTCGATATGTTTTCGGGCGGAGCATTTTCGCAGGCGTCAATCTTCGCGTTGGGTATCATGCCCTACATTACAGCGTCGATTGTAATTCAGCTTTTGGGGATGGTATTACCTTCATTCCAAAAGATGCAACGCGAAGGAGAGAGCGGTCGCCAGAAGCTAAATCAGTACACGCGCTATTTGACAGTATTGATTTTGCTTGTACAGGGTCCGGCGTATTTGCTAAACTTACAGCACACAATCGGATTGTCATTGACTACGCTTAATGTGTTGTTCTTGACAGTAGTTCTTGCTGCAGGTTCAATGTTTATCATGTGGCTCGGAGAGAGAATTACAGATCGTGGTATCGGAAACGGTATTTCGTTCATAATTCTTGTGGGTATTATAGCACGCTTGCCGCAGTCATTGTTCTATGAATTTATCAGCCGTTTGCCGGGCGATAGTGGTTCGCAAGGTGGTTTGATTATGTTCATCATAGAGGTGATACTATTGTTGGCAGTTACAATCTGCGCAGTGCTTTTGGTACAAGGTACACGTAAGGTGCCTGTGCAATATGCTAAGCGTATTGTGGGCAACAAGCAATATGGCGGAGCACGTCAGTATATACCTTTGAAGGTAAATGCAGCCGGTGTGATGCCTATCATCTTTGCTCAAGCTATTATGTTTATTCCATTGACGTTGGCAGGTTTCGGACAAGAGTCAGGAGGATTCTTCGGAGCGTTTACCGATATCAACGGATTCTGGTATAACTTAGTATATTTTATCCTAATTGTAGCGTTTACTTACTTCTATACTGCAATCACAGTTCGTCCGACGCAGATGGCTGAGGATATGAAGCGTAACAACGGATTTATTCCCGGCGTAAAACCGGGGAAGAAGACGGCGGAATATTTAGATGCGATAATGTCGAGAATTACACTCCCGGGTTCTATTTTCTTGGGTATAGTAGCAATTCTTCCCGCATTTGCACGCACACTTGGTATTTCACAAAACTTTGCTCAGTTCTTCGGTGGAACATCGTTGTTGATTATGGTAGGTGTAGTGCTTGATACGCTTCAACAAATTGAGTCACATTTGATGATGCATCATTATGATGGCTTGATGAAAGAGGGTAAGATAAAAGGGCGTACAACAGGAAGCGCTTATTAATACCAATAACTGACGATGATTTATCTAAAAACACCTCAGGAGATATCGCAGGTAGGCAAGGCATGTGACCTTGTGAGCCGCACGCTTGGCGAATTGGCTAAGTGGATAGCTCCCGGTGTTACCACACACAAGCTCGACACCATTGCCAGGGAGTTTATCCTTGACAATGGTGGTCGTCCGGCTTGTTTGGGATATCATGGTTTCCCCGGGACTCTATGCATTGAGGTTAATGAAACGGTGGTGCATGGATTTCCTTCGACATATGCTCTTCAAGAGGGAGATATAGTTGGCATAGATACGGTAGTAGAATTGGATGGCTATAATGGTGACCAATGTTATACTTTTGCAGTCGGAGAAATTTCGGAAGAGAAGATGGCATTGTGTCGCACAACAAAAGAATCACTTCAAATCGGAGTTGATGCATGTGTAGCCGGCAAGCGAATAGGCGATATCTCAAATGCAGTTCAGATGTATTGTGAGCGTCGAGGCTATAGTATAGTAAGGGAAATGTGTGGTCATGGAATCGGGAAACAGATGCACGAGGATCCGGAAATCCCCAATTACGGACGTCGAGGTATAGGTCCGATTATCAAAGATGGGATGTGTTTATGCATAGAACCCATGGTCAATCTCGGCAGTCGCAATATAGTTATTGAGTCAGATGGATGGACATGTCGCACGCGCGACCGAAAGCCTTCAGCTCATTATGAGCACACAGTAGCTATCGTTGACGGGAAGACCGAAGTTCTAACTACATTTGATTATATCCAAGAAGTGTTGAAAGATAAATTCATATAAAAAATATATGGCAAAACAAGCAGCAATAGAACAAGACGGCACTATCGTTGAATCATTGTCGAATGCAATGTTTCGCGTTGAGCTTGAAAATGGTCATCAAATTACGGCACATATATCTGGAAAGATGCGCATGCATTATATTAAGATATTGCCGGGAGACAAAGTGAGAGTAGAGATGTCGCCTTACGATCTTTCGAAGGGTCGAATTGCATTTAGATATAAATAATAAAAACCTACAATAATATGAAAGTAAGAGCCTCAATCAAGAAGCGTACAGCGGATTGCAAAATCGTGCGTCGCAAAGGTCGCTTGTATGTGATTAATAAGAAAAATCCCAAATATAAGACCCGTCAAGGCTAAAAAAGACTTCAAGTGTGAAATTTCTGTAACAAGAATGCTTGAAAATTAGCCGCTTCTCAAAATTTTTTGTTAATTTTGCAAAAATAATAAGTCAATATAATATGGCAGTAAGAATCGTGGGAGTTGACCTCCCCCAAAATAAAAGAGGTGAAATCGCCTTGACATACATCTTCGGTATCGGACGTAGCGCCGCAAATACTATATTGGAAAAGGCCGGAGTTGATAAGAATATAAAAGTAAAAGATTGGACAGACGCTCAAGCAGCAAAGGTGCGTGAAGTAATCGGCGCTGATTACAAAGTAGAAGGAGACCTTCGTAGCGAAATCCAATTGAATATTAAGCGTTTGATGGATATCGGTTGCTATCGTGGTATTCGTCATCGTATTGGTTTGCCCGTACGTGGACAGAGCACAAAGAATAACGCTCGTACGCGTAAAGGCCGTAAGAAAACAGTTGCTAATAAGAAAAAAGCTACTAAATAACGATAAATTATGGCAAAAAAAACAGTCGCAGCTAAAAAGAGAAACGTCAAAGTTGACGCTGCCGGTCAGCTTCACGTTCACTCATCATTTAACAACATTATCGTGTGCCTAGCCAATAGCGAAGGTCAAGTAATATCTTGGTCGTCGGCCGGCAAAATGGGCTTCCGTGGATCAAAGAAAAATACGCCTTATGCAGCACAAATGGCAGCACAAGATTGCGCAAAGGTTGCTTACGATTTGGGTCTTAGAAAAGTAAAAGCGTATGTCAAAGGTCCAGGAAACGGACGTGAGTCAGCAATACGTACAGTGCATGGTGCAGGTATCGAAGTAACAGAAATTGTAGATGTTACACCGTTACCCCACAATGGATGTCGTCCTCCCAAGCGTAGACGAGTATAATCTCAGAGAAAAGAAATAGAGTATAATACTTATCAACAGAATGACTGAGGTGTAGGCCCGCGAAGTGAATAGACTATAATTTATCACCTCTCTATAGTCGCGGCTGCACGATGCGGAAAAAACATCGAGGTCGAGTAAAAAAAAAGAAAAAAATGGCAAGATATACCGGTCCGAAGACCAAAATCGCACGTAAATTTGGCGAGCCCATTTTCGGTGAGGACAAAGTACTTCAACGTCGTAACTTTCCTCCCGGTCAACATGGACAGAATCGTCGTCGCAAAACATCGGAGTATGGCACACAGCTCCGTGAGAAACAAAAAGCGAAATACACTTATGGTGTTTTAGAGCGTCAATTCCGCAATCTCTTCGATAAGGCATCTCGCATGAAGGGTATTACGGGTGAGCTTCTATTGCAATTGTTGGAAGCTCGTCTTGACAATGTTGTGTATCGTTTGGGTATAGCACCTACACGTGCAGCTGCTCGTCAATTGGTGTTGCATCGTCACATTGTTGTAAACGGAAGTGTAGTAAATATTGCATCATATCAAGTGCAACCCGGTGATGTGGTAGGCGTGCGTGAGAAATCAAAATCACTCGAAGTGATTACAGATGCATTAGGAGGCTTCAATCACAGCAAATATCCTTGGATTGAGTGGGAAGAAGCTACAAAGAGTGGTAAATTCCTCCATGTGCCTGCACGCGAAGATATCCCTGAAAACATCAAGGAGCAGTTGATCGTCGAGTTGTATTCTAAATCATAATAAATAATAAGTTGAATCCATGGCTATATTAGCATTCCAAAAACCCGATAAAGTATTGATGCTTGAAGCAGATAACTTTTATGGGAAATTTGAGTTCAAACCCTTGGAGCCCGGCTATGGTATCACAGTAGGTAATGCCCTTCGAAGAGTATTGTTGTCGTCGTTGGAAGGCTACGCGATCTCCTCAATAAAAATCGATGGCGTTAAACACGAGTTTGATACTATCCCCGGAGTAAAGGAGGATGTTACAAACATAATTCTAAATCTCAAGAAGGTAGATCTCAAACAGACAGTAGAAGAGACCGAGTTTGAGAAGGTCAGTATAACAGTGTCGGGTGTAGAGGAATTCAAAGCTGGAGATATAGGTAAAGCCTTGACCGGGTTTGAGGTCCTCAATCCGGAGCTCGTAATCTGTCATTTAGATTCATCAGCTTCATTCCATATCGAGCTAACAGTAAATAAGGGTCGCGGTTGGGTTCCCGCAGAGGAAAATCAATTGCCCACTGATGATGTCAATGTTATAGCAATTGACTCTATTTACACGCCGATAAAGAATGTGAAGTATACGGTAGAAAATTTCCGTGTAGACCAAAAGACTGACTACGAGAAACTTATTATTGAAATCACTACCAATGGCTCAATCCTACCGAAAGATGGTTTGAAGGAGGCTTCAAGAATCTTGATATATCATTTGATGCTATTCTCAGATGAGAAGATTACTATCGAGGCTCCCGAAAACGATGGAAATGAAGAGTTTGACGAAGAAGTTCTCCATATGCGTCAACTTCTAAAGTCTAAACTTGTTGACATGGAACTTTCGGTTCGTGCACTTAATTGCTTGAAGAGCGCAGAGGTCGAAACTCTTGGCGAGTTGGTAGTCTTTAACAAGACAGACTTGCTCAAATTCCGTAACTTTGGTAAGAAGTCGCTTACAGAACTCGATGAGTTATTGGCAAACTTGAACCTTTCGTTCGGAATGGATATATCAAAGTATAAATTAGATAAAGAATAACAACGATGAGACATAATAAAAAATTCAACCACCTCGGTCGTACACATTCTCACCGCGAAGCTCTTTTGGCTAATATGACAATCTCGTTGATTATGCACAAACGCATTTTCACAACTTTGGCCAAGGCAAAAGCACTCCGTGTATATGCCGAACCTCTAATCAACCGTGCAAAAGAGGATACGACAGCAAACCGCCGCCTCGTGTTCAGCTATCTTCAAAATAAAGAAGCAGTGACAGAATTGTTCCGTGAAATTTCACAAAAGATTTCAGAACGCCCCGGAGGTTACACTCGCATTATCAAGACCGGTAATCGTCTTGGTGACAATGCTAAAACATGCTTCATTGAGCTTGTTGACTATAATGAAAATATGCTCAAAGAAAAAGCAGCTGCTAAGAAGGGTCGCACCCGTCGTAGCCGCAAGTCGGCTTCATCGGCTCCTGCCGCTGAAGAAGCTCCAGCAGTTGAAGCAACAGAAGCACCTGCCGCAGAATAATTCAAATTATTATAGCGAAAAAAGAGGATGGCTAATTTGGCTTTCCTCTTTTTTATTTCGATACTATGAGGTAATGTATGTGAAATATTTGAGTTATTTTAATTTTTTATTTGTTGAAGTTGAGTTGTGTGTTTAGAAACGTAAGGTAAAATCAATTTATTTTTTTTAATTGAAGTGGATATTATTAAAAAAATTGTATCTTTGTAGATTGAAAGGCAAGACTTAAATACTTAATTAAATAACAACAGTTTTTTTAATAACAGAACATTATGAAAATTGAAAAAATCATTGGTCGTGAGGTGCTTGACTCTCGCGGAAATCCTACAGTAGAAGTTGATGTTATCCTCGAATCAGGTGCTCGTGGTCGTGCATCAGTTCCTTCAGGCGCATCTACAGGTGCAAATGAAGCTCTTGAACTCCGTGATGGTGACAAGGCACGCTACATGGGTAAGGGTGTTCAAAAAGCAGTTGCAAATGTAAACACAGTAATTGCTGATGCACTCAAAGGAATGAGCGCTCTTGACCAGATTGCTATAGATGAGAAGATGCTCGAACTCGATGGTACAGAGACAAAATCAAACCTTGGCGCAAATGCAATCCTCGGTGTGTCACTTGCTGTAGCTAAAGCAGCTGCTGACTATCTCGATCTTCCCCTTTACAAATATATCGGTGGATGCAACACATGCTCACTTCCCGTTCCAATGATGAACATCATCAATGGTGGTGCGCACTCAGATGCTCCTATCTGTTTCCAAGAGTTCATGATTCGTCCTATCGGTGCAGCTTCATTCAAAGAAGGTATCCGTATGGGTACAGAGGTGTTCCATAACCTCAAATCAGTGCTCAAAGCACGTGGTCTTTCAACAGCAGTAGGTGATGAAGGTGGTTTCGCTCCTTCACTCGATGGCACTGAAGATGCACTCAATGTAATCATGCAAGCTATCGAAAAGGCTGGATACGTACCCGGAAAGGATGTAACTATCGGTCTTGACTGTGCATCGTCAGAATTCTACAAAGATGGTATCTACAACTATGCTCAACTCAACAATGGTGCTGCTAAGGAAGCTAATGGCAAACAGTTCACTTCAGAACAGCAAGCACAGTTCCTCAAAGAACTAGTTGAAAAATATCCTATCGATTCAATCGAGGATGGTATGGCAGAAGACGACTGGGCAGGATGGAAGGTTCTTACCGACCTTATCGGTGACCGTTGCCAATTGGTAGGTGATGACTTGTTCGTAACTAACGTTAAATACCTCAAACGCGGTATCGAAGAAGGTTGCGCTAACTCAATCCTCGTTAAAGTAAACCAAATCGGTTCACTCACTGAAACACTTCGCGCTGTAGAACTTGCACAACGTAATGGTTACACTGCAGTTATCTCACACCGTTCAGGTGAAACTGAAGATGCAACAATCGCTGATATCGCAGTAGCTACTAACGCAGGTCAAATCAAGACCGGTTCAGCTTCACGTTCTGACCGTATGGCTAAGTACAACCAACTTCTCCGCATCGAAGAAGAATTGGGCGCTGCTGCAGTTTACGGTTATGGCAAAAAGACTAAACGTCAATAATCTGAAGTTGATTAGTAAAAAAGCAATAATCGGTCCGTATAAATATGTGTTGGACTGATTTAGATTTATAGAAGAGGCTGTCTAACAATAAAAGTTGGGCAGTCTCTTAGCTTTGTGCAAAAAA
>CAYWXG010000016.1:6892-46884 GCA_964462445.1 uncultured Barnesiella sp. | reverse complement strand
GGGCTGACGCGGTGGAATGATATGAGGGCTGGTAAGCCCTCAGTCCATAGGCTGACGCCACAATGTTGTGGTGATGACGAAGGCTGGTAAGCCTTCGCTCCATGGGCTGACGCGGTGGGGTTCCCTTTCCTGTCCGAGAGTTTCGCTACGCTTTCCCGTGCTTCGCACGATTGTGAGGGCTGATAAGCCCTCATTCCATAGGCTGACGCTCAGTCCATAGACCCTCAGCCCATAGGTTGGGGCGGTTTGTGTCCGGGTGTGACAAAAAAAAGAGATGCCGAAAATTCGACATCTCTTTTTGCGCTTCAGGATGGGCTTGAACCAACGACCCCCTGATTAACAGTCAGGTGCTCTAACCAACTGAGCTACTGAAGCATTGTTTGCTATATTGATAACTCTTTATCAACTTTTGCGATGCAAATGTACGGTTATTTTTTTTATTGTGCAACATTTTGCCCTACTTTTTTATTATTTATTAAAAAAATAGGTAGGAAAAGTGGAAAAGATAATGTTATGGTTGACGATGTGAGGGGCGGAAGGGAGCTTCGCACTATCATCCGGGAGAAATCGAAGGCTGGTAAGCCTTCGCTCCATAGGGCTGACGCGGTGGAATGATATGAGGGCTGGTAAGCCCTCAGTCCATAGGCTGGCGCCACAATATAGTGGTGATGACGAAGGCTGGTAAGCCTTCGCTCCATAAGGCTGACACGGTGGAACGATATGAGGGCTGACGCAATAAGGTAAAAAAATAGAGGCGGCTCGCGGGGAGTCGCCTCTATGGTATCTGTTGTTAAATGTGTATCGTTGGATTATTTGATAACTTTAACCACTTTGTCGCCTTGACGCATGATGTAAAGACCGTTTTCGGGGTTAGCAACGCGAACACCTTGGAGGTTGAAGTATTCAACGGGAGCGTTGTTGTCGAGTTCTACGTCAGCGATGCCTGAAGGATCGAGTTTGTAATCTGTAACGTTCCTAACACCGGGAAGTTGGAAGTATTTGTAGATGTTGCCATATACGTAAACTTCTTTTCCGAGGTTAGAAGCATTGTTAACGAGGTTGAGTGCAGTACGAACGTCTCCGGTGGGGAGCTGAACGGGAACGCAAAGGCTCTTGTCGGTGCAGTCGGCGGTTGGAGCGAGGAATATGTTAGTTTCAACTGCATCGGTAGTGCCGAATATGAAAGCGTTAGAAGAGTTTATGAAACCGGCAATGTAGCCTTTTACCCAATATTTGTCGGGATATTCTTCGTTAGAAGTTGTTTCAGAGGGATCGATTGCGATAACGTCGGCAACAGTGAAGGGATTAGAGTCAGAACCGTCACCTTCAAGAACAACGGGTTCGTCCGGTTCGTCAGTAGCGCCACTGCCATTGATTGAAACGAGTTCGTTGTATGCACCTATTTGGGGAACATTGTAGTAGGTAGTGGTAGCACCTTTAACTACAACCACGTCACCAACTTTGATTTGATCTTCAGCAGTGAATTTTTCACCTTCAAGGTAGTAGCCACGATAGATATAAAGTTGGTTGGTTTCAGTTCCGTCTTCTGAGATGTAATAAGAAGCGTTACCATAGCTGGTGCTAACTTCTACGATAGAAACGATAGTACCTTTAACATAAATAGTGGCGGTGCGATCCATAAGACCTTCATTGTAAGCGGCGATGGGGTTGTAGGGGTCGGCTTCAGTACCTGAACCTGTTGCACCCTCAAGTAGTTCTACGATTTTGTAAGTGCCGCTAACGATGTTAGAGAAGTTGTCGTCGGCATCAACAGCAATCGCTTTGATAGTAGTAGTTTCAGAAATTGAGATGGGTGCAGAATATTTGATAGAGCTACCATCGGCAGTGTCGTCGGTGGGGTTTTGACCATCAAGGGTGTAGTAGATGGTGCAACCGTCTTCGGCCGACAATTCTACAGTTTGAGCTTCAGAGAAAGTACCCGGCTCGATAGAGAAAGTGGGCACTGGAACAACTACACCACCTGCTTCTGTGTAGGTGATAACAATTTGTTTAACGCGAGCTTGAGCAGAGTTGGTTATGGTAACGGAATTTGCCGCAGTTCCGGTCCATGTTCCGGTTGTTCCACTATAAGTGAAATCGTTGAATTTGTTATAGGTTGTCCCTGTAGTAGTGAAAGTCAAACCGGTGATAGTTTGACCATTGTCGCCTGAGATTGTAAATTCAGCTCCAGAGTAGACGCGAAGGTGATCAGTGTCCGACAAGCGATTGGCTGTTGAAGAGCTTGCTTGATTCAAAGTGAAAGTGAATCCTTCAGCTGAGTAAGTCGCAATTTTTGCATTATTTGCATTAGCGGTGAAGTTGGAAGCAGCAATAGCTACTGTAACATCGTCGGCAGAAGCGAAAGCACCTGCGCAAAGCACTGTGGCTAATGAGAGTAAAAATTTCTTCATAGAAAATTGATTTTTTGTTAATATATTTGTTGATTTATGATTCAAGATATCTGAAAATCGGCAAAATAGACTAATTTGCTTGCCCTTTTGGCTAATGGTATTAATCCTTTTTGCAAAGATATAAAATATCTTCAAAATTCAATATAATAAAAGGTTGAATTTTTGTAAAAATATTGTTGCATATAGAGGATGAGTGGGGCAACAAATTTTTCGAGGCTAGAGTTTTTATTTTATATGAAAATGTGTTATTTTTGAGAAAATTAATGATTAAAATTATGATAGTTGAATTAGTTGGCTACTCAGGTAGTATTTGTTTGTTGTTGGGGTATTTGCCACAGGCATATTATACGATTCGCACACGCAAGACAGATGGAATAGCGTTGCCCACTTTTTTATTGCTGGGATTCGGCAGTTTGTTTTTTGCAATACAAGGAATTTTGTTAGGTAACATCCCGTTGATAATTTGCAATGCTGTAACCTTTGTTTGTTCGGTGATAATCTTTGTAATTAAAGTAGGCAATGATATTAGTCGCCGCAATCAAAAAGGGGGTCGGGAGCCGGATAACTCTGACGAACCTGACTCGGAGAAAGTCACAGAGGAATTGTAGGTAAATTTTTCCGCGTAATTTTTATAAAATACTAAGAAATTACCTTATTAAATAAATAAAAATACGTAACTTTGTAGTCGTTATAATTCAGATTATATAGACCGATAATGGATTTATTTGACAAAATATCAGAGGATATCAAAAAGGCGATGCTTGCAAAAGATCGCGTGCGCCTCGAAGCGCTTCGTGGTATCAAAAAGGAATTTCTTGAAGCAAAGACCGCCAAGGGAGGAGATGGAACGCTTTCCGATGAAGCCGCAACTAAAATATTGGTGAAAATGGCGAAACAGCGTCGCGAAAGTGCCGCTATCTATTCGGAGCAAAATCGCCCCGAACTCGCCGAAAACGAACTCGCCGAAGTGGCTGTGATTGAAGAGTATCTCCCCAAGCAATTGTCGGAGGAGGAACTTACAGCCGAACTCAAAAAAATCATAGCCGAAGTTGGTGCCACCGATGCCAAAATGATGGGCAAGGTGATGGGAGTGGCAAGTAAAGCGCTTGCCGGACGTGCTGACGGACGAGCTATTTCAGCAAAAGTGAAAGAACTATTGTCGTAAAAAAATAGGTATATAAAGGGTGCTGTCACGGTGCCCCAATGGAAAAATAATTTTAAGTCGCTATGTTGACAATTCAACAAATAAAGGAGAATCCCCAATATATTATTGACCGCTTAATGGTCAAAGGATTTGATGGTAAAGAAAAGATTGAAGCTATCCTCTCACTCGATGAACACCGTCGCGCATTGCAACTTTCAGCCGACAATATAGCAGCGTCGCTCAACAAATCGGCAGCCGAAATCGGCAAGTTAATGAAAGCCGGCGAGCGTGAAGCCGCCGAAGTAGCCAAAGCTGAAGTAGCAAAGGGTAAAGAGGAACAAAAGAAATATGCAGCAGAACTCGAAGCCGTAGAAAAAGAAATTCTCGACTTGCGTCTGTCAATACCCAATATCCCCTGTGAGGCTGTGCCGGAAGGAAAAACAGCTGAGGACAACGTAGTAGAGAAAGAGGGTGGTGTGATGCCCAATCTTCCTGCCGATGCTCTTCCTCACTGGGAACTTGCGAAGAAGTATAATATCATCGACTTCGACCTCGGCGTTAAAATTGCCGGTGCCGGTTTCCCGCTATATATTGGCAAAGGAGCCCGCCTGCAACGCGCCCTCATTCAATTCTTCCTCGATTCAGCCAACGAAGCCGGTTACACCGAAGTGCAGCCCCCTTACGTTGTCAATGAAGCATCGGGCTACGGCACAGGTCAGCTCCCCGACAAGGAAGGACAGATGTATCATGCACCCCTCGACAATCTTTATTTGATACCTACTGCCGAGGTACCCGTGACCAACATATATCGTGATGTTATCCTCAATGATAATCAACTACCGATAAAGAATTGCGCTTACTCGGCATGTTGGCGTCGTGAAGCGGGTAGTTATGGCAAGGATGTTCGCGGTCTCAATCGTTTGCACCAATTCGACAAAGTTGAAATCGTGCGTATCGAAAAGCCGGAGAACTCATATGCCGCTCTTGAGGAGATGAAAGACCACGTTCAGTCGTTGCTCGAACGCCTCGGACTACCATGGCATATACTTCGTCTGTGCGGTGGCGATATGAGTTTCACATCGGCTATTACATTTGACTTTGAAGTGTACTCAGCGGCACAACAACGTTGGTTGGAAGTATCGTCGGTTTCTAACTTTGAGACCTATCAAGCATCACGTCTAAAATGCCGTTACCGTGGCGAGGATAAGAAACCTCAACTATGCCACACGCTCAACGGTTCGGCTCTCGCTTTGCCGCGTATCGTAGCAGCAATTTTGGAAAACAATCAGACTCCCGAGGGAATCGTGGTGCCTGAATGTTTGCGCAAATACACCGGATTTGACATTATTAACTAATTCATAATGCATAATTCATAATTCATAATTGCCAACTCTGAGGGTAGAGACAATTAAGGCTTATTTAAATTATGAATTATGAATTAAGAATTATGAATTGAAAAATTGACGTAGTGCAATTAGCAGAACAAATAACCGCCGAGATGGGATTTCCCCCGACGGAACAGCAGAGGGCGTTGATCAACGCCCTCGCGCGTTTCTGCGCCGATACAACCCCTTATAATGCCGTCTTTTTGCTCAACGGATATGCCGGTACCGGTAAAACTTCAGTTGTGGCGGCCTTGGTCAAAGCATTGCGCGCCGTGCGTCGGCCCACCGTATTGCTTGCCCCCACAGGACGCGCCGCAAAGGTGTTGAGTGGGTTTGCCGACAAAAAGGCGATGACCATTCACCGCAAAATCTACAAGGGACTTGGCGATGTTGCAGCTGTTGCCGGTGTCGCCGACAATCCTCACACTAATGCCATCTTCATTGTCGACGAAGCCTCTATGATAGGGGAAAGTGGGCATGAATCATTGCTTGAGGATTTGGTTCATTATGTCTATGGTTCGGGTCATGATTGCCGCATGATATTACTCGGTGATGGTGCGCAGTTGCCCCCGGTGGGGTGTGATACTTCTCCGGCAATGTCGCCCGACAGATTGCGTCAGCTCGGACTTAGGGTGACACGAGCGGTGATTACGCAGACAGTGCGTCAAAAAGCGCGTTCCGGAATTCTTTATAATGCCACTATGTTGCGGCGAGCAATGTTGCAGGACCCGCTCCCGGTGCCACAATTGCGTGTGCGCCCGTTTGCCGATGTCAAATCCATCGGTGGCGAAGAGTTGCAAGATGAACTAATCAATTCCTATAATAATTATGGAGTTGACGACACTATATTGATAACGCGCTCCAATAAGCGAGCAATGGAATTTAATCTGGCGATACGTAAATCGATACTTGAAAAGGAAGATGTTATTACGCGCGACGAGCCATTGCTTATTGCTAAGAATAATTATTTTTGGACCTCACGAGTCAAAGGTGCCGATTTTGTAGCCAATGGCGATGTGGTGAAAATCAATAAGATATATGGCACGGAAATCATAGGATTCTTGCGTTTTGCCGATGTCGAGCTTTCGATGCCCGACCGCGATATTACTTTCGACGCAAAACTCATACTCAACTCACTTAATTCCGACACTGCGGGGTTAAATCCTGAGCATGAGGAGATGTTGATAAGCCGAGCGCTTGCGGGGCTTGACCCATCGTCGGCCGCCGACCCCGACGTGCGACGACGAGCGTTTCACACCGACCCCTATTTCAACGCACTTCGTGTTAAATATGCCTATGCTGTGACCTGTCACAAAGCACAGGGGGGTCAATGGCAATCGGTATTTGTCGACATGGCAAATATTTCCAACGATGCTGTCACCACAATTGATTTTTATCGTTGGCTCTATACCGCCACGACGCGCGCACGTACTACTATTACTTACATTTCCCCCTCTATAGTTTCCCCCGAGGATTAGTCTTCATTTTCGGGGGATTTGCTACGCTTTCTCGTGCTTCGCACGCTGTGAGGGCCGGGAGACCCTCACTCCATGGGCTGACACTCGACCTTAACGCATAAAATATCGCTCCATTGAGTATCGTGACTCAATGGAGCGAGAGAACCCAAAAGGGTTAAAAGGTAATGCTTTTAAAATTTCAATGAGGCGCCGATAAGTCCGTGTACACCTTGCTGCTCAAGCATGTTGTACATGTAGGCTTTATTACCAAGAATATTTTCCACTTTGGCAAATACTGACAACCAATCGAAGAAACGGTATGTTGCACCGATATTCAAGCTATTGGCTGCTTCGAGGTCATATTTCACCATTTCACTTGTCGCTCCCCATTGACTGTAGAGCGAACGCCCGGCACGCAATTCAAATGAAGCGTCGATAGTCAAAGGCTTAATAGGAGTTACCGATGCGTTAATATCCAACACGTGGCGTGCACGGTCGTGGTTGAGATAGTAGCTGTGGCGATATGAACCCGGAGCTC
The DNA here is from genome assembly GCA_964462445.1 of uncultured Barnesiella sp. Taxonomy (GTDB): domain Bacteria; phylum Bacteroidota; class Bacteroidia; order Bacteroidales; family Muribaculaceae; genus JAGBWK01. The sequence goes on along the minus strand of CAYWXG010000016.1, from coordinate 39,949 downwards.
CGCTATATTTAATTGATGCTTCGATGTTTTTATTGTATTTCCATGTGAACTTTGCTCCGTAGTTTACGGCGCGAAGGTCGACGGGGCTGAACATTGTGGCATATACTGTGCGACCGGGGATACTTACTACATTGTTGTCGCCTGTGATATCAACTACATCGGGCATAAACCAGTCGTTGGCGATGCTATATCCTCCAAATAGTTCTATCGATGCGCCATAGAACGGACCGAATGTGAGCGCAAGATTAGCGGTGAACGGTACGTTTGAGAATTTAAAGCCTTGCCCCACCGACATGTAGGGGTTGACGGCGTAGAGCTCGGATAGTTTGTTGATATGTTCTCCACCTCCAAATGTCAAAGTAGCGCCGAAAGTCGATGTCGGGCGAAGATTGAATTTAATGTCGGGCGCGATGTGGAAAGATTTGTCGGCATTGGTGGAAATTTGCGCTTTCAATCCGATATTGGTAGAGAAGCTTCCCGAAGCAAAGCGATAAGATGGTGCTAAAGTAATCAATGCCATAGTTTCCCCTTTACCCGGAGTGAGGATAGGGCTTACTGTAGGTGTGCCACCTACTATCGGATCCGCTTCGAGATTGTTGAAATTACTTATATTCACGAAGTTAATGCCGATGTGAGCGGTAAAAGCTGATTTTGCATTTAATTTGTAGGCACCACCAACTGCTAATTTTATAATGTTTTGCGAAACGGCGTCGAGCGGTGTCAAACTCAATCCAATTTCTTTGCCAGAGAATCCGAAGTGATTGAACCCGGCAGTAGCGTAATAGGCTACAGAATTTAATCGTGACGACCAAGCTGCGTCAAAATTAAATGCTGTAGTGTTGTGGTCGGGGTCAAGTGTTTCCCACGGACGATTGTAGGCATTGTAGGTGAAATCGGTGGTGAGGTCAAGTCGGGAGCGACGATTGAAAAGGTGAGAAAAGTCAGCACCGATAGTCACACTGTTGCGATTTAGAGATTCGTCATATTGATTATCGAAGGAGTATCCGTCAAATTGAGTCCAGACGTTGAGTGACGATGTGGGCTTTGCAATGATAGCATATCCTGCCGAAATGCCCAAATTGTAGGCCGGGAAATAGCCTAATGAGGCATATCCGCGATAAGGGGACACATTAAATGCAGGTTGACCGTTGGCAGGTTCAAGAGTGGTTAACATTCCTGGGGTGTTAGCGGCAGCGGTAACGTCGACGTAGGGCAGGCGCGATTTTGGCGCTTGTGGTTGCATCAATGTCGGGAAATTGCTGATACGGGTTACATCCGGAAGAGTAGGCTCAACTTCGCGGTCGATGACAATCTCTTTAGAGAGCGTTTGTGCTGTCAAGCCTAAGCTGAGGAATATTGCGGCAAGTGAGATATATTGTCTTTTCATTGTAGTCGATGATTATTTGTTATTGAGACGATCGTCAATCATTTTGAAAATATCGGTTTCGGTGCCGGGATAGTTGTCGCGGAGGCTTATGAGATATTGGTCGGCCTCAAATGTGTTTCCTTCAGCGCGATTAATATCGGAGATGAGGATAAATCCGCGAGCGAGCCAATAATTATGAGGCGTGTCGGAGTCAATCAAAGCTTCGGCCGATTTACGCGCTTCGGCAAGATTGTTGTTGTCGAATTGAGCCTGAGCAATGCGGAACAATGCCCGAGTGCCGTAAATATCGTTGATATTGGTCGATAATTCACTCCATTTAGCTAAGGCATTTGTGGTGTCGCCGATGTTGTAGAGGGCGTCAGCGTGAGTAAACTCAGCTTCTGCGCGTTGTTGCGTAGTAGGTGTTGAAGATGCCGTAATAGCAGTTGCTGCATCGATGGCGCGTTGATATTGGCCGAGGTCGCGAGCTATGCGCATGATGCCCAATTGCGCTTCATTGAGCATTTCGGGTGTAGATGCAGTGACGCTAAGTTGCTCATAGGCAGCAAGAGCAAGTTCCCCTTTGCTTTGAGTCGCGAGGGCTTCGGCTTTTGCTTTAAGAGCTGATGGCACAAGGGCGTTGTCGGGGTATTTTTCAACTAATTCCGATGCATATTTCACAGTTGCATCGTTGTCGCCGGCAGTCGATGAGGCATCTATAACGTAGCCCAATGCGATGGCGCGTGATGTTCCTTGCGGGAAGCGGTTGAGGTAGTCGGTCAATTTTGCGGTCAACCCTTTTCTGAGGTAGTCGCGTTCGGCAGCCACGAATGCAGCATTTTCAACGTCAGATGCGTTGACCGGTGTAGCTCCGGGCACTGAGTTGATGAATGAAACGTATTCATCGAGTTGGCCGTCATTGGCCATAAGCTGTTTAAGGTTTTCTGATGCTTGAACAGCTTCTTCCGAACCGGGCGCATTGCTAATCAACTGTTTGTAGGTGGCAATGGCTTGAGATTTGTCGTTTTCGTTGAGGTAGGCAAGAGCCAAAAGGAGGTTGGCTTGACGTCCGTAGGCGCTATTGCTGTAGCGCGATGCCACAACTGAATACGCTTCAATAGAGCGGTCGGAATTGCCCAATTGTGCATACCCTTCACCCAATTCGATGTAGGCTTGAGGAAGCATGCTCGATTTCGGAAATTCCTTGATGAATTTCTGCAACAAGTCAACTTTGTTTTTGTAGTTGCCGTCGTAGCCGTTCATGCGAGCGCGCGACAATAATGCGTAGTCGCCGGTAGTGGGATTCGCGAGATATGCATCATTATAGGTCGATGCGGCTTTGCTAAATTCTTTCTTGCTATAATAGTGATCGGCAATACGATTTAACGCATCGGCTTTGAGGACGCTTGATGGCGCCGATTTTGCGTTGATGAAGTCATTGAAATATTGACTTGCTTTTTCTGAATCGCCTTGGCGGAAGCAGCTGTAGCCGATGCCATAGAGGGCTGTGACCTTATTTGCTGCAGATAGGCGATTGCCGCTCATTGCATTGGCATATGATTTTTGCGCATTTGCGTAGTTGCCGGTGGCATAATAAGCTTCTCCGAGCCACAACTCTGATTCTGCGGCAGTATTGGCATTATGAGATTTTAATTTAATTGCCTCAGTGAGATGCTTGATAGCTTCATCATTGTTGCCGGCCATCACTTCACGTGTGCCTAACGCATATAACACTTGCTGTTTGGCGGCAATAATTTTTTCCGACGGTTGTTTGATTTGATTAATTGCAGTCAACGCTGCCGAATAGTTGTTGTCGGTCATATATCCCGAAACGAGGTATTCGCGAACCTGTTCGGCATATTGAGAATTTGGGAATGTGGTCAAAAATTCCTCAAATGTAGCAACGGAATTTCCGAAAGGAATCTTTCCCCCCTCGGTCTTTGCTACGGCATAATTGTAGAACGCAGCTTCGCGCACATCGTTATCGTGGATCATGCGCAATGCACGGTCAAATGCTATCATTGCTCCGGAATAGTTGGCTTGCTTCATCATCGACTGACCGATGAATAAGTTGGCACTCTGACCCATAGCGTTGTCAAAATCTATTGCCGGTGTCAAGTTCTTTATTGCTTCATCGTAGTTCCCTTCGCGATACTCCGTTACACCGAGGATGTAGAGTGTGGTAGGAAGTGGAGTAGAGGTGTTGGCAACATAATCCCTCAGCAAAGGCAATGCTTCGTTAAGATTGTCGAGTTGATAGTAGGATTCTCCTGCCACACGCATTGCTTCGTAGCGGAACGAGGCATCCACGCTTTCGTCGTTGTAGAGGCGGCGAGCCGTGGAGGCAGCTTGTGAGTAATCACCATTGAGGTAATATATTTGAGCCAAATAGTAGTCGGACATATTGCCGGGAGCTTTCCCTTTATTGCATTTTTTGAATAGGTTGGCAGCTTTGCTATAATCTTTTTTGACGTATGCAATATATCCCTCATAGAAACGAGCTTCATCGGCATATTCTTTTGAATGAGCCAAACGGCGATATATCGGTTCGGCAAGATCGTAATCCCCTTGTTTGAGTAAGCAAAATGCACGCGAGGCTTCGTATCGCTCGTTGCTGCTGCGGTCGAGCGACTTGGCTTCTATTAAATTCAACTCCTTTAGAGCTTCGCCATAGCGTTCGGAGGTCATGTAAAGATTACCAAGCGTCAGATGCATTTCTGCAATACGTGCCGACGACGGATAGCGCCACATAAAGTATTTTATAAGTGCTTCGGCATCTCCCTTGTTGAGATGCATCGACGACATTGCGATATAATAGTCGGCATCTTCAAGCTCGGCCGCTGTCGGATTGTTTTTCTTTACGTAACGCATTTGGTCGGTGCAACCGACATAGTTAGCGTCGTTGTACATATCAATAGCTCGCTGGTGATAACCCTCGGTTGTCGGCGAGTTCACTCCGGCTACAGCTGTGAGTGCTGTTACTGTTGCGATTGCGGTGGTTGCTAATAATTTTCTCATATTGTGAATTTTCACGCTTCAACACCTTGCCGGTGTTTATCGCTTTTTTATTTTATATCAGTTTGAGATTGAATTTATCTATCAGTTTTACGACATTAGGCGACACTGATGTTAAATGGGCGAGAATTTCGCGGTCATTCCATATCATAGGTGCCGGTCCGGCTTCGTTGAGTGAGAGTGTAATGTTTATGTAGTCGTTCTTGGTAGCATTGCGAATTGCTAAGAGAACTCCGTCAAGGTGTTTTCGGAACTCCTCGGTCTGAATATCATTCTTCAATGCCACGTCGTAAGTGCCGTTGCCGACGTTTTGCGGTCGGCAGTCGCGCATCGTATTTTTTATTATATGCTCTGTTGGTCGCGCTGCTGCATAAGCATCCCACGCTGCCAATACATCGGCGTCGGTGTATCTTTCGTTGCGCTTAGGGGCAGTTGCCGATTGTTGTGTTGCAGTTGGAGTTGTTGTGGCTTGAGTTTCGACGCGGTGGGTAGAACGCAACACTCCTTTTTGTCGTGATGATGCTTGGCGCGGTGGTGGTGAGCCGGCAGTCGATGTTGTAGGTTGAGGCTTCGCAGGCAACGGAGCAGGTGCCTGCGCGCTAAGTGCAGGTGCCGGTGAAGCTGTCGGAGCCGGAACTTGGGGCTTTGTTGGAGTTACAACCGGTGTTGAAGGTGGCGCAGTTTGGACCGGAGCCGGTTGGGGAGTTGTTTCTCCTGTAGGTGCGGCAAAGGGTTTCAGGTGCCCCTCTCCGCTACCGCTATAAGTGGGGGAGGGGCTTTGTAGTTGGCACAGCTTGATGAGCAAAAGCTCTGCAAGGAATGTCTTTGACGATGCTTGGCGATAATTTAAATCGGCCTCGTTGCAAAGGCTCATCGCTGCATAATAGAAGTCGAGTGGTAAATTTTTTGCGGTGGCAGCCATCTCTGCTCTTATTTCATCATCGGTGTCGAGCAATTGGAGCGTTGATTCGGAACGAGCCACCATCAAGTCGCGAATGTAGGATGCTAATCCGGTAATGAAAAAATGGGTATCGAAACCGCGGTCGCGTATATCTTTGTAGATAAGCAATGCGCTCTGAACGTCACCTTTGACAAAGGCCCCAACCAATTTGGTATAGTATGCCGAATCAAGCACATTGAGGTTGTCGATAGCAGTGGCATATGTGATATTACCGCGCGACGATGCTGCTACTTGGTCGAAAATCGACAAAGCATCGCGCATTGCTCCGTCGGCCTTTCGCGCTATCAAACTTAGTGCCGAGCGTTCGGCTGTTATTCCCTCTTGTGATGCAACATAGAGAAGATGTTCCACCATATCGTTGACCGTGATGCGGTTGAAATCGTATATCTGGCAACGTGAGAGTATTGTCGGAATAATTTTCTGCTTTTCGGTAGTTGCGAGGATGAACACCACATAACTTGGCGGTTCCTCCAGAGTTTTGAGGAATGCATTGAATGCCGCCGTTGATAGCATGTGAACCTCGTCGATGATAAAAACCCTGTAACGACCCTCGGTGGGTGGCACCTGCACTTGATCCACAAGACCGCGAATATCGTCGACGCTATTATTAGATGCCGCATCGAGCTCGATGATGTTGAGCGAACGATTTTCGTTGAACGCACGGCATGATTCGCACTCGTTGCATGGGTCGCCGTCGGCCGTAGGGTTTGTGCAGTTGATTGTTTTGGCGAAGATTCGTGCGCATGATGTTTTCCCCACTCCTCTTCCTCCGCAGAAAAGGTAGGCATGAGCTAATCGGTCGGTGGCAATGGCATTCTTGAGCGTTGCCGTCAGGGCCTTTTGACCTACTACCGATGCAAATGTCGATGGGCGGTATTTGCGCGCTGATACGATATAATTGTCCATGTATTATACCTATTCGTCCGGTTTTTGCCGGGGTGATTTATATGGGGGTTCGTATAGTTTTTCGATTGAGACAAATTTACATAAAATTCGCTATATTATTGTCCTTTAATTCTCTAATTTATTCTCTTTAAGCGATATTAAGTGTTAAAGTTTAATAAAGCGCCGACAAATCCGGCTTCATGAATAACTACTATTGTAAACGCAAAAAAGGAGTACGATGTTTAATCGTACTCCTTTGAAGTAGCCCATAGGAGAATCGAACTCCTCTTTCAAGAATGAAAATCTTGCGTCCTAACCGATAGACGAATGGGCCGCTTGCTTCAAAAGCGGGTTCTCGCTATTAGAGAGTGTTGATATAGCGAGCAATTTTGCTCTTGAGGTTCGAAGCTTTGTTCTTCGATATGAGTTTTTTTGCAGCAAGCTTGTCGAGCATTGCGGTCAATTTTACGAATGCTGCTTGTGCTTCTGTTTTTTCTGTCATTTTGCGTACACGACGTACTGCATTACGTGCAGTCTTTGCGTAGTAGCGGTTGTGGAGACGACGAGTAGCCGTCTGGCGTATTCTCTTAAGTGAAGATTTGTGGTTTGCCATTATTAAATGTGACTTTTTTACTTGTTGTTTTATTAGTAGCCCATAGGAGAATCGAACTCCTCTTTCAAGAATGAAAATCTTGCGTCCTAACCGATAGACGAATGGGCCTCGTTGCTTGCAGGTTTCCCTCTCAAAGCGACTGCAAAATTACGCACTCTTTTTGAAACTTGCAAATTTTTTTGCCCAAAAAATTATTTTATCTATTTTTGTATCGGTTTTTATTTGCTCTATTTCTTCGCTTTAATGGTGTTAGAGGGCGTTTTTCACTTCTTTTTTTTAGTGTCATTTAATTTTTTTTATTTTGCTCATAAAATCCGATTGCATAACTCTTCGCTCCCTGAAGTATAATGATTCTCGTGCCATTGTATATTGTTTGTCGCGAGAGGTCGGTCGTATTTCCTTTATTGTAAATGATGGAAATTCACCTGCTGCGCGTCGCAGAAGAGCTTTAATGATGCCCGGAGCTTCTTTTTCTTGTATTATCGACATTCGCGAAAATCGTTCGCTTCAATCTGCTCGCGACGTTATGCCTTCACGGGTAATGTTGCTCAACGACCCAATCTCTACGTCAATTATTCTGTTTATTTGCGACTTCCTCACTAATGTATTGCGCGAAAGTCAGCCCGATACTGCGCTCTATGATTATGTCGATAATTTTATTTCTCATATTACCAACTCCTCCCATTCTATTGCCAACGCACCTATTGCCTTCCTCTTCTCTCTACAGCAATTTATGGGGATAGCACCCGACACTTCCTCTTATACCACAGGCGCTTGCTTTGACTTCGCTGAAGGACGTTTCCGACAAGCTCCTCCGCTCCACTCTCAATGGCTCGACGCGCAGCAAGCGGCAGTGATGTTCTCTCTTTCTCGCATGAATTTGAGAAATATGCACCTTTTCCACCTATCGCGCGCCGATCGGAATAATATTATCGACTCCCTAATTCGATACTATTCTACTCATTTCGGGTCGCTTAAGAATCTGCAATCTCTTCCTATCGTTAGGGCTATTTTTGATTAACACTATCGCCATCCACGCAATCGGCAATCGGAAATATGACTCTGGTCTATCAATTCTATTGCCCCCGATACTGCACGTTTTGCTTGTGAAAAATAATTTCCCCCTACTTCTACTCCTTCATAAATTGCTCCCAACACTTTGTAGGCAATCCCCTTCGTGAGTATTTGACTCATTATTGGAACCATAATTTTTTGGTCTGAATTATATTCTTTAAATTCTATCCACATATTTCCCTCATTATCTTCATCCGGCACTCCTATATCAGCTACGCGCGGCATCAATTCCATCGCCACATCGGCAAATGCATCGTTTACAAGCACCGATAATCCTTCCTCTTGGTCTTCTTGAAGCAATGACCGTTCCCTTTCAGGCAATTCTACATATCCTTGCAATGCCGATAATGCATAGATTTCCTCCATTACTCCCCTTTTTAATATCTCAATCCTCATATCCTTTTTTCGTTATATACTTCGCTTTTTTTCTTTCTCAATCTTATAATATAATTGACGAGCATAGGATTTTGTCATGAAGAACGATGATGCTTTTTCCTCCACGAGTACATCGACAAGCGCTCTCCCCAGATTTATTCCCTTTTGCTCCATGCGCAACTGACATTTCCGGCCTATCTCAATCATCATGTCTCGACGCGAGTGTCGACGTAATCCCCCCTTATATTTTCTGATTACACCTCGTTCAATCAAATCGCCTACCGCACGTCGCGCATATCGGTAGCTGACATAATATCCCGGAGCTTCCTTTTTTGCCACTCGCTCAATCACCTTCTCTACGTTGACCGACTCGCCTCGATTGTACATTGCCTTCATTTCGTCGCGGAAGGCTCTCATGAAATCCCTGTTTCGTTGTTCTGTGTATTCTCCCATTTTCTATCCCTTTTATTTTATTGGCAAAATTACCACTCGCGTGGGCAATAATTTGGCGCTGGATTGTTAAAATGGTAAAATACCCATTAAATACCACGTAATTTCTTGTCGCGACTCTCTCTGAAATGTACAAATGTCAACAACAAATCATTTATTGCTACTGTGGCATTACGTACTTCACTTTCATATCGCTCATATCCGACATTCCCTCCGCCACTACTTTTGCCAAGCAATGCATTGCTGACACCGGAAACATCTTCAAGCATTTTCAACTCCAAACTCAACAACTCTCGCGCTCCGAAATCACTCGCATTTGTTATCAATTGTCGAGGTTCGGGGGCGCCGTCGATAGCTTCATAGGGGATTACCCCATCGGGAGATGCCCACAGTGACGACAATTTCTCCCAATCCATCCCCGATGAACGCTGACTTTTGGGAAATAGTAAAACACCTTTCGCCGAAGTGCTCATCACTCTATCCATCAGTGTGATAAGACGATTGATATAGATTTGTTGGTCTATGACATCTTCTACCAATGAATGAACTTCACCATCGGTCAGCGGGTACATCTTTACCACAAATGGGTGGCTGCCATGACGATAAGGGGATGCATATTCGCTAACCACACTCCCATCGGGGGTTAACCATCGGCAATACCATTCTGTGCTATGTGTCAACACGTTTTCTATCAATGCCACTCCGTTGTCCATGCGCATTTTGTTCTCATCGTCAATCCATGCTACTCTTTCCGGGCTTTCTATGCCACATGTCCCGCTTGCTTTGTCGTGCCACTTTATCATCGAGCGGCTTTCAAGAGTCCACACTTCAATTAGCCGGCAACGACCTCGTTCTCTGCTATAATTGAAATTTTCCACATCGTGAACCGAACGCCCGATTATGCTGTTGCTACCGCGCTCCTCTAGTTGCCCGAATAGTTCACGCAATGCTTTCGCTTTTGCTCTGCTTCCGTAGGCAAAACGCATGACAACCTCGCTGTGGCTCATATCGTGCAACATTCCTATCATCTCGATATCATCGCCTCTGGGATCGGTGAAACTGTTAACAAAAAACTTTACCGGACTGACATTGTCCACTCGTATCCCTTCTCGACAGATTCCCCCATCATCGGCTACGCGTTGCACGGCGACTCCCGAAATCAAAAACTCTTCCAATGCTCGGCAATCAATCTCGTCGAGACTATTGGCGCGATATATGTCATTCATCCATGATTCCGATGTTGCATATTCCGCCTGCTTATCCTCCAACCACACTCGGAAGCGTCCAATCACACACTTCACCATCCTTCGTATCAGATTATTGGTCATCGGATCTTTCCCATGCTTCAATGCTTGTTGTCGAGCGGTCATCTTTGTCCCGTCGGGCTCTACAACAATGTCGCTCCATTGGTCGCCATAGGTAAATCGTTTGTAACGTTCTCGCCGAGCTCGTAATTCCGCACCTCGTTCCCATGCTCTACGCGCTGCATCTACAATGCTGATGCTTATTTCATCTTTCTTCAATTTCATATTATATATCTATCCCTTGCTCTTTTTTATAGTTGATTAATACTCTTCAATAATCGTCGAGCCATTTCATAACTACCATCCGACGGTGGTGCTACACATATTAATTCTATCAACTCCCCGGCATCACTTTTACTGTACAATGTCAGTCGGCGGCCTCGTCTCAATGCTATCGGGTCGTTCGTTTTCCCCGACACATACCGGCTTGTCTGCATTCGAGCCAATGCACTGTCGCTATTTTCAATGATGCGTGCCGGGCGTTTCCAACCACTCATTCTTATCGAAACCACTCTGACTGCATCATCGGGCAACTCGATATCTACACTTAAATCCTCATTGTTTATAAGATTGACATCCTTCGAAAAATCCCTCTGCGGCAATAATTCAGGGGCTTCTCGTGATAGCAATTCGGCATACCAATCATCGATTTCGCATTGTAGCATCTCATCAATACTGCCACTGTCGGCTCGCGTTAGTTGCATTGTTGACGTAGAAAATGGAATCATTCCCTTTCGTAGCTTCCACTCTTTCAACATCTCTTCTTTACTTAATTTTATCATCATAGTCTTCACTTCCTACTTAAAAAAGCCTTAGGACTTTGTCTTGTTGATGTTCCTAAGGCTTTCATTCATCGTATTATCATGCGGTTGCTTCCGAGTCAACTCCGATTACTCGCATGTGGGCTTGCGGATAACGAAGTACCAGACATGATGCCTCCGTGATTACTATCGCCTCGGTGTTGCGTTGTCCGCTCGTACGCAAGTCCAATCGCTCGGTGCGGAACGGAACATGGCAATATTTGGTAAGATATTCCGGGTCGATTATCATTCCGTCGTGGGAATGTCCGCACTGGTCGAAAATTTCCGATGCCATAACGTAGAGACGTCCGAACTTTGTCACAATCTCTGTGAAATCCAACCCCCAATGGGTCGTTGTCTCATTAGCTCCGATAATTTTCACATGCTCCAGCTTGTTGAGCTCTTCTATTAGCATTGTCCCTCCAATCAAAAGTTTCTTCGACGAGCCCCCATTCCCGGTAAATGCTGCTCGCGATATCTCAATCAAACGATTCATGTCGAGCTTCCCTTTTTCATATTGGCACTCCTTTCCCGCTTGATGCCAAATTCCGCCGGTCAGCATTATCTCTGTGTTCTTTACCGGGTCTGTCAACTTCCCACACGAGCCAAACAAGAAGTTTTTCTCCATGCCGCGACGCATATCGCTGATAGCTGCCTCCTCTTGGTCGGAGAAACTCCATCCCACCTCTTTATTTGCTATCTTATGATAGGTCGACTGCTCCACTTGAGCTTTAAAAATCTGGCAATTATTGCTCTTCTTCATTGGTAAGGCTTCAAATTGTGGCGTCTGAACATCAAGCTCTGCTGCTGCTCGACCCATTCTCACCAACACTGTCCCTGTAGGCATTTCCGGAACACTCGACCCGCGACTCGTGTTATTGTTTACCGCGATAACTTGAATACCGTTTGTATCTTTAGCCACCACATATAGCACGAGCGTTTCCTTGTTACCATCAATCGTTGTCGCTTCAACCCCCGGTACCATGATTGTTTCTGTCGCTTCGAAAATTCCGTCATTGGCAGTTTTCAATAATGCTCCTCCAATCTTTCCCCATGTCGAGATTTCCGATGAATCACTGATTAGGGTAGTGCTTACTTCTTTTGTGTCGACCGAATAGTATTCTACCGTCATCGCCCCGCTATTGCGAGCTCCCGCGTGGCGCGATATTTGGTCGATTGGCGTTGCCATTGGGCGAATCTTCACTATTCGCTCATCGATTTCAGTCAGAAGCAAATCCGGCGATGCTTCGCGGCTCAATTCAAGTGTCAGTGGCTCACCTACGATATGCTTTCCTCCGGCTGCGCCTACCATCACTCCCATTGCCAATGCATATTCGCCACCTCCCGTGCAGCCACTCAACAAGTCTACTATTAGCCACATTGCCACAAATACTGCCACGACCTTTACTACATCACTTTTAAATACATTCTTAATTTTATCCATTTCTTGTTTCATAGTTTTCTAATTTTTAATTATTCCCAAACGCTTTTTCTCATATTGTTTAAAATCATAATTTCACTCTCAGGCTCTTTGCTCGCAGCTGTCGCCATTTTGCTGCGCCCCTCATTAAGCCATGTTTCAATCCTTTCATTCCTGCCTCGCTCATAGCCGCGTGCTTCAGCTTCGGCAAGCAGACGCTCTATTTCTGCCTCTTTGTATTCAATTTTGACATCTTTTTCTTGCTCTTCGGCTACCTCTTCTTCAGCAGCGGTAGGCTTTTCTTCTGTAATCTCTTCTTCAATTAAAGGTTCTACTTCTTTTGTTGGTTGCTCATCATTTTTAAATTCCTCTTTAAACTCGTCACAACCATTGGCGGTTGCTACTGCTTCAATTTTCTCTTCTGTTTTATTCTCCATTTCATTCATTATTTTTGGTTTCTCACAACAATTTGATTAGAAATAATTTGTTCGAAAAGCAGTATGGGTTGGTCGATAAATTACTTTGCAAAGATTTTCACGACAACATTCTTTCGTCGTTGATGGAATTTACGCTCCACCCCATAAGTCGCGACATGTTTGCTTTTCGATTACAATGCAAAATTACAACCTCGTTTTCCGCATTATGCGCGAAAATATTACACTTATAAAAAATCATTATATCGGCATTGATTTTCAATCAAACAGCAACTTTATGTGAAACAGATAAATTTTCTGAAAAATTTTATTTTTCAAAATCTTTGTTTATCTTTGCATTGTAGAGATTGTAAATTGGTGATTTTGTTTATCTAAATTTTATAATTTCCTATCACTCATCGTTGATGATGCAGTTCATTCTTTGTGGAATTTAGAGAAATTCCTGAATTATCTTACTTATTCTCCGGCTGCCCTTTCTGGAAACCCGCCACATCCTCTCTTTTAGTCCAAGGCCGCTCGTGAGGTAGTTTATGCCTGAATAGGGGTGTGACTATTGTATACGAGATGTTGGACAAGGGCGCTTGGCGGTGCCTCAGTAAGCATCCTTTGCAATATTCACACCCTCTTTTTCTGTGGAGATTGTGAAATGGAAACTATAATATTCGACTCGTTGATATCTTTTACACTTAAGCGAATTAATTGATAAGAAAACATAACCATTTTTACGCTATAAATAATTTAATTGAAATTTGGACAGAAAAAGGGAGCGTCACCGTGAGGTAACGCTCCCTTTTCTATTCTATCATATATTTAGCGTAGCTTAAAGTCCGAATATTGATTTTACCTTTTCTACATAATCAAGCTTTTCCCAAGTGAAGAGTTCTACTTCTATATCCTTATCCTCCTCATAGGCTGAGTGGAAATGCTTGACAACTTTGCGAGGGGTGCGACCGAAATGGCCATAGGTTGATGTTTCAAGATATATCGGCTTGCGCAAGCCCAGGCGTGTCTCAATACCGTGAGGTGTCATATCGAAAATTTCGCTCACTTGTGACGAAATCTCGGCATCGCTCATCGCCACCTTCGATGTCCCTTGGGTATCTACGTATAGCGACACCGGCTGTGCCACTCCGATTGCGTAGGCTACTTGCACCAACGCTCTATCTGCAACTCCGGCGGCTACGAGATTTTTTGCGATGTGACGTGCTGCATATGCTGCCGAACGGTCTACCTTCGACGGGTCTTTACCAGAGAAGGCACCGCCACCGTGTGCACCGTGTCCGCCGTAGGTGTCTACAATAATTTTGCGACCGGTCAAGCCGGTATCTCCATGTGGTCCACCCACCACGAATTTGCCCGTTGGGTTTACGTGCAAGATGAAGTCCTCATCTATCAATGCGGTCAAATGCTCAGGCAATCTTTTCTTAACCGATGGGATTAGCACTTTTTGTACATCTTCACGTATTTTCGCAAGCATCTTGCTATCAGCTTCCTCTTGGCTCATATTCTCATCTGCCGAGATGAAATCATCATGTTGCGTTGATATTACGATTGTGTGGATTCTGACCGGACGATGTTTTTCATCATATTCTACCGTCACTTGGCTCTTTGAATCCGGACGGAGATATGTGCGTTCCACTCCGTTTTTGTCTACATAGGTAAACGATTCTCCACTGCGACGGATGCGCGACAATTCCTTCAACAATGCGTGACTCAGTGCAAGAGTCAATGGTATATAAAGCGGGGTCTCATTTGTAGCATAGCCAAACATCATTCCTTGGTCGCCGGCTCCCTGTTGCTTGGGGTCAACTACATCTACTCCTCGGTTGATATCGGGTGATTGTTCATGGATTGCCGACAACACGCCACACGATTCCCCGTCAAATTTCAATTCCGAACGGTCGTAGCCTATCTCATTGATAACTCGGCGCACTTCCGACAACAAGTCAATATAAGCCTTGCTTTTGACCTCTCCCGCTACTACTACCTGACCGGTGGTAACAAGGGTTTCGCAGGCAACTTTGGAATTGGGATCGTGTGCCAAAAATTGGTCAAGGATTGCGTCAGATATCTGGTCCGCTACTTTGTCGGGATGTCCTTCCGACACTGATTCCGATGTAAATAGATAATTCATTGCTCTTAAAGTTTTTAGGATGCTGCCATTTGACTCTTTTCAGCAACCCTCGGATTAATAAACCTTGCCTCGTCAGTTTCCTATGGAAGGGATTCCTTTACGATGCGACAGGTGATAATAAAAACAGTAAGAACAGGGGAAATAGGCTGGAAAATGCGGTTTTAGCATTTTTTTTGGTGGTTGCAAGCAGCCAAATTTGTCCACCGTTCTTTTTCTGTCCGCAAAATTACGCATTTTATCGATATTTATACTACTTTTAATCACATTTTTTAATTTTGTCCCTTTCAATGAATTTAGTTTTTATTTAATCGAAATTGGCATCTCCGATTTTTTTGCCTACCTTGCAATATATTTTCCCCATTTACGACAATGAATTTTAAACGTATAATCAGTTCTTTCTTCTTGCGCCTTCAAAAGCATCCTTTGCTTTGGACTTGGATGTTCCTCATGTCGATTCTGAGTGTAATCGACATCCCCGGCAGTCCGGTATTTGCTCTATCCCCTTTTATTCAAGTGCTTTATGTACTGTTTTTTAGTGCGTTGAAAGCCACTCTACTTTGCTGCGGGGTTCTCCTGTTGGAACGTTGGAGGGTAGGAAAGTACTTCGCTTATATTCTCGTTGGGATATTCTCAATTTTGGCTCTCGTCAATGCTTTTAGCTACACTTTCTACGACTTCGGCATCTCGCGCAAAATGCTTCTCATCTTCGCGCAAACTACGGCGTTCGAAACGGACGGGATGATACCCGCTATTTTAGATAATATCATTACATTCCTGATTAGGTGGTCAACATTAGCCGTTATTGTAGCCACCATAATTTTATTTATCATACTCAAAAAATTCCCGCGAAAAGCTTTTATATCTGTTGCTTTTGCTTCAGTAATAGGTTTTTTTGCTTTCCTTATTTTTGCATTCAACTTTTCAAGCGGACGCACCGCCCACTCTCTTGCGCTGCGTATTGCAAAATATTCCGTTGAGGTATATCGTGCCGAACAGCTTTACCAACAATTGCTTTCTCAGGCCATTCCTTTCCCCGATGCCGATAAAGTACACTCCGACCATGTTGCATCAAATTTCATTCTCGTAATTGGCGAGTCGGCTTCTCGCAAGCATCACTCGATTTATGGTTATCCTCTCCCCACCAACCCGCGTCTTTCCCTCCATGTCGATTCCCTTTACATTTTCTCCGACGTCATTGGTTCTTCTGCAGCTACTGCCGGCAATATGGAACGTATTTTGACATTTAAAGAAGATGATTTGACTTTTGGCGACGGACTTCGCTACCCCGCTTTAATCGACCTCTTTAATGAAGCCGGATATACTACATTTTGGCTATCTAATCAAGAACGTGCAGGGACCGTCAGCAATACCTCTTCCGCTCTTGCCAGAAATGCCGATGTTATCACCTACGTTGGAGCCGATAACTCGGAGGACGCGCTGCTGCAACGCTACGACGACGTGCTATTACCCCACGTTTTCAACGCTTTCGCTTCCCCTGTTTCCAATAAACTCATCGTGTGCCATCTCCTTGGCTCGCACCCCTTCTACAAGGACAGATTCCCCAAAAATAGAAGCAATATTTCTCCTTCTATGGAACTTAACGCTAATATTAATCCTCCGCGTACTTGGCTTAACGAGAAATCTGCTCAAATCGTTGCCGACTACGACAACTCTATCGCCTTTACCGATTCTATTCTCGATGTTATGATTGGCATGATTGCCACCTCTCCTAAGCCCTCAGCCCTTCTCTATTTCTCCGATCATGGTGAAAACGTCTACGATGAAGGGGATTATACTGGGCGAGGTGTCGATTACGTCGATGTTCCTATGATTCTTTATCTCAACCCTCAATATCGCGCTCAAAATCCCGATATTCTCAATCGCCTTGATTCGGCGCTTTCTCTCCCTATCTCAAACGCCAACATCATTCATTCGATGATGACTCTTACAGGCACCTCTTATCCCCTCTACAATCCGAAACTCGACTTCCTTTCTCCCTTATTCTCTTCTCGCATTCGCTACGTCGACGAAGCCCCGTTAAAATAATCCGCATAATCAATAAAGAGGATGCCTCTTTTGAGACACCCCCTTTATGCAGTATTTTAAACTTATTACTTTGTATTAATTATTCCCGAAAGGACCATCATTTTCGATGTAGTACATACAATGCAAAAATAAGGAAAATTAACGGCACCCCCCCCATAATTAAAATATGTTAATCGCACTATTATTCCTTACTCTTCATTCTCTTTCCCCTTAAGATAAATAACAGATAGGATATAAAATAAGCCCCAAAGTTAGAATATGAAACTTTGGGGCTTACTCCATCTTTACAGATGGAAAATTAATTCTTTATACAGAAATCAAAATTAGTTCCCTGTTACGATGAAATTTTTGATTTCCCAAGTGTCAGCTTCGCCATCTCTTGAACCATAGCGGAAACCGATTTCAACCTTCTGGCCGGCGTAAGCGTTAAGACTGATTGAGCCGCAATTGACAAATGTCCATGTTCCGGCTTCGGGCCATGTCGGCATTGTCAATGCTGTCCATGTTGTAGTGCCCTGTACGCGAACTACTACTGCGCAAAGTTCTTGCAACGAAGTTTGGAACTTAGCGGCATGGTCAAATGTCAATGATGCACTGCTCTTGCCGGTCAAATCAAGTGTAGTATAAGCATATGCTTCTGAAGCATATCCTGTATCTACAACATAGGCTGATGCATTCAAATAATATGAACCGTTGTATTCTTTCCACGACCAGATATAAGAAGCAGCCTCAGGAAGATTTACATTTTCAAATGTCCAATCATCGCAGTGTGAGACAAGACCTTCGTAGATAGTGTTGCCACCTGTTGAAGGAGTGTCACCACCGCCACCTTCGCCTACTATTTCATATTTTGAAGTATTCTTCAAACCGGGGGCTCCGCAATATTTCATTACATCGCCGTAGAGCAACACTTCAGCACCGAGCATATCGGGATTTTGCATCAAGTTGAGAGCGTTGCGCACTGCCCCAGAAGGCAATTGAACGCTGATACATTGTGCGTAGTCTTTGCAATCGGCTGTCGGAGCAAGCACAATATTTGTTTTGACATCACTGCTGACGTCGAATACTGTATTTTCCAACAAAGTGTTGGTTGACGGCATGTGTCCAACGATGAAGCCTTTCACCCAAACACCGGCACCACCGGCAGGTGCTTCGGTAGTAGATGTCGGGTTGAGTGCGATTACATCAGCCGGATTGAACGGATTTTCGTATGAACCATCACCATCACCTGCAGGTGTATCTCCTCCTGGTGTGTCACCTCCGGTATCGCCTGAGCCTTCTCCCAAAACAGTGTATTTTGATGTATTCTTCAAGCCGGGGCCTCCGCAATATTTCATTATGTCGCCAAGTAATGCCACTTTCGCACCATACATGCCCGGGTTGCTCTGCAAGTTGAGAGCTGTGCGCACTGCTCCCGATGGGAGTTGAATACCGATACATTTGCTATAATCGGTGCAGTCGGGGGTTGGTCCAAGTACGATATTAGTTTGCAAGTCGGCTGTCGCTGCAAATACTGCGTTGCTCAACAATGTTGACGGTTCCGACGGCATATAGCCTACGATATATCCGGCTACCCATACTTTGCTTTCTACCGCTTCAGTTGTTGAACTCGGATTCATTGCGATAACCTGACCTACGTTGTAGGGCGTACCTTCTGTACCATTTCCATCGGCAATTGCTCCACCGGCATCGATGCCTTCGATACGGAATTGTGATGATGCTCCGGTATTGTCAGTGATACCCCATGTGCCCATGTATTTAGCCAATGTTCCATAGAGCCAAATTTGCTTGCCGAAGTTTGTAGGATTGTCGCGCAAGTTTCCTACTTCGCGCAATTTGCTGTCCTGCGGTAGTGAGATTACCAAACACTTGTTGATATCTGTGCAATCAGCAGTCGGACCGATTACAAGTGTATTAGAGAGAACAACTTCGCTACCCCATTCGATGTCGTCATTTGAAGTCACTTCGGTAACTTCCGGTGCTACAGCTCCTACGATATAGCCTGTTGTCCAGCCTTTAGCCTTTTCGCCGGCTTCTTCGATAGCGATAGCTTGTTCTACGGTGTAGGGATTATCTTCTCCTCCCGGCTCAATTGTCGGGTTGCCGAAGTTCATCACTCCATTAGCATCGAGCAATGTCAACTGCCATGGATTAGAATCGGAATCATCGGATGTTGCATAATAATCCAATATACCTACTATGTCGCCATTACCTTCTGGGAGCATTACGTCGCGGAATGTTGCATATCCCGAGGTGCGAACTGTCAAAGTCTGACCTTCGCTATCCGTTATCAGGCGATTGGTTGTTTCTTTGTAGCCATCGGTCATTGCTTTATTTCCACCTTCAACAAAACTTACATTGTTGAAACGCACTAATTGCGATTGCATTCCGGGGAGCAATGTCGGGTCGGATGGTAATTCGCTGAAATTGCGGAGACTGATGGTGTCAATCGCTGCTACTTCCGGAAGACCGTTAAGTTGCATGTGAGATTCAAACAACACCGGGGGCATAAATGTAGCTTCCCACACTTGTCCTTTTTCATAGAACATGGGATAGCCCAATTGTTGTGTGCCATTATATTTACCGATATACATGCCGGTCAAGTCGAGTACTATCTCCTGGCCGGGTGCATATTTGGTATACATGCCTGTTGTGTTTATCGAGAGTGCAAGTGCGGCGGTCTCATCTTGTATCACCAACTTCTTGTATACGTTGCCGGTGCGGTCAGATGAGATTACTCGTCCTTTTACGATATAGTGTGTACCATCTTCTTTCGCTGTGATGGTATCGATATAGTTGACAGTGTTTTGCCAATATGCTTGCTTCACTTCCAAGATGGTGCTGTTGGCTTCCCAGGTCGCCACCGGAACATTGAGCCCCGGGGTGTTGTCATCGAAGTCATCTTGACAAGCGGTGAATCCTAACCCCATCGTTAGGGCGGCTAAACCAATTATATATTTTTTCAGACTTTTCATACTGTTTGAAATTTTTTTGTTGTGAACATCAAGAACTGATTTTCAGGTAATTGCTTATTAGTTCCCTGTTACGATGAAATTTTTGATTTCCCAAGTGTCAGCTTCGCCATCTCTTGAACCATAGCGGAAACCGATTTCAACCTTCTGGCCGGCGTAAGCGTTAAGACTGATTGAGCCGCAATTGACAAATGTCCATGTTCCGGCTTCGGGCCATGTCGGCATTGTCAATGCTGTCCATGTTGTAGTGCCCTGTACGCGAACTACTACTGCGCAAAGTTCTTGCAACGAAGTTTGGAACTTAGCGGCATGGTCAAATGTCAATGATGCACTGCTCTTGCCGGTCAAATCAAGTGTAGTATAAGCATATGCTTCTGAAGCATATCCTGTATCTACAACATAGGCTGATGCATTCAAATAATATGAACCGTTGTATTCTTTCCACGACCAGATATAAGAAGCAGCCTCAGGAAGATTTACATTTTCAAATGTCCAATCATCGCAGTGTGAGACAAGACCTTCGTAGATAGTGTTGCCACCTGTTGAAGGAGTGTCACCACCGCCACCTTCGCCTACTATTTCATATTTTGAAGTATTCTTCAAACCGGGGGCTCCGCAATATTTCATTACATCGCCGTAGAGCAACACTTCAGCACCGAGCATATCGGGATTTTGCATCAAGTTGAGAGCGTTGCGCACTGCCCCAGAAGGCAATTGAACGCTGATACATTGTGCGTAGTCTTTGCAATCGGCTGTCGGAGCAAGCACAATATTTGTTTTGACATCACTGCTGACGTCGAATACTGTATTTTCCAACAAAGTGTTGGTTGACGGCATGTGTCCAACGATGAAGCCTTTCACCCAAACACCGGCACCACCGGCAGGAGCCTCGGTTGTAGATGTCGGGTTGAGGGCGATTACGCTTGCCGGATTGAACGGACTTTCGTATGAACCGTCACCATCACCTGATGGTGTGTCACCTCCGGGGGTATCTCCCCCTGTTGAGCCTGAGCTTTCGCCGTTGAGGCTGATGATTGAGCTACCTTGTGCAACTTCCGGAGTGGTGTTATATTTGATAAGTTTGCCAAGGATTACAACCTCGTCGCCCACTTTGAGCGCATCGGTTGAAGTGAATTTCTCGCCATTGAGATAATATCCACGGAACACTTGAAGTTGCTCTGATGTGGTGCCATCATTAGAGATGTAGTATGTGGCATTCCCGTAGTTTGTATCGATTTCCGAGATTTCAGAAATTTTACCCTTGATATATACGTTGTCGCTTGTCATGCTACCTGCTTCTATGATAGCAAGAGCGCGAACTACATCATAGGGTGATTCCTTAGTACCTTCACCGGTTCCTTCATTCACATCTCCGGGGTTGCTTGGCTCGGCAGGAGTAAAGTCGGGCTCAATTGCCGGGTCATTTGCCATTTCGTAGAGTTCCGGTGCCAAATATTGTGCAGTCAAGCTTTCATACAAGCCATAAGATTTATAGCTTGTGTCGTAGGCAAGAATTCTTTTTGATGCAACATTGGTAATTACCCAATGTCCGGCTTCATCCTTAACAAGTGTCCAATAATATCCTTGATTATCCTTAACGGGTTGTGTGGAAATGCTTGGACGATTTGACCATCCGGTGCCGTATGTGCTTTGATACAAGAATTGACCCTTGTAGTCAGTAATATAATATTTGTCGGAACCTTCTTCTATTGCGGTCAACATAAAGCCGTATTTTTCCGATGCTGTGAACTTGTTGTTGCTGATAGATACAGCTTCGGTATAAAGGAATCCGTTGTCACCTGCCGATACGGTTTGTGCGGCAGTCCCTTCGGCAACTAATGCATAAGCACGGCCCGATTTGATTGTTTCGGTAAGTAGGCTGAATTCCGATTTGCCTACCTCTACATCACCGGTATCAATACCTGTCGGCCCCCATTGATAGAGAGTCACCGAACGCACGCCCGGTATGCTGAGATATTTGTCGATATAACCGCGAATTGAAATCTCTTTGCCGAGATTTGAAGCATTAGCGTTGAGGTTAAGTTCGTTACGTACAGCTCCCGAGGGCAATTGTACTGATATACACTCTGTGTAGTCGGTGCAGTCGGGGCTTTGGGCAAGCAACAAGTTGGTTTGGCTTTCAAATGGTGCTGAAAATGCCGCTGTTTGGTCGTTGCACACAAAGACTGTTTCTGTTGTGTTTACACATCCTACAATATAGCCGGTAACCCAATAATATTTATCGGTATCGGGGGCATCTGAATAATATGCTGTGTAGTAAGCATACGCTCCCGCTACGCTTAAGGGTGCGTCCCAATTACCATTGCCTCCCAAATCGGGGCTCACAACGGGTGGATAGTCATAATTGACATCGCACGAGGTAATTCCAATGCCGGCTGCAAGAGATATTACCGACGCGTATAATATTTTATGAAGTTTCATATTACCTTTTTCTTTTGTTTGTTATCGTGTTTAGCGCATCTTTGTTTTTTCTCTTGGATACACTGTTTAGAAACGTATACCGACGTTGAGGAACAGACGTATACCCTGGGCATATTGATATTTATTGGGGTATTTCTGTGCGTCGTAGTTGGTGTAGTCGAAACGACCTTGCTGATAAGCGTTGGTCATGATTTCGCGATTGTTGAGCAAGTTAGTTGCCGAAAGGTTGAAGTTCATTGACATTGAGCGATTGATGTTTACAACCTTGCCAATTGATGCGTTGAGCACGAAAGCATCATTCATCTTATCCTGTGATGCAAGTGAGCGCATCTTAGCCTCAAGCTCTTCAGGATTGGGATAGTGTTGCCACAAATCCTTAAGCTCTTCATGGCGGATAGGTGATATCTGCACATAGGCATCGCCCATCCATGATGCATTAACATTGAAGTACCACTGTTTGGGTGCTGCCCAATCAAGGCCTACGTTAACTGCGGTTTGAGGTGTGCCTCCTACGAAGAAGTTATTAAGGTAAACTGTTGTTTCAATATCCGCCATCATACCATTTTCATATGAACGAACACCGGTTGGGCGGTTTTTATATTGATAGCGTGCGTAGGTCCCTGCCAATGTGGCGGTCAACGATGGTGTAATCTTATATGCCATACCAAGTTCAACACCTTTATGTTGGCGACGTACCCCTTTGAGTACATAGTTCATAAATGTGCCATATTGGTCATCGTAGTATGAGAATCTTTCTGTCATGTCGCTCATGTGGGTCCAATATGCTGTGATTGACCCGCGGAAACGACGATAATTCCATGTATATGAGATGTCACCGGTGATTATACGTTCGGGCGACAATCCGCTGATAGCGTCATCTTTGATACGCGGTGAGATGTATGAGTATTCAAAAAGCGGGGCGCGTGTTTCATATGATGCGTGTGCTGTGATGAAGTTGCGACCGTCAATTTTATAAGTTGCACCTGCTTTAAATGCTCCGGTGTCAAATCGATGTTCCTCACCTTTGCCATATGAGTTCTCAGGGGCACGACCGTTGCGCATATGTCCGTCGCGTTGGAATTTAGTGTATTGCAACTTTAATCCGTAGTTGATATCCCATTGGGGCAAGGTTATCATGTTTTGCAACCATCCGGTCACTTGTAGTGCATTGATTGTGTAATCATAACCGAAGCGGTCACCTTCTCCTACTCTACGATTGGGGTTATTCAAGTCGTTTTGAAGTACGGTGGGGTCGCTGGGGAAGTCGCGTTCGGCAAAGGTGTCGATGTCGCGCCAATATTCCCCGCCCAATAGGTCGCGTACGGTCTTGTAATAGTCGGCCGACGTATGATTAATTTGAATACCACCTTGCAAACTCATATTGTCGTTGATACGGTGGTTGACCGTTGAGTTCAAGTGGAATTGGAATTGGTCGGTCACGCGATTTTCAAAAACATAAACGCTTCCGAGGCGTTGATCGAAGGGTAGACCTTCTTGCTCCATGTTGGCAAAGTAGTTTGCTTGATACATTGCGTCCCAATTTATTTGGCTGTCAAATGGTACACGGCTGCCGTCGGGAGCTATTGAATATCCGTTGCGCCATGCATCGGCCACCATTTCTGATTCTGCGGTGGGCATGCCATCTTCAAAATAAGTTGAGGGCAAACGTTTGTAGTAGTCGGGACGTGGATCGGGTGAGTTGCCGCTACGACTCAATCCGGTTGTGCTGTAGCGTGTCCAACGTAGTGCCGCACCGGTATTGACTGTCGTACGGTCATTTTTGAATATCCAATTGAGCATTGCTGTCGGGTCAAATTGTTCAACAACTTTTGCTGAACGTTTTTTGCCGGCTTGCCAGCCCCAGTTGGGGTTATATTGATTGTCACCGACAAGGTCAAAAACTTCTTGATATGATGCTCCGGTTGCACCACGCTGTATCGGTGCGCCAAATGCTGTCAAGGTTAATGAGTGATTCTTATTGAATTCTTTTTCAAGCGACATGAAAGCGCCAAATGAGTTATAGAATGTCCCGTCAACAACACCCTCATCGGCCCAACGACCAATTGCACTCACTGTCAATCCCCAACCATGCTCATTGATGCCGGTTGAGTATGTTGCCATTGCGCGAAGCATATAGTTGGAGTTGGTATAAGCTACCGACCCGTTGAACCCGGGAGAATAGCTTGATGTGATTGTGTTAAAGTTGGTTGAACCTGCGATGTCGCCAAATCCGTAGGCTGCCGCTCCTACACCGATTGTATTGGTGCGATTGCGGAATGCGCGTGAGGTCATACCTCCCAATGTCGAATAGCTGAATCGACCGCGTCCCAAGTCATTAAGTTCGATACCATTCAAATATACTGTTTGGTACTGTGAATCAAGACCGCGATAACGGAAATACATGGGTTGGAAATCATAGTTTGTCGCACTATAGTAAATGTCGTCCGATGCTCCGGAAAGGGTTTGGATTGATTGTGCGCCACCTTCCTCCTCATCGAGTACATTTTCGTCGTACCACATGTCCTGAGCATCTTCATAATAGCTTGAGGTCGCATCACTACTGATCATGTAGATAGTGCCGGCATTTACTGTTTGATTTGCAAATAATTCCAACGACAATGTTGCGTCATTGTAATTGTAGGCAATCACGGTTAGGGTTGTCGCTCCCGGTTGTGCATTCGAAATAAGGAAGTCTCCTGCAGGGCCGGTTGTTACCGTTATCCCTTGATTTTCAAGCGTAACAATAGCTCCTGCTACCGGATTCCCGGTATCGGATTCTACAACGCTTCCTCTCACCGCTGCTCGTTGAGCAATCGCGGGTACTGCTGCTGTTAACAGCATAAGTAGGAACAGTTTAAGTTTCATAAATTTATAATGGTTAGTTATTATATTTTATTCGGATATTAGATTCTATTTTTCGTGATATTAGGTAATCCTCATAAGGAATGTCAAATTTATTTAAAAATTATATTTCCACCAAATTTTTATAATAAGATTTTTGTTAAATCAAAAGTTTGCTATTTAGAGTGATTTATTGAGCTTATTTGGGACTGAAACTTTATCCTGTTTAATGTTGTTTCAGTATTATACAACAATACGTGATTTGTTTATGTTGACGGTTGCTTCTTTAATCCCATCTCATGATGTAGCTCATTGGCTCATTGGAATAGCCGAATCTGTTTGTCGATTCTTCGGACTTCCTGCCGATAGTTCTGTTGTACAGATTGGTTATATCGTCCTCGTCGGAATTCTTGCGTTGTCCTTAGGCTACATAGTTCGTTTTATTGCCGTAAAATCACTGCATCACATAATTCGTAAACGCGCTTCAGCTGTCGCTAAAGCTATTGTCGACAACAAGGTTATAGCTCGGGGTGCTCTTGTTATTCCTCCTATTGTCATAATTATTCTCTTGCCACTCGCTTTTGATTCAACTTCGTCGCTTCTATCCATATCACGTAATCTTGCCTACGTATATTTGGCTATTATGATTGGCGTAGCAGCTAATGCAATCATTGCTCTTACATGGCACAACTATAATGTGCGTATCAATCGAAATAACCATCCGCTTAAGGGGGTGATGAACGTTGCTAAGGGCATTGTGTGGATAATTGTCGCAATAGTCAGCATTTCGATACTTATCCATAAATCTCCATTAGCTTTACTTGGCGGTCTTGGTGCATTTGCCGCAGCCCTGATGCTGATTTTCAAGGACTCCATACTCGGCTTCGTGGCCGGCATACAATTATCGAGCAACGATATGTTGCGCGTTGGAGATTGGATTGTGGTCCCTTCTACAATCGCCAACGGCATTGTTATAGATGTTTCGCTCACTGTGGTCAAAGTGCAAAATTGGGACAATACAATAGTGATGCTACCCCCATATTCGTTAGTTTCCGCTCCTTTTCAAAATTGGCGTGGTATGTCCGACTCCGGGGTTCGTCAAATCGATAGAAGTATTATCATTGATACCACTACGATTATTCCTATTACCCCTGTACTTCTTGATAAAATTACCGAAAAATTCCCTGAATTACGCGCCTACATAGCTCGGCGAAAAGCTAAGTCCGAAGCCGGACATCCGATGGAATTTAATGGAGGTACAGCGCCTGTAAATGGCACTATTGATACCAATCTCGGACTTTTAAGAGCCTATCTATGCTCGTATTTGTTAAATCACCCGGCTATCGCTCACGACCAAAATATCATCGTCAGGATAATGCCTATTCGACCGGAAGGAACTCCTCTCGACATTTATTGCTTCACCTCAACTACCGACTGGCTTGCCTACGAAGCAATATGTTCACAACTATTCGAACACATCATCGCAACCGCCCCCACCTTCGCCCTCAACATCTTCAGCCCCACCGACCTTAACCTCTCAAAGTAAAAGATTGTTGTGTAGAGACTTAAGTGAGAGTGTATAAGGCCTATATCATATTTTACCCTGAGGTATTGACAACCAACAAAGCCCCCTTATTCAAATTCTATTCCCAAAAAATGACCAAATTGCCACTTTTTGGGAATAGAAATGGTAGATTAATTTCGAATACTATCTACATTTAGTGAATAGGTAGGGATATTTTAAGTCAATTAATTGCCTCTCCAATGTTCCATCTCAGAATGAGGAAAATTGTATCCTCGTTGTTCCCACTTTGTTCTGATTTGGCGCATCTTACGTTGAATATCACGTCGGCGAGCATCATTATAATCGTCAACTCCTGTCATCATGTTTATGAGTTGAGTTTCATACTTTGCGTAGGTTCTGCGGTCGGTATTCATAGCCGTTGTCTCAGAGACAGAACCATGCCGCGAAGACTTGTTGGGGTTTGAGTATTGTGCAATCTCATAATTTGGAGTAGACGCTGATGCTGAAACGCAAATTGAGGTTGATAGAAATAATGCTAATGCAGTTACTTTGATTAAAGCATTCATAATGTTTTTAATTTTGATGGAGATTATTTAATAGCCAATTTAAATACTTTTGAGCCAATGCGCAAAATGTATATTCCGTTTGAGGGGAGGTCAAATGCTTCCTCTTTTGTGTCTTTAATTAATACACCTTCGGTAGAGTATACCTGTATGATTTGGTTTGATTGTAAACCTTTGACGTTAACGGTATTACCAAACACAGCTACTTTAACAGTATTGTTGTCAATGGATAATCCCTCAATGCCAGAATTCTCATCAGTGACAAATACAATGTTAAGAGCCTGGGTATAAGATAAATTTGTTAGTTCAATTTCTCCGTTGTTATGTTCAATCTCTACTCCATCAAGTGTAATAGAACTAATAATATAACCTTCATCAGGCGTAATATTCAATTTAACAGGGTTCGTGTCAGTAACATTTATCGCGAAATTTCCATTAGGCAATACGACCGACAACCATTTTTGTCCTGGTTCCTGTACGACAACATGACACACTGCCGATGCTCCGCCACCATCATCAGCAAGACAAGTTATATTACACTCTCCTGGGCTAATAGCGGTTACAAACCCATTGCTAACAGTTGCGGTTTCAGCGTTATCGCTTGACCAAGAGACATTTTTGTCGTATGCGTCATCAGGTGAGACCATTGCCAATAATTCAAATTGCTCTCCGACGGTCAACGTTTTCTCGGTTTCAGAAAGTGTGATTGCTGATACTTTTGTCGGTTCGTTTATTGTTACAACACAGTAGTCTCCGGCGCCACTTCCGTCGGTTGCGTTTGCCCAAATCCAAACTTTACCGGCTCCTCGAGCTGTCACCAAACCAGAACTGCTTACCGACGCGGTGCTATAATTTTCAGTAGTCCAATTCAATGTGCGGTCCGTGGCATTTGTTGGATATACTGTAGCACTGAGTTGAAGTGTCTCTCCGATATTCATTGTTGCAGAAGAAGGAGATACCACAATATTCGTCACCGAAATCGTATTTGACTCGATTGTAATATCGTAATAGAAATTCATAGTACGATAGTAGCCATCAATGTAATAGGAGCAATTATAGTACAACTTCGCCGTCCCTGCGGAAACACCTTTGATTGTACAATACTTGTTTGTTTGTGATTGGATTGAAATTGCAGAACTGCTAACACTCCACGATGCAGAGATTCCAGTCGCCCGATTTAAAGTCTGTTGGTAGGCTGTACCAATATAAACCGTTGTAGTGCTTCCTTGGGTTACAACCGCATCTCCATCTTTGATTTGGGCTGTAACTTGGTTTGCAGATACAAACATCAGTAAAAGAATTGTAAGTAGTTTAAATAAATTCTTCATTGTACTATATAATTAATTGGTTAATAGGTTGTTATTTGCCTCCCCAATCTTCCATTTCGGAATGATAAAAATTGTATCCACGGAGTTCCCATTTTGTTCTGATTTGGCGCATCTTACGTTGAATATCGCGTCGGCGAGAATCATTATAATCGTCAACTCCTGTCTTCATGTTTATGAGTTGAGTTTCATAATTAGAATATGCTCTACTTTCAGTATTTTTAGCTGTCGTTTCCGAAATAGAACCATGCCTTGCCGACTTGGTTGAATTTGTGACTTTATTTGAAGAATTGTTCAGGTCGGAAGTTGAATCTAAGTTGTCAGCTTCAAACGGAGTAAAGGTGGCATTGGGAGTTTCTATATTTTGAAGTGTTGATGTAAATCCGGCAAGTGCATTAAATATATCTGCAGCCATACTCCACCCACTACTTATGACTTGTTTATAAACAGGAGCAGCAGTCCCCTTAGCATATGATTTTGCATTTTCTGCATCGGCAAGGTTTTCTTCCGAAATATAGTACATCTCGTCTCGTTCTTTAGCCATTGTTAGTGCCATCTCGTAACAATCGGAAGCAAGTTCATAATTACGAACGCGCCCTTCTGTTGTAGCCCAACCACT
Source organism: uncultured Barnesiella sp. (assembly GCA_964462445.1). Lineage (GTDB taxonomy): Bacteria > Bacteroidota > Bacteroidia > Bacteroidales > Muribaculaceae > JAGBWK01. The sequence continues at coordinate 10,785 of CAYWXG010000016.1, read as the reverse complement.
ATTCATTAAATAATCCGCTGCAGCCAGCCAAATATAGGTGTTAGTTGGATAAACATCAAATGCAACATTGAACATGTTCATTGTTTTTTCATAAGGTGCAACTAATAGGTTGATAGATAATATTGTAATAGGCATGGAAATAAAGCCATGTTCATTTACATAACCAATGTTATCATTTATTTGAACCTCTGCGACTCCGTCCTCGTTGAAGTGAGAAATCTTGTCGAAAATTGCAGGTATAATAATCTCCCCAGCTGAATTTTTGACTCCATAAGTAGTCCCTTCACAAAAAACACTTGAATTAACAGGTTTGCATTTTGCCAACTCATATCCACCGTTTTTCAATGGTTCTATTGTAGTTTTGTTATATGCATCGACGATAGATTGTATCTTTTCATCGGTGGCGTTTGCATAGTCCTTATTTTTGTTGTTTTTCTTCTCTGCTTTGCGTAGGTCTTTTATTAGATTATCAGAAATTTTATCAGCAGTGAAAATAATATTATTTTTAATGTCAATGATATTGTTTGCACCGGATTTATCTACAACGAGAAAGAAAATATTGTTGTTATTCTTTTTTGAACATTCAAATTCGTCAATAAAAATAGGCTCAGCGATTTCTACGTATTCCAATGGAATAATGATATTGCCATTTAGGTCTATTACGCCCTTGCCATTATCATCACCAACAATTGCAAATGCAATGATTTGATCCTCTTTCTTTTTGAATGTTCGTAGTTTTCTATAGGGTTTTACATAGTTAAATATTGGTTCAGTAACTCTATGGCTCATAGTCATCAATCCTTTTTTGCCATTAAGGGAATATGCCCCAAAGGTTACGTTATTTTGTTTATTCCCAACAAATATCTCATGCATTTGCTGTTTCATCTCTTTAAAAGAAGCATCGGCGTCATAGGTTTGTCGAAATGGTTCTATTAATTCAATTCCATCATATATTGGGTATTGACAAAATTCGCCATTGAACCATAGCCCATATTTGTTGCCAATTTGTCCAACCTCATAAAACGGAGTACTGACATTTGCTGATACGCAAATTGATATTGTAAGAAAGATAGATAGAATTTTAGTTTTCATTGTAACTAAATTTATGAATGTTTAGAATGAGATAACTATTATTAGCGTGGGACCGTAATTACCCTTTTACCTTTACCGTTACATGCCCCACATTCGAGATCATACCAGTAGCCATAGCGATCAAATCCGGTGACACGTCCATTGACGCAATTAGTGCAGTCTACAATTTTTGTTTTAGAACCACTTTTGCGAGTTGAATTAGTTCCGTTCCTCCCCCCTGTATTCTTAATTCTATTAGTATTGGAGGAATTGATAGGTGGCTTTTTCCCCTTTATTAATTTAATCCCTTTTTGGACTACTTTGCTCCAACCTTGGGCATGTGTTTCTGGGACGCATACCGAGAGCATTAATATGCACATTGCGAGAATTGAGATGATTCGTTTCATGATATTATTAATTTGAAATCGTTTAAATATGTTTTGAATAATTCTGCGTCGGGTTGTTGTAATTTACGGCATAATTCCTCGATAATACCCATTGACTCATGGCTTGTGATTTCCAGGTTTCCGATTAAATAGACTACATAGCGAAGTGTTTCTTTTTCTCGGTTTGCTTCAATGATTGAATTACAGGCATCTGTGATATCTTTTTGCTTAAAAGAAACCATAAGGTCTGGCATTTCAAGATGTAATAAATTACAAACTTCAAAGAATGTTTTTTTAGTTGATTCGGTTATCTCGTTGAATTGATTTATAGACCACTGACACACTTCTATAATATTATTATTTATGGCAGTTGCCTCAATAAAATCATTCAAGACATTTCGTTGAATTGAAGCGGTCTTTTCAATAGACTTTCGCTCAGTCTGAACAATAGTAAATCCAACCATCAAATCATCAAGCGAAAGCTCATTCTTGGAATTAAGTGCAGCTCCAGATAATGAATTCAATATAGCTTTTCTAATTTCTCTGCCACTAAATCCATCTGAAGCTCTTGCGAGAGCTAAATAATCAGTTTCCACTAATTCTCTAATTAAAGGCAACTTAGATGGCAACATCGATTGTATTAATCTCATTCGTGTTGGTTCATCTGGCAGGATAAATTCTACAAATGAGAGTATGCGAGATTTGAATGCTTTGTCAAAGTCGGATACAAGGTTTGTTGCAAAAATTATTATCCCATCAAAATCTTCTAATAGTTGGAACATTTCATTGGACATTCGGTTATAATGCTTGTCGGAACCTGTTTCTGCATTATTAACACGTTTACTCAAAAATGAATCCGCTTCATCAAAAAAAAGGATTGCATCTTGTTCTGTTGCATCTTTAAAAATCTTACGCAAATTTTTAGGACCTTCTCCAACCCACTTTGACTCAATTGTAGCATAACTCGCAATCATAATTTTCTTATTCAGTTCCTTTGCGATAGCATGGGCGCACATTGTCTTCCCAGTGCCTGGCGCTCCGAAAAAGCATAATATAGTTTTCGTGTTTGGGTCTACTTCTCTGAACCCCCAAATATCAAAAATAAGTTTCTGATTATTAATAAGGGCGATAGACCGTTTTAGTTGGGTCATTGTCCTTTCATCAAGTATAACTTTCTCTAATGAATATTTTGGGTTCGATGCTTCAAACATCGGGCTTGAAACTTCAATATTCTCGTCGTTGTTAAGCGTGTCAGAGTTGTGTGTGCGCGGTCTGTTATCTATAGGATTTGCAGATATTAATATTATGATGCGCGTCGCTAAAGATGCATAGGCGTCACGGATCGACATACATTCTAATATAAATGATTGTCGTTGATTTGGGGCTACCGATACGTTCTCAGAAAATCCGATAAATATATTGCCATTGACTTTTGCAAATTGTTTTTCTGCATTTTTCGGTAGATTTCCGTCAATACTAATATTACAATATAAATCGTCATTCCGCTGTATGGTCGCACAATTAGATAGAGCCGTTAGAATTTTTTGCTCAAAAGGCTTTACCATTTTTTCTGATATTTTGCTTTCTCTTGCAATTATTAAGTTAGTGAAAATTGCCATAACGTTGTTTTTTAAATTGCAATTTCTTGTCCTATCCGTAGCCCGGAGTGGGAATGACCTCTCATTTTAAAGGTGCCGATAGTCTTATTCTTAACATTCTTGGCTGTAAATGTAATTTCGGTCGCTCCATGTTTTTCAATAAACTCCTTGATGATAGCTTTTGTTGCACCTTTGGCTTTTAATTCCTTGCGATTTCGAAGCTCTTTCTGAATTGAATTAACCGTTAGATGAGCAACGAAAATTGTGCCACCAATAAGTAATGCATCTCCGGCAATGTCGGAGCCGGTTTCAATAATATCTTCTACATCAGCATCTTCAAAAAGACTACTAATGAAATCTATTATTTCTTCAATCATAGTTTAGAAATTTATTTGATGAATTGGTTGGATCGATAATATTGTTATTAAATCTTTATCAAGTATATTGCCCATAAAGAATTTCGTTAACTTAATATTATTCAATTCGTCGGTTATTGTAACAAATATTGACGCACTCTCTTTATATCCGTTTAGAATTGTTGCGGATCCGTTTCTCTTACGCACTTCCATCCTGATTTCTTTTGGCATAGTTGAAAGAATTGAGATTATGCACGCATCTCCTGAGGAGCAGACTGTCCTTGCCCATTCGACTATTTCGTTATAAGTCACAATCTTCTTTTGGGTTCGCTTTATTAGTAATGCAATTAAACCAATGGCAAGAACCGAATAACAGATGGGTCGAACGTATGTCATTATGTCAGAAGTTTCCATGAGTTATTATGATATATTAATTTTTAAAATCGGTTGACCTTTGAATTGTTCTTTATCTTGAGCCGATA
>CAYWXG010000016.1:0-6792 GCA_964462445.1 uncultured Barnesiella sp. | reverse complement strand
GATAGCCCACTCTGAGAGCGTATCATTTGGTCGTCAATAATGTTACCTTCTGGATCCATCGCAACATTTACGACACTATTTCGCATAGCATTTAAGTCCGAAATCGATATTTCTGTATAATTTCCACTTTGTTTTTGTCTAGACACATAATCTGCTAAAGCATTACCCCTAATGACATTAACTTCAGTGGCGCCTCCATTGAGTAGCTCCTCCAACTCATTGTTTATCCAACCTAAAATGTCTGTTGCCAATTCAATTACAGCTCCAACAGCCCAAATCGCAACATAAATTAAACCGGCAATAACTGATGCGATCAAATCAAAAATATTGCCAATAAATCTACCTACTTGTGATAAAATTCCCATATTGTTATACTTTTTTTGTGCCATAGGACAATATTGGCCATGGCGTATTGTTAATAAATAAAGTGATGATTCAATGATGATTTGTTTTATCTTCCCCAAGAGTATAATCTGTTCCTATAGGGAATAATTCCTAAATGAATATATGCCTGTGCTTCCTCGTTGCCCGTGTGTCTCTCTATTTGGGGCGAAATTGGTTTTAGATGGTTATACAAAAAAAGCGTGAGAGCTAAACTTGTTGCTCATTCTTCTCGTTGAGGCTCTGGAATAACCTGGTATAGTTGAATGAGCAAACATGCAGAAGCCTCACGCAGAATATGCGAATACACCAACATCTTACGCTTTTGCGTAAGTGGCAGTCGGAATATACATATCCACATGGCATCTACTGTTTGCATCAATCTTGACTATACCAAAAGAAATTTTCCAGATTTCAACGAGTCAAGAAAGTGCGTAGAGTAAACGCTTTCCCTAATGTCTTTACAGCCCACCCGCATAACCCTTGGCCGGGCTTCTGCAATATGCGGCCTGTGACTGCAAAGTTAACACTTTTTACTAATTACAAAATTTTTTAATAGAAATATTTACGTGGGATAACAAATTGGCGATGTCCGGATTGATTACATCTTCCGATGTAAATTTTGTCGGGTTGTTTATTTAGATTAACTTTGCGTTGTATTATGAAAATTTATAATACAATGCATTTCGCAACTAACAATAAGCCATTTTGCAAACTAACAAATACAAACTAACAATGCGCTCAATTATGCGAAGTGCAAATGTTGGAATAAATTTACTTGTGGAAAATTGTAATTCCCTTAATTTATCGATATGCAGAGAAAAGATTTTGAAATAATGGCGCCTGTAGGGAGCTTCGAATCGCTTCATGCTGCTATTAATGCCGGAGCCGATGCCATATATTTTGGCGTTGAAGGGCTTAATATGCGCGCTCGTTCATCGGCCAATTTTACCCTTGATGACCTTCGCGACATCGCTGCAACTTGCCATGATGCAGGAGTGAAAACCTATCTCACTGTTAATACCGTCATCTACGACTCAGAACTTGAAAAATGCCGTGAGATATGCCGAGCCGTGCGTGAAAGTGGCATATCTGCAGTAATAGCTTCTGATATTGCTGCTATTTCTATTGCGCGCAGTGAGGGCGTAGAGGTGCATATTTCAACGCAGTGCAACGTCACCAACATTGAAGCTGTTCGTTTCTACGCTCAATGGGCAGATGTCGTGGTGCTTGCTCGCGAACTTAATCTCGAACAGGTGAGCGCAATTCACCGTGCCATTATCGATGAGGATATACGCGGACCGCATGGCGAACTTATTCGCATTGAAATGTTCTGCCACGGCGCGTTGTGCATGGCTGTTTCCGGAAAATGTTATTTAAGTTTACATCAAATGAATTCGAGTGCAAATCGTGGCGGATGCACTCAAATATGCCGTCGCACTTATAATGTGACCGACCTCGAAACCGGAGATGAACTTGCTATTGATAATGAGCGCATCATGTCGCCTAAAGACTTGAAAACAATTCATTTCCTTGATCGTATGATTGATGCCGGGGTGACTGTGTTTAAAATTGAAGGACGTGCGCGTGGTCCGGAGTACGTAGCTACTGCTGTCAGTTGCTATAACGAAGCTCTTATCTCTATAATCGACGGTTCTTATGGTCAAGAAAAAGTTGATGCATGGGACGAACGCCTCCGACGTATTTTCAATCGCGACTTTTGGAACGGGTACTATCTTGGACAACGATTGGGTGAGTGGTCGGGGAAATATGGCTCCTCTGCCACACGCACAAAAGTCTATATGGCAAAGGCAACTCGTTATTTCCAGCGACTTGGGGTCGCCGAATTTCACATGGAAACCGGGGAGCTACATCGTGGCGATACTATCTTGATTATTGGACCGACTACCGGGGTGCTCGAACTTGAACTTGAGGAAATGCGACTCGACACCGGACCTGTCGACACTGTCGTCAAAGGTGACAACTTCTCTATTGCTGTGCCGGTCAAAATTCGTCAATCCGACCGATTGTATCTTTGGCGAGTTAACCCTTGATTAGTTGCAAATAGTTTCGATTGAAATATATATTTTGTTTCGATACGTATAAATTAACTTTTTTATTTTATCTTTGCAAAATCGTAACCAATCATTTTAACCTTAAATATGGACTATAGTTTACTTGATTTTTTATGCCTTATCGGAGCAGTTGGATTGTTCCTATATGGAATGAAGGTGATGAGTGAAGGCCTTCAAAAAGCTGCGGGCGACCGTTTGCGCAATATCCTCGGTGCAATGACGCGCAATCGTTTTACCGGTGCTTTTACCGGTTTTTCTATTACCGCTTTGATTCAAAGCTCGTCGGCTTCTACTGTGATGGTCGTAAGCTTTGTGAGTGCCGGATTGATGACTCTGGGACAGTCGGTTGCGGTAATCATGGGAGCAAACGTGGGAACGACAGCTACCGCATGGATTATCACCCTTTTTGGCTTTAAAGTTGATATCGCAGCATTTGCCTATCCTCTTATTGCATTCTCCATCCCATTGCTTTTCTCGAGCCGTAGCCGACGCAAGTCAATCGGAGAAGTGATTCTCGGTTTTGCTCTCCTTTTCATTGGGTTGAATACGATTGAGGCAAGTGTGCCCGATTTGAAATCAAGTCCCGAAATTTTCGGCTTCCTACAGCATTATGCCGACATGGGCTTCGGCTCTGTGCTTCTCTTCTTGGGTATCGGTATTGTAGCTACGATGATTATCCAATCTTCATCGGCAGCAATTGCTATTGTCCTCATTATGTGTTCAAAAGGGTGGATCACATTCGATCTCGCTTGCGCGATGATTCTTGGTAGCAATATTGGTACGACAATCACTCCGATTATAGCTTCTTTGAGCGCAAATCTTGCGGCCAAACGTGCGGCAATGTGCCACTTATTGTTCAATCTACTTGGCACGATTTGGACCTTGATAATATTCTACCCATTTGTTGATTTGGCTACGTGGGCAACTGAAGCATGCGGACAAGGCAATCCCTGTGCTCTATATGACTACGAAGGTAATGACCCCAAAGTGATTGCTGAGATGGCATTGAGCGCATCATTCGGTTTGTCAATTTTCCATACGATATTCAACACCATCAACCTTTCTATAATGATTTGGTTTACAAAATACTATGTTAAAATCGTTGAATGGTTGTTGCCTGCTAAACATAAAGGTGACGATGAGTTCCATCTCAAATTTATATCTACCGGTATGCTTTCGGCTTCTGAACTCAACATTACTCAAGCGGAAAAAGAGATTTCAGTTTATGCCGAGCGAGTCAATAGAATGTTGATTATGGCCAAAGAGTTGGTTCACACGAAAGGAGATACTGAAGATTTTAATAAACGCGCATCTCGATTGGAGAAATATGAAGATATCTCTGACCGTATGGAGATTGAAATTGCAAGCTATCTTAATCGTTGTGCCGAAGGCCGACTCTCAAATGAAGGTAAGCGTCGCATTTCGGCTATGATGGCTATTATTTCTGAAATTGAAAGTATTGCCGACAGCTACGCCGGTGTTGATAAGATATTGCAGCGTAAGCAAGTAAGCCATGTTCATTTCAACGAAGAAATTCACCGCAATATTGACACAATGTTTGACTATGTGCAACGCGCTATGGACAACATGCTACTTTTGTTGCGCAACCTCGAGAACAACACCCCGGAAGATGTAATCGCCTCATATAATATTGAGCGTGAAATCAATAACATGCGCAATAATCTTCGTGCTACTAACATCGAAAATATTAAAGAACAACACTACGAATATCCTGCAGGTATATTCTATATGGATATTGTGTCAACGCTCGAAAAAACCGGTGACTATATTATCAACGTAGTTGATACGATTAAAAAAGAATTTCTAAATAAGGAAATATAGAGCGATGAAAGAAAAAAGAGCAGTAACCATTTATGGCGCGTCGTCGCCACATGTAGCTCATAACTATAAAGATGCAGCTCATTCGCTTGGTCAAGCTCTTGCTGTTGCCGGAATGAATTTGGTTTCCGGTGGTGGACGAGAAGGACTGATGGCGGCTGCTATTAACGGTGTACTTGATGCCGGTGGTAAAGCCATCGGTGTCTTGCCCGATTTTATGGTTGAGAGGGGCTGGAATCACCCCGGACTTTCCGAAATGATTATAGTTGGCTCTATGCATGAAAGGAAACAGACCATGGCGTCCCTTTCGTGTGCGGCTATCGCATTACCGGGGGGCTGCGGTACTTTTGAAGAACTTCTTGAAATCATTACTTGGCGTCAGTTGGGGCTGTATCAAGGGCATGTGGTAATACTTAATGTAGATGGCTATTACGACCCTTTGATTGGTATGCTCGACCGCTCAATTGCCGAGCGATTCATGAATGATGACCATCGTAAATTATGGTATGTGACCGATTCGGTTAGCGATGCTATTGCCCACATTTTGAAACCGGTTGAGATAAGAGAATTTTCTCAAAAATTGGAAATTAAACATTGATTTAGTTCCATAATCACTCCTTCGTTTGTGCTTTTATCGCTTATCGATGATATGAACAATGAGTTTTTGCAACATAGTGCCGAGGTCGATGCTCCTTTTTCCGTAAAAGAATGCCTTGTGACATCTTCCGATCCTTCGACATCTTATTTGTCGGGCATTGAAGGCACTCCGCGACCTGTCGGATATGGAGAAAACTCGTGGTTGTCATCGATAATTGTAGCGATGTTGGTAATTATTGCTCTTAACATAAATCATTGCCGTCAGCTATTCAAAAACTTTCGTCATAATCTTCTTGGCATAAGGCAACGAGCCAACGCTTTCGATAATAAAACGACAAACGAATTGCGTACCCTTTTTATCATCATACTTTTGTTGTGTATGAGCGAAGGAATTCTATTATTCTCGTGGGGTACATCGTCGGGTTTAGTAAAAGATGGTGTCGGTGCATTGCCGATGACGATGTTGTTGGCAGCTGTTTCTATGGGCTATTATCTTTGGCAACTTGTGCTTTATAAAGTGATAGGATATGTTTTTGCCGACCGTGAAGCTACACGACATTGGATTTCCGGTTTTAACTCCTCGCAAGTGCTTTTGTCGATGCTTCTCATTGTTCCGGCGCTGATGGCGTTGTTCTACTCCGGGATGACCAAAACAATGCTTGTTTTGTCCGTTTTGTGCTATATTTTGTCCCGAATTTTATTTATTTGCAAAGGTTTCAGAATTTTTTTTACTAATTTCGGGTTTTTGCTTTATTTTATTTTGTATCTTTGCGCCGTGGAAATTATACCCATATTAATTTTGCGCAGATTGTCCATATTTCTTCTGCGAGATTTAAATAACTTCCTATAATTTACAGCGTGAAAATAAAAAAGATTTTAGTATCTCAACCAAAACCGACCTCTGATAAATCTCCGTATTTCGATATAGCGCAGCGTCATGGTGTTGAGGTAGTATTTCGCCCCTTTATTAAGGTGGAAGGCCTATCAGCAAAGGAATTCCGTCAGCAAAAAATCAATATTCAAGAATTTACTGCAGTGATTTTTACTGCACGTACGGCTATTGATCATTTCTTTCGTATCAGTGAGGAATTGCGTATTACAATTCCCGATACTATGAAATATTTCTGTACAACAGAAGCAATTGCACTTTATCTGCAGAAATATATTCAGTATCGCAAACGCAAAATCTTCCATGCTTCAACCGGGAAATTAGCAGATTTGCTTCCATTCCTTGCTAAGCATGCAAAAGAGAAATTCCTTTATGCTATTTCAGATGTGCATAAAGATGATTCTTGTGTTCTTGATGAAAAAATCAGCTACACAAAAGCGGTGATGTATCGCACCGTCAGCAACGACTTCACTCCTGAGGAACAGTTTGACTACGATATGTTGCTATTCTTCAGCCCTTCAGGTATTGATTCGTTGAAAAAGAATTTCCCCAATTTCGAGCAAGGAGATATTAAAATGGGATGCTTTGGCGCTTCAACCGCTAAAGCCATTAAAGATGCCGGGTTCCGTCTCGACATGGAAGCTCCCACAGAAAAAGCTCCATCGGTGACAGCAGCTCTTGATATGTATCTGACTACGCAGGAAGCCCAATAGGTCTTTCGTATTATTGTAAAAGCCATAAACATAATAATATATATCAGCGGTTGATGAATTATTTGTCGACCGCTGATGTTTTTTATCTATGTGATGTCTCCTTGTGTCAATGAAGGTTAAATTGATTTGTGCTCGCAAGATGTTATGAAAGTTTAATTATATTTGTAAATTAGCTCTAATAGAATCGAGCAAGTCGAAGATGGGTGTCTGAAGCATTCCTCCTGATAGTGCATACTCATCTTTATTATGTTAACGTGAGTTCGATGAAATATAATTAGTTGAAAATTTGGTGATTAGC
>CAYWXG010000015.1:0-47400 GCA_964462445.1 uncultured Barnesiella sp. | reverse complement strand
CTTTTATCGCTAATCACCAAATTTTCAACTAATTATATTTCATCGAACTCACGTTTCTTTAGTTATCCGTCCCGATTGATAGGCTTTTTTAAGCCGTTCAAGCCCCTTTTCCCTATTACGTCGGTTCTTAGATGCTCGTTTAGTGGAATAACCAACAATTAATCTGCTATTGTCCTTAAGGGCTTTCTCATGATATTCTCCTTCCGTCTTGGGTAATGAAATAATCCATTGTTTAATTCTGTCCGATTCATTGCGTATCTTGGCCCCCACGATGTATTTATATCCTGCCGCTTGCAGCAACTCGATATTTCTGTTGTTAAGCAATCCCGAATCGGCTACAATCACAAAATCTTCAAGAGAGTATCGTGAAACAAAGTCATCGATAACAGGGATCATCGTTCGACCTTCGTATTGAGCACCATTAAAGATGGAGTATGACAGCGGATAACCGTCTTTGCTGACCAATAGCCCCAATACAATTTGGGATTCTGTGGTCTTGCCGTCTTTTGAGAATCCGGGAGTTCTCAGTTCATCAACAAGCGATGTCTCAAAATACAAAGTCGTAACATCATAAAAGACAATGCCGATTGTCCCTCCCAGAATCTTACGGGTATGCTCCACGCTGATACGCTGTATCTGCTCTTGTTGGCTCGAATGAAGCTTGTCAAGATAGCGATACACATTGTGCAGTTTTATTTCTTCGCCAAAATATCGTGTCAGATAATCCACTGTAGCAGACTTGCTCAAAGGCTGTGAAATACGCGCAATGACCAACTGCCGAAGTATATCATCTTCTATTGCATTAAAACCTATCGAATCGTAAATGCCGTTGAGTAATAGCTGCACTCCGTTTAATTGTGCTTTACATATCCCGTTTTTTATCGTGGTTGCCATTTCTTTTGAACTGACTCCTTCAAACGGAAAGGTCATTTGACCACCATAATGACGTATCCAATTTGTCGCTTCTCTATGTAACGATTGTTCTTATTCCAAAGTTTTTGCAACTCCGAATCGCTTTACCTCAACAAATTTACCATTGCTCTTATCTATAACTACAATGGAAATACTGCCCGACCTATTCTTTTTTCTGCGTACAAACATACGCAAAGTTAATAAAATATATTCTTGCGTCACCCTAATTGACGCATTCAAAATAATATAGCGCTGATTCCCAGCTTAATATGATTCTAAACTTAAAATCCTGTCAAAGTCAGGAAATAGACTAATAACTATCGAAACAAATGAGGCTATACTCGCAGATAAGAGTTTTGCCTCCTTTGTTTATACATATAATGTTAAGGATACGTAGATCCTTTTTCTTTCCACGCACTAATTACACAAAAGAGGTGACTCCTGCGAAGCCACCTCTTTCACTATTTGGGTTGGAATAAGTTTTAGTATTCTCCCCAATGCTTAATTTCGATATCGTTAACCGACATTGTGGTGAAAGCTCCGATAAATGCAGACGCAAGTCGAGCGTTGGTAAGCAATGGAATGTTCAAGTCAATCGCTGCACGACGTATCTTGTAGCCATTGCTCAACTCGGTTGTTGTGAAATTTTTAGGGATGTTAACCACAAGGTCAATTTCCTTATCATGTAGCATCTGAAGAGCTTGGGGTTGCATATCTGCTTGTGAAGGCCAATATACCTTTATTGCCGGGATTCCATTATCAGCTAAGAATTGGTGAGTACCGCCAGTAGCATATATCACGTATCCTTTTGCATGGAGTTGTTGCGCGGCGTCAAGCATATCTATTTTCTGGCGTGAAGAACCGGTCGATAACAAGATTCCTTTTTTCGGAACGCGATATCCCACTGAAAGCATTGATTTCATAATTGCTTCTGATGAGTCGTCCCCGATACAACCAACTTCTCCGGTTGAAGACATGTCAACACCAAGCACCGGGTCTGCCCCTTGCAAGCGTGAGAATGAGAATTGCGATGCTTTAATACCTACATAGTCAAGGTCGAAAGCATTCTTCGCAGGTTTCTCAACTTCAAGTCCAAGCATTGCTTTTGTTGCAAGGTCAATAAAGTTGATTTTAAGCACCTTCGATACAAAGGGGAAGCTTCGTGATGCTCGTAAGTTACATTCTATTACCTTGATGTCGTTGTTTTTAGCAAGATATTGAATATTGAATGGACCGGTGATATTGAGTGCCTTAGCAATCTTTGCAGAAATCTTCTTAATGCGACGCATAGTTTCTACATACAACTTTTGCGGAGGGAACTGTATCGTTGCGTCGCCTGAGTGTACACCGGCAAACTCAATATGTTCCGAGATTGCGTATGCTTTAATTTCTCCATTAGCAGCAACTGCGTCCATTTCAATCTCTTTGGCGTGTTGAATGAACTCGGTAACAACAACCGGATGTTTTTTCGACACATTGGCTGCAAGGCGAAGGAAGCGCTCAAGCTCATCATCGTTAGAGCATACATTCATTGCTGCTCCTGACAACACATAGCTGGGACGTACCAATACCGGGAAACCAACTTCTCCGATAAATTCGTGAATATCTTCGAAACTTGTCAGTTCTCGCCAACGTGGCTGGTCAATGCCGAGAGTATCAAGCATTGCTGAGAATTTGTGACGGTCCTCTGCATTGTCAATGCTTTTAGCTGTTGTGCCGAGAATGTTTACACCTTGTTCGTCAAGACGTGTCGCGAGGTTGTTAGGAATCTGACCACCCACCGAAAGTATTGTCCCGTGAGGTTGTTCAAGGTCTAAAATATCCATTACGCGTTCAAATGTCAACTCGTCGAAGTAGAGGCGGTCACACATATCGTAGTCCGTTGATACTGTTTCCGGATTATAGTTAATCATTACTGAACGCCAGCCTTCTTTCTTAACTGTCATTAATGCATTAACTGAACACCAGTCAAATTCTACCGAGCTACCGATACGATATGCCCCCGAACCGAGTACAACGATTGAACGATTATCGTGCAAATATTCTACATCATGTTCCGACCCATTATATGTCAAGTAGAGGTAGTTGGTTTGGGCAGGATATTCAGCGGCAAGGGTGTCAATTTGTTTTACTACGGGTAAGATGCCTAATTTCTTACGGTAATTGCGAACGATTAAGCTGGCATCTTCTGCGCTCATACCGCCGAAATTATCAAGTACTGAACGTGCTATTTGGAAGTCACTGAACCCTTGCTCTTTTGCTAAGCGGATAAGCGTGGCAGGAACTTTTTCAATTTCGTTATATGTTTCCAATTCAGCTTCTGTCTCAATAAGATGTTGCAAGCGATAGAGGAACCACTTATCAATCTTAGTTAAGGCATAAATCTGGTCAACAGTATATCCGGCTTTCATCGCTTTTGCGATTACGAATATACGTTTGTCGGTCGGTTCTGATAGCGAATGGTCAATATCGTTGATTTTCAACTCACGATTTCCTACGAATCCGTGCATCCCTTGACCTATCATGCGCAATCCTTTTTGAATTGCTTCTTCAAATGTTCGTCCTATCGACATTACTTCACCCACCGACTTCATCGACGAACCGATTTCTTTGCGTACACCATGGAACTTTCCAAGGTCCCAACGTGGTATCTTTACTACGATATAGTCAATTGAGGGTTCAAAGAATGCCGGAGTGTCTTTGGTTACAGAATTCTTCATTTCGAAAAGTCCATAACCGAGACCGATTTTTGCGGCAACAAATGCCAAGGGATAACCGGTTGCTTTTGATGCCAATGCTGATGAACGACTCAATCGTGCATTGATTTCAATCACGCGATAATCCATTGATTGCGGGTCGAAGGCATATTGTACGTTACATTCTCCAACTATACCTACGTGGCGCACAATCTTGATTGCAAGCTTGCGCAAATAGTTGGCTTCTTCGTTGGTGAGTGTTTGGGTCGGAGCTACTACGATACTTTCACCGGTGTGAATCCCAAGCGGGTCGAAGTTCTCCATATTACATACGGTGATACAGTTATCATAACGGTCGCGTACCACTTCGTATTCAATTTCCTTCCATCCTTTGAGTGATTTCTCGATGAGCACCTGCGGAGAGAACGACAATGATTTCTCTGTCAGTGCCACAAGTTCCTCTTCATTGTCGCAGAAGCCTGAGCCAAGTCCACCTAATGCGTATGCCGCACGTACAATTACGGGGTAGCCCAATGCGCGAGCTGCTCGTTTTGCATCTTCTACGCTTGAAACAGCTTCACTCTTTATGGTTTTAACTCCGATTTCATCGAGTTTATGTACAAAGAGTTCGCGGTCTTCGGTATCCATGATTGCTTGTACTGGTGTACCAAGCACTTTTATACCGTATTTTTCAAATACTCCTGCTTCATAGAGCGCAACACCGCAGTTGAGCGCTGTTTGTCCTCCAAACGCAAGTAATATTCCATCCGGGCGCTCTTTTTCAATGACTTTTTCTACAAAGAACGGAGTTACCGGTAAAAAGTAGATATGATCGGCAAATCCTTCTGAGGTTTGTACGGTTGCAATATTGGGATTGATTAGAATTGTCTCAATTCCCTCCTCTTTCATTGCTTTTATTGCTTGCGACCCGGAGTAGTCAAATTCTCCGGCTTCTCCTATCTTTAGTGCACCGCTACCAAGCAAAAGTACCTTTTTTATTGTCTTGTCGCTCATTATGAGTTATATGTGGCGGCTATGCCGCGATTTATAATTTTTATTTCTTTTTTCACACTTTATCCCATTTCTATAGGGCTTGTTTCGCGTGTGATATCCTCAAATTTTGATTTTCTATGACTAATTATAGCTTAGCTACAAATTCGTCAAGAAGAAATTCTGTATCCGAATCATCCGGACTGAATTGCACCGCTACAAAAGGTTTTGATTTGTGGCGGATACCTTCATTTGAGCCATCGTTCATATTGATGAACCATTCTTCCCAATCTGATGATAGGGTAGAGGCATCTACTGCATAACTATGACTTTGAGAAGTTATATAGCATGAGCTAGTTCCACAAAGTCTTACGGGCTGATTGTGAGTGCGATGTCCGGATTTGAGTTTATTGATAGTGCCACCGGCTGCTATTGATAGCATCAAGTTGCCTATGCCAATACCGAAAATAGGCTTCTCGTTTTCCATCGCTTTGCGTAGGTTGTTTATGGTAGCATCTGCCAATTCCGGATTTCCAGGTCCGTCTGAGATGATTAATCCGTCGTAGGGTATAGTATTGAAATCATAATCCCACGGTACAAAAATCACTTTTACACCTCGGCTTGTCATGCTTTTAATAATGTCGTATCGAGTGCCACAGTCCACTACAACTACGGTCTTTTCCCCGACACCATATTCCTCTACTTCTTTGTGGCTTACTTTGCCTACGAGGTTTTCGCTATCGGGATTGTAAAACTCTACATTATTGTCTCCTTCAATTACAATTTTTCCCAGCATGGTTCCATTTTCGCGAAGATGTTTGGTCAACGCTCGTGTATCGATACCATAAATGCCGGGAATTTTTTCTTCTAAGAGCCATTGCTCGAGTGAACTTGCTGCCTGCCAATGTGAATACTCTCTTGAATAATCTTGAGTGATGATTGCTTTGGCATGAATTTGTCCACTTTGAATAAGTTCTTCTAAACTTTCTTTTTTACCACGGGGAGGTGCTCCGTAATTTCCTAAAATTGGGTAAGTGGTGATTAGAATTTGACCTTCATTGGAGGGGGCGGTCAAGTTTTCGGGATAGCCGGTCATTGCAGTGTTAAATACTACTTCCCCGGATGTCGATGCTTCATACCCGAATATTTTTCCCTCAAACGTGGTGCCATCTTCTAAGATTAGAGTGGCTTTTCTTGTTTCGCGCATAGAAATACGTTAGATGTTAAATTAAACTATGTTGCGGTTGACAAGATTTCCATCGTGAAAACCATGCAAAGTTAAGCATTTTTCTTTAAACTTTAGCGTATCTGCGCATAAATTTTTTACAAATTTCTTTCAATTACCTTTTTGTCGCTTTTGTCACTTTTTTATTGGAAATATGTCTCTACTCATCTTTTTTCTTTGCTATTTAGTTAAAGGTCAATATTAAATACTATTGAACTCTAATCATTAAATAGCAATAATTATTGATTATTTATCCCGGATTTCCTTCGTTTAATATAGCGCGGGATAAATGATAGATGCTTCATGATTGTAGACCATGTGCCATAATAGTGACACATTATCTTAAATCGTTCACGCAATGAACGTCGATGATTGCGTGTTGTTGTCCCTTCATTCAAATAATCTATAAGCACTGCATCGATATATTTGTTGCGTCGGGAATGTTGCAAGCATCGAATACACCAATCATAATCTGCCGAATAGCGGTATTTCAAATTATATGGACCGGTAACCTTTCGCAAAGCTACAAACGCTTGGTGGCACACCAACATCCCATCACGAAAACTTTTAAGTGTTAAATCACATGGCGCTTTGAGATGTCGTTCTCCCAATCTGTTCCCTTCGTTATCCACAATATCGGTTTGACCATAGACAATCCCCGGAAAATCATCTTCCATAATCGCATCAGCGATTAATTGCAGTGTTGTCGGTGCATGAAATGCATCTCCGGCATTTAGGAATATCACATATTCCCCCTTTGCTATGTTCAACCCCTTATTCATCGCATCATATATCCCCCTATCTTTGCCCGATTGGATTTTCATCTCTGAGATATCTGCACCCTTAGCCAATTCAAGAGTCCCATCGCTCGAAGCTCCATCTATTATTAGATACTCAAACAATCGGCATGTTTGAGATTTCACCGAAGCCAATGTGCGAGGCAACGTTGATGCTGCATTATACGTTACAGTTATTATCGAAAACAATGGGGCATGAGAGCTTTCAAGGTCCATAGTGTCTATTTTTTACTTTTAGATTTATAAAACTTATAAAATTTATGACTTTTGTAAAAAGATAGCTTATACGATTTATAAGATTTATCCGTCTTATCCATTTCAATCACAAATTTACAAATATTTCCCAATGCGCCTAATCATTTCCTCCTAAAATCAAAAACCGCAGAGAGGGGAGCCCCCAATCTGCGGTTAATTCTAATTGTCAACATAAATTGTATATCAATATTTATTGAATAGCGATTTTTCTAATTTCCCTCCTTGTCGCTTGATGTAAACGCCCGGCGCCAAGTTTTCCGTAGAGTCGCCGACTTTCAAGCCTGAGAGATTAAAGATTTCAATCGGAGCGTTTGAATAATCTTCCTCATCTACAATCACGTATAGTGTCAATTTGTCTATCAAGTCACAACCCGATATACTCTAAATAAAATCTCGTCATTTATTTATTAATAACAATTGTGGCATAATATGCAACATAACCATGATCTGTAGAGCCTTTTGATAGTGAAAGTTTCGAAAGATTAATTACTTGATTAAGATTCTTACATCTATGGAACGCGTCGTAGCCAATCTTAGTGACGGAATTCCCAATAGTTACAGACGTCAAACCGCGACAATTGTGAAACGCGTAATTGCCAATAGAAGTGACGGAATTGGGGATAGTAACCGATGTCAAACCGCTACAACCATCAAATGCTTTGTTGCCAATCGAAGTGACGGAATTGGGAATAGTAACCGATGTCAAACTGATACATCCCTCGAACGCAGAGTAGCCAATCGAAGTGACGGAATTGGGGATGGTAACTGATGTTAAACCGCTACAACTGCTAAAAGCATAAGAGTCAATCTCAGTGACGGAATTAGGGATGGTAACCGATGTCAAACCGCTACAACTGCTAAAAGCAAAAGAGCCAATCTCAGTGACGGAATTAGGGATGGTAACCGACTTCAAGCCTGAGCATTTGGAAAACGCAGATTTGCCAATCTTGGTGACGGAATTGGGGATGGTAACTGACTTCAAACCGTAACAATTATTGAACGCACCGTCTCCAATCGAAGTAACACTTCCAGGAATCACTGTATTTTGACACCCGGCAATAAGAGTGTTAGTCTCAGTATCAATTATTGCGTTGCAGTTTTCGCGACTATCATATTTCCTATTACCTCTTTTTACTATGATACTTTTAATTGCACTGCAACCGGAGAACGCCACCCTGCCAATCTTAGTGACGGAAATAGGAATGGTAACCGATGTCAAACCGGTACAACTATGGAACGCGCCGTTGCCAATCGAAGTAACAGAATTGGGTATAGTAATCGATGTCAAACCGCTACAACCATCAAATGCAGAGCCGCCAATCTTAGTGACGGAATTGGGGATGGTAACCTCGGTCAAATCGCTACAATTATAGAATGCATATTCTTTTATTTCTGTAATTCCATCCGGGATTACGAGTTCAGTTATTTCAGAGCCATTTAGTTTTAGATGGTGAGCATAATTTAATGGATTTGAATCATCGCCTTCAAAATCAATTTTGCACCATGCCAATAGGTCTGTTATATTTACCTCGGTCAAACGGCTACAACCCCCGAACGCATCTTCCCCAATCGAAGTGACGGAATTGGGTATGGTAATCGACGTCAAACTGATACATCCCTCGAACGCAGAGTAGCCAATCTCAGTGACGGAATTGGGGATGGTAACCGATGTCAAACCGCTACAACTGAAAAAAGCATAAGAGCCAATCTCAGTGACGGAATTAGGGATGGTTACCTCGGTCAAGCCGCTACAACGTCTGAACGCAGATATGCCAATCGAAGTAACGGAATAAGTTTTACCGGAATATGTTACAGTTTCGGGGATGGTAACACTGCCGGAGTATTCGTCGGAATATGAATCATATTTATCTCCTTGGTAGGTTACTTCGACAGTTTTGTCAGTTGATGATTTGATATTGTAAAAAATACCACTAACTTCAAAATCGTAAGCATAGATAGGACTCGAGGATAGCAATATCGCCACAAGAAGTAGCGTGATTTGTAAAATTGTCTTCATGGTATATTAATATAAAATAATTTATTATGTAAATATATGATATGTAATAAATAATATATTATGTTTCGCATGTAGTAAGTCCCGATTTTCTGCTACTAGATGATTATTACAAATATAGTTATTTTGAGTTAAGTAGCAAAAAATAAATATAGTTTCATTGAATGTCGACTTTTTCTTAGTTAAAGTTGTGTCATATATCCTTTTAATATCGTCGATTAATAATACCTTTTAATTAATTTAAAACCCACTTTACTCGTACAATTCTTACATTGTTGTGAACTTTTAATCTCAATGTGTGGTTTTATATGAAAAATTTATATAATTTTGCACCCGGTTTTCAAATAACTCTAATTATTATATTTAAAATTTTTTTAGGTATGAAAAAGATTATTTTAATGGCAGTAATGTCGGTGATGACATTGTCTGCTGCTGCTCAAGATTGGTATGTCGG
The DNA here is from genome assembly GCA_964462445.1 of uncultured Barnesiella sp. GTDB lineage: Bacteria > Bacteroidota > Bacteroidia > Bacteroidales > Muribaculaceae > JAGBWK01. The sequence goes on along the minus strand of CAYWXG010000015.1, from coordinate 38,057 downwards.
TGGTTCTGTTGGCGCTTGGCGCAACAACGACGACAAAGTTACTACGATCTCATTTGCCCCTGAATTCGGTTGCTCTATCAACGACACTTGGTCGGCAGGTACTGTAATCGGTTGGACTCATGTTCATCGCACAAATGTTGATGGTAATATTGTTGACTTCCGTCCTTATGCACGTTACAATTTCTTTAAATCAGGCATGGTGTCATTATTCGTTGATGGTGGCGTTGACCTCGGTTTCGGTAAAACTTCCTATGATGGCTATGGTGATAGCGACACTGCGGTAACCTATGGCCTTGGTTTCAAACCGGGTGTAGCTTTATCATTAAATAAACATTGTAGTCTTGTTGCTCACGTTGGTTTCCTTGGATTCCGTGGCTCTAACGATGCAGCTAAAGACCTCCTCGACAGCCATTACGAAGGTTGGGGATTTGACTTCTCAAGCTACAACCTCTCATTCGGTTTCTACTATACATTCTAAGTATAACCAACAAAATATTGATAAGCGCCCTACTATATACGAATTGGGCGCTTATTATTTTATGAGCTTAGTAGCAAAAAGGAGTGAGAATCGTGCAAATCACGTGAAAGAGTAGCAAAATGAGCCTTTAGCTCGACGAGGCTTTAGCTCGACGAGGCTTGACCGAGTCAACCTTTAGCTCGACGAGGCTTGACCGAGTCAATAACCGCGTGGTTGAGCGCTGCGAAACCTCCGGAAAGGGAAAAACCCCGGTCCATGGAATGAGGCTCACCCAATGGGCTGAGGGGCTTCCGCCCCTCATAGTCTCCTCACAACCATCCTTATCTACTACCCGAAGGCTGGAAAGCCTTCGCTCCATTACTTAGCCAATAACGTTTCACTGTACCAGTCCAATGGACCGAGGGGCTTCTGCCCCTCACATCGTGCAAAGCACGATTCCAATACCTTTTTGCTACTGAGCCATTTTATGCTTTCTCCATATAAATAAAATCGGAGTCGCCTGTTTTGGCAACTCCGATTTTATTTGATTAACGTGTTAGCAATTGATTAGCCCGCAATGATTGCTCCTGAGGGACATACTTCTGCGCAAGAACCACAATCGATGCAAGTGTCGGGATCGATTTTGTAGATGTCGCCTTCTGAGATTGCTTCTACGGGGCAAACGGGCAAACATGTGCCGCATGCTACACAGCTGTCTGTAATTACGTGTGCCATAATTGTTGTTGTTAGATAATTTATACTATAAGTCTATTGTTTGTCGTATTTGACATTACAAATTTAAACTTTTTATTTTGAATTATCAAAGTAATTTTTTAATAATTTTTTAATTTTTATCTCGCTATTTCGTGAAAATACCCGTTTTCAGCGTGTTAGCTCCTGTTTCTGTTTAGATATCTTCCTTTCCCTTTCGTTGCTTTACCATACTGAACAGCGCCAATTGGGCATATATGATAACATCTTAAACACAATGCACACTCCTTGCCCCAACATGGTCGTTTGCTTTCTTTATCCATATTTATATTGCCAAGAGGGCATTGACGTGCGCACAATCCGCAACCGCTACAACTATCTATTGCGTGAAATGGCTTGGGGCTCATTGCAAATTTAATAAACCACGGATAAACTATTCTGCTTTTAATCCAAGCATAACGCCCTTTGATCACATCATCATTTGTTGCACCATTCTTAATTCGTGCTGCTATGACTGCAACTCGTTCTTTTGATGCTTCAAGTTTTTGTTCTGCCAATGACTCTGAATCGACATCAAAACCTTTCATTAAGGTATAGGTGTTAGGCATTACTATGGTCGATACTGATGCCGAATTCCATCCTTTATTTCTAATCAACTTTCGCCATTGCTTTGCTATCAATCCGGCATCGTCGCCACATGTTGCTACCATGTGATGTTCTGCACCTTCTATTCCTGAAATCTTGGCTCGTTTTATAAATTTTGCAACGACAGGTGGTACTCCCCAACTATATACAGGGAACACCCAAACCACTTTCTCGCATGAGCGCTTAGCCGAGATAACGCCGCTACGCATTGTTTCATTATATAGCTCAACGATATCATCATCATTGAGCATTAAAGATATTCGTGTCGCTACATCGCGGCTATTTCCTGTCCCTGTAAAATATATAATCATTATCTAATCTATTAGTTAAATTCTATGCCCCAATCACTTAGTGAATCACTACTTGTGTCGCTCCGAAGCCATATTCTCTAAATGACGCATCGCTTACATCGTGCCCCTTATATCTATGGCTTAACTCTTTAAGCAATGCATTGCGCAGAACCCCGTCCCCTTTCCCATGAATAAACACTATTCTTTGTCCGTGGCGGTGAAGATTCGCATCCATCACTTTGCGAAACTCATCGATTTGATAATTTAGAATATCTGCCGTACTCATTCCTTTGGTATTATCGAGGAGCTCATTAATATGAAGGTCCATCTCTATGATGTCGTTCTTAGAGATATGTGAAGATTTTGAAATTTTGCGTGGAGGATTTGACGATTGATTTTTTTCTCGCATCGCTTCTTTTAGTTCTTTAGCATCTATCTCAAAGGGAGTGGAAGTGCAATCATCTTTTACTATGTCAATTGCTATAACGGGTTCATCAAAGTATGGATTGTGTTTATAGCAATGAAATTTAAAAAATTTTGTATTGTCAACCTTTGTTTCCACCGACACCGGCGACTTCATTTCGTAAGTCTTATCATCTTTATATGCTATAAATTGCAATAGCGCGCGGTCTATACAGTTAAGTTCTGAGCCCTTTATTGTGCACATTGATAAAACTATGTTAGGCTCGATTGTACCTGATCTTCGCAATTTCCATTGATTATCCTCTTCCGCGCGAGTCGCAAAACTGAAACTCAAAAAATAGTTGGAATCATTGACCAAAACGGCGTCAAATTCTGAGTTTGATAACGATTTCAAATTTGAAGCCTCAAAAGCCATTACCACATTGATTTTCTCCCCATGGTCGGTCTCTATTTTAGGCAACTCTGGTTCAGGTGCTTTGACTCTTTCTTTAGTTTGAGATTTAGTTGCAGAAGCTGTCGCTGTAGAAGCATCTGCTACTACAACACATTCTTTAAGCAAGGCAGGCACCTCAAAGCCGTCTTGGTCTTCAACATGCGCAATGCCGTTCTCTATCTTTACTATACGCCCTCCACCGGTACTGTTTAGAAATCTTACGATATCACCTACTTTTGCCATTCCTATCGATATTTTCGTTATTTCCTTTATTTCTTTACTCTATCGGGGTGTGATGCTATAAATGATTTCCACGATGATGCCCCACGTGTTGTTGCCGGTTTTGTTGATTCATAAAAATGACATAGTGCTGCCCCTAATGCATCGGTTGCATCGAGCTGTGGTAACAAGTTTTCTTCCGGTATATTTAGAATACGACGTAGCATTTCTTTTACCTGTTCTTTCGATGCGGCACCATTTCCTGTTATTGCCATCTTGATTTTTCGCGGCTCATATTCTGTAATTGGTACTTCTCGCGATAATGCAGCAGCCATTGCAACACCTTGAGCTCGCCCTAACTTTAGCATTGATTGAACATTCTTGCCGAAAAACGGTGCCTCTATTGCCATCTCATCAGGTAAATATTGCTCAACAAGACCTAAAATTCGCTCATAGATTCTTCTGAGGCGCATGTAGTGACTCTCAAATTTATTTAGTTCTATCACCCCCATGGCTATCACCTTTGGTTGTTTACCTTTGATGCCAAGTAGGGCATAACCCATCACATTTGTGCCCGGGTCAACTCCGATTATAATTCTGTCCCAATCTTTTAGATTGCCTTCCATAGTGGGATTTTTATTTCAACAATCGCATCGGTGTTGTGAAAAACACGACATTCTCTCCATAGCATTTTTGCAACTCTGCATAAAATTCTTGCCCCTCTGCCTGAAGCCATTCCATCGCTTGTTCTAAATCGCTTGTCTTACTTTGCAAGGTGAAGCTATAACAATTAGGATCGACTGCTATGAGTATTTCAGCCATTGTTATATCTGAGAATAATGCCGATTTTGTCATCGACGGGATTAATTCTGATTGAATTTTCACTATTATTTCATTGGCGATTGAGTGCCCTGTATGGAATGATGTGTTGATTATATACATTTTAACTGCATTAATTTATTTTAGGAGGAGAGACCCATCTCCATAACTGAGAAATCTATAATTATTTTGCAATGCAAACTCGTAGATTGGTCGCCAATCTTCGTTGGTAAATGCCGACACCAACAATAACAATGTTGAGCGTGGTTGATGAAAATTCGTGACCATTCCATCAACAACCTTGTAGCTATAACCGGGAGCGATGATAATGCGTGTAGCTGAAATTAGCACATTCAATTCGTTTTCATCAAGCCAGTCCAAAATCTGCTGAAAAGCATCTTGGCGTGTTAATCGCGGATGATTCTCCGAATATGGATACCATTGCTCCACCTCTACGCATCCTTTACCTTCACTAATTTGGCAACCTATATGATATAGACTTTCAAGCGTCCTTACCGATGTTGTCCCTACTGCTATTATTCTCCGATTGGTTGTGGCGAGTTCCGATATTAATTCTCGATTTACGGCTATCCACTCGCTGTGCATTATATGCTCTCCGATGGTGTCGCTTTTTACCGGTTGAAATGTGCCGGCTCCAACATGTAGTGTTAACTCTCGCCGAGGTATCCCTCGTTCAGATATCCTATCTAATAATTCCGGAGTAAAATGCAACCCTGCAGTTGGAGCTGCTACCGAGCCTTCAATATGACTATAGACTGTTTGATAATCTGTAGAGTCAGTGGCTTCCGTATCACGATTCAAATAGGGAGGAATTGGGATTTCTCCAATAGCCGATATTATCTGTGAAAATGTTATTTTGCTATTATTCCACGTAAATTTCACTACCGATGTATTATCATGTCGCGAAATCCTTTCTGCGCTTAATGTTACGTTTGCTCCATTAATCGCTACCATTGTTGATAGCAATCCGGATTTCCATCTCTTCGAATTGCCAACAAAGCATATCCACGAACATTCGCTTGTTGATGCAAAATTTTGAGCATAATCACAAGGCGTTTTGGGCTCTAAGCAAAATATTTCAATTAGTGCGCCACTATTATTTTCACCTTTATGGAATCGCAATCGGGCATTAATAACGCGAGTATTATTATAGATTAGCATCGAATCGATGGGCAATATCTTATCAAGTTCTGAAAACTCATGATCCGAAATCATCCCATCTCCTTGGCGAACAAGCAATCGACATGAATCGCGCTGTTCTAATGGATGCTTGGCTATACGCTCATCGGGGAGAGCATAGTCATATTCGTTTATATTTATTTCTTTTACCTTACTGCTCATTAATAGCTATCCTATTTTAATGCAATGCTATTTTACTCGTATACGTTGTCCGGCTCGGATTGAGGTATTTTTCATACCATTCAATCGTTGTATTTTTTTGACTGTTGTACCATAGCGGTGGGCTATTTTTGATAATGTTTCCCCACTTCTCACTTTGTGATAAACCGGTTGAGCTTTTTTCTCTACGACAGGTGCCGGCTTTTCTTCTACTTCTTGTGTTACAATCTCTTCTTCAACAACGCTCTCTGTTTGAACTTCTTCCGCAGCTTTGCGTGAATTAAATGTTGATTGTATTCGTGAATTTACCTCACTTGCTACAAGGTTATCTTGTGTCACTACAATCGTGTCGGTTGGTAATGATATTGCAATTGAATCAGATTCTGATTTATTGATATTTACTGATTCTACTGCTTTATCTTTAACATCCTCAACGCCACTCTTTTCTTCGTCACTTGCTTCTATAAATTCTACATCTTCAATATCTTCCTCCCCGGCTTCGGAATTGCTATTATCGATTACTTCGCCATCTTCATTATTGTTATCAGTAACCTCATTTTCTTCTTCGGGAGTGACTACACTTTGTTCGGGAGTTTCGTTGACCGCTTCTTCAGGTGCGACTTCTTCGGCGTTTACGTTTTCTTCCGTATTAACACTATCTTCTTTTGTTGTTGTTTCCTCTTCTTCAGGCTCTTGGGGCTTCAACACTTTCTTTGTTGTTACGATTTTGATTGTAGTACCTCTACGTAGAGTTTTAATCCCATTCGCATTTTTAATTGAATTTATAGTCACACCATATTTTTTTGCTAAGCCACTTAAAGTTTCTCCACGTTTGACCTTGTGGAATTTTACTTCCTCTGTTATGATATATTTCCCATCGTCGCTTACTGTTGTGCTTCCGGTTGAAGGCTCAACAACATCTCTACGAGCATATTTTGTGGCATCGTGTGCGACGATGCTATCCTCCGACACAATATAGCATAATGCTTGGTGAGAGGGTAGTACTAATGGATATGCTTTTATATCACCGGGAATTATATCCTTTCTATATTGTGGATTGAGCAATCGTATCTCCTCAATTGGGATGTTGAGCACATCTGCAATTTGTTGGAAATGCACTCTCTTTTTGACATAGACTGAGTCTGTTATAATTGGTTTTCGAGCCAATGCAGGTGAGATATTATGTTTGTCATAATAATTCATTGCATAGTTAGCTGCGATAAATCCGGGGACATATCCGCGAGTTTCCGACGGCAAAAACGGATATATTTCCCAAAAGTCTTTTTTCTCAGTTTCTCCTCCGGCTCTACGCAATGCTTTGTTTACATTACCCGGGCCACAGTTATATGCCGCTATCGCAAGTGACCAATCACCGTATATATTGTATAGTTGCTTAAGATATCGTGCTGCCATCTTGGACGACTGTACAGGGTCGCGACGCTCATCTACAAGTGAGTTTATTTCCATTCCCAAACCACGTGCTGTTGGCAACATGAATTGCCATAAGCCTGTAGCTCCTACTCGTGACACCGCATTGGGATTAAGCGCTGATTCGATGATTGGTAAATACTTCAACTCCAACGGCATTCCTTCTTCTTCAAGTGCTTGCTCAAAGATTGGCATATAATATGTAGACAAGCCGAGCATATTCTCAATAAGCGTGCGACGGCGGTCAACATACATGCTGATATATGATTTTACCACAGAGTTAAATGGCATTTCAATTTCGGTGGGCATTGTTCGCAAACGAGCTATTAATTCTTCGTCGCTTGCCTCTACACTTGAACTTGTTTCGTTGTCGTTTCGAGCCATTTCGGTATATACTTGTAGATACCAATTTTGCTTCATCTTATGAGTGTCGGCTTCGAAACTGTGAGGGTATACAATATTAGGGTCGGTAATTGTATCTCTCATCGACAAAATGTTGGTGGGTGCATTGCCGGTTGCCGTTAATGTAAATAGCAATGCCGTTGTTATATTGAGAAAACGTTTATTCATTTGTTTTATTTATCATGGTTCTGTTAAAATGTTATTGCCCATTGCAAACCCATTGAGGGTAGTCTATTTCGCCCGTCCTGCATCAATGATGGATAAACATCCATTGATAAATCCGGTGAGATATCAAAATGCGCTAATTGTGCATCTACATATGCATCAATTATAGCGATTAGGTAGACTCCAACCATGCCGATAATACATAAATCTCGATTGCGACGAAAATAGTTCTTACGCGATCGCAAAATATTAGTAAGCCACGTTTTGTCAAGATTTTCTTCTTTTACCGTTGACGGGAAGAAATCCATATAACTCTTGGTCGTTGGATCTGTGTCCATTATATCGGCATACGCTTTTGTGTAGTCGTTAAGCATTCCATTGTTCCAACTTGTTGCATAACCCAAACCAAGATAACCCCCTACTATTAGAGGTAATTTCCAGTAACGGCGGTTATATACCTGCCCAAGACCGGGGAACAATGCTGCAAGCCATACAGCCTTCGTTGGATCCGGATTAAATTCTATTTCTCGAGGAACCCATTCGTCATCTACTGCTGTTATTGAATCCGTTAAAGCAATTGTTGGCTCAACTGCAGTCGTATCTGTTGGAACAAATTTTACACGGTCATTATTGACTGCATTTTTCTTGACGCTTTCTATAGTTTCCTCATCATCTTCCAATGCCTCTTCTTTCGAATTATTGATCGTCTCTCTTTCATCTTGTGATACGATTATAAATGATGTGGAAAAAAGATCAAATGGGAACAATAACAATGCCGCCAAAAAAGTGAGCAGTACTTTTTGGCACCCTGTAATAGCTTTTTCGTTTATTTTATTCTTATCTACTTTCATTGTTATATTCACAGATAATCGGTTATAATTTGTATAACACATATATCCGTTGTGGAGCTATTGCTGTTTTGATTTCAAACTATCAAAAATAGTAATTAATTTAGCAAGTTCGTCTTGATTTTTGAATGGGAAGGTGATTTTTCCTTTTCCGGAATTATCGCATGCAAACTGTACCGGAGTATTGAATGCTGTCGATAGATGTTTGCGCAACGATTCAAAATCTCGGTTACTACCGAGTTTCGTTTTATTTGTTTTGGGTGCACTCTCTGCAAGTTGATATACTTTTGCAAGTTCTTCAACTCGACGTACTGATAAGCCTTGACGCAATATCTCATTATAGAGCTTGAGTTGCATTTTGGGATTTTCTATTGATAAAAGTGCTCTCGCGTGCCCCATATCCAATCGCTTGTCGCGAAGCCCCAATTGAACTTCTGCAGGCAAGCGTAATAAACGTAAAAAATTTGCTATTGTTGCTCGTTTCTTACCTATACGTTCGCTTAGTCGTTCTTGTGTCAGATTATATTGGTCAATTAGCTTCTTAAATGTTAATGCAATTTCTATCGCATTGAGGTCCTCACGTTGGATATTCTCAATAAGAGCCATCTCTGTGAGTTCAGTATCATTTGCGGTACGGATATAAGCCGGGACTGTGGTCAATCCGGCTTTTATAGCTGCTCGATAGCGTCGCTCTCCTGCAATTATCTGATATTGATCCGACCCTATCTTACGCAGTGATAGGGGTTGTATGATGCCGATTTCGCGTATTGATACTGCAAGTTCATTGAGCGCATCTTCGTCAAAACTTGTTCGGGGTTGGCTGGGATTGGGGGTAATCGATTCTAATGAAATTTCATTGATTAGCGATGAACCACGTGCAGGTACATCATCCATTGATATTAGCGAACCAAGTCCGCGGCCTAATGCGTTGCGTTTGGGTTGAGACATTGTATTAGGTATTTTTGATCGCCTTATGTTTGGGCTTGAATTATTTGTTTTTGCTAATTATCTCTTTTGCCAACATTATATGAGATGTCGCACCGCGACTCTCAGGGTCATAAAGTATTGCAGGTAAACCATGTGATGGTGCTTCGCTCAGTCGGATGTTACGAGGTATTACCGTATCAAACACCATGTCGGCAAAGTGTCCCTTCAATTCTTCGTATATCTGGTTGGCAAGACGTAAACGTGCATCATACATCGTTAGTAAGAACCCTTCTATTTCTAATCCAGGATTAAGTTTTGATTTTATAATACGTATTGTGTTCAATAACTTAGAAATTCCTTCCAACGCAAAATACTCTGCTTGAACTGGAATTATAACTGAATCTGCCGCTGTCAATGCATTGACAGTGATAAGCCCTAATGACGGAGAGCAATCAATAAGGATATAATCGTATACCTTCTTCAATGGTTCCAATAATGTAGCCAACACTCGCTCTCTGTTTGGCTTGTTAATTAATTCTATTTCTGCTCCTGCTAAATCTATTCGCGAACCAATTAAATCAAGTTTGTCAACACATGTCTTGATTTGCGACCCATCAATAGGGTAGTTGTCTACCAAACATTCATATATTGATGAAGCCATTGAACGAGGATCTATGCCATATCCCGATGTCGCATTAGCTTGCGGGTCGGCATCAATGATTAATGTTCGTTTGCCTGTGGTGGCCAATGACGCTCCAAGGTTGATCGTTGTGGTGGTTTTACCTACGCCTCCTTTTTGGTTGGCGATTGCGATAATTTTTCCCATATAGATTTTTGTCGTTATTTGAACTTCTTTCCAAATTCTTGTTTCGTGAAACAATTCTCCTTTTGCAATTAATCCCTAATACTTTTAATTGTTTCACGATGCAAATTAACAACATTTTGATGTCATATAAAAGTTAATAAACCTCAAACTAATAAATATGTTGATAAATGTCGATGATTGTTGATAATTCCCGTGGAACATTCCTCTAATTTGGCGAATTCAGGTTTGTTCATTATCTTTGTTTCAAACAAATATTGAAATAATGAATAGTAATCCTTTGATTCTTATAAGCAACGACGATAGCATTAATGCTCCGGGAATTTATCTTCTTGCGCGTATTGCCGCTCAATTTGGTGACGTATATGTTGTAGCTCCCGCGACCCCGCAATCAGGCATGTCTTCAGCTATGACGGTCAACGCTCCACTTCGCGTTATGCAACATGATATTACTGAACTTGGCGAAAATGTTAAGTTCTTTGAAGTTACCGGCACTCCGGTCGACTGTGTGAAATTAGCAATGAACAATATCCTACCTCGTCACCCCGATTTGATGCTTTGTGGAGTTAATCATGGGTCAAATGCAGGAAACAATCTAATATATTCTGGCACTATGGGTGCTGTTATGGAGGCTTGTATGGCTGGAATTTCGGCTATTGGCTTTTCTTTGACTTCTCATTCTATGGATGCCGACTTTTCTAAAGCCAAACCATTAATCGAAAAGATTATTCGCGTTACTCTTGTCAATGGATTACCTTCTAACATATGTTTGAATGTTAATTTCCCTGCTAAAGTAGAGATTAAAGGCATGAAAGTGGTACGTTCTGCAGCAAGTCATTGGACTGAAGAATATTGTGAATACACCGACCCTCATGGACGACCATTCTATTGGTTGACTGGTAAGCAAATCAATGACGAACCGGATGCTACCGACACCGATCTTTATTGGTTGTCGCAACAATATACCACTATTGTTCCGGCGACCCCCGACCAAACGAACCTTTCTGTTATAGACTCCTTAGCCAATATCTTTAAATAATTGCGAATGGAGTGAGGACCTCCCGGTCCTCATATCTTCTGCCTTGTAGTCCGTTCTCCCATTCTGCCCATTTTAGCCCTTGTCGCCCTTTGGGACATTTCATCCACTGCATCTGTCTATGGAGCGAAGGCTTTCTGTCCTTCGAATTCCCCGCTATGCTATGGAGTGCGTCCCTGCCTTCACAAACTTTCATGTATTTTGCTATGCGTCTATTATAGAGAGCTCTCATTACTCTGCCCAACCTCGTTATTCTATAAATCAAAATTTTATAGAGTTAAAATAAAAATGTCAATGTCCTCATTTCGTTTACAAAATTACACCCACGTTGTCGTAATTTTGCGCGAAATTCTGACATTGACATTTCTATCTCCAATTCCTATACGTTATCCTTTATAAATCTTCCCCATCAGCATGATTGTATTCATTATCATAATACATTAAAATATAGTATTCATCGTAATTTAATTTTGATATCATAAACCATACGGATTTCTTAGTAGCTAATTCAAAAGCAAGTTCAAAACTAGTTTTGCTAATTTCATTTTTTATTTCTTCAGTGGGATTATCCAAATCTGCCTGAGAAAATTTAGTTAGTAACCGTTCGTTCAAAAGTTGTGTCATATATAAAGTATCCATCTTTTCGGGATGTAACATCCATTCAAGCTTTTGGTAATATGATGCTTGGTATCTTTTGTTTTTTGCGGACATTTCATACGAAATATCTTCATCTTCAGCAATCGTTTGGTCTTCTGAAAATGAACCATATTTGCCATTCTTCTCAAATTGGCGGCATAAATTATTAAACCGTATTTTTATATCACTCTCATTTGAGGTATTCGCATCAACAACCATAATTCGATATACTTTATCCCCATTGGTTACCACATGAACTATAACGTCTCTCCCGTTAAATTCCCCCTCCAATATATCTTTATCATAAGAAGTTGAAGTAAATCCTTTTGCTTTAAGTTTTTGAATCATTTCTGCTTTTGTGCCATCTACAGGAATCCCGAGAAATGTGGTTACATCTTTTTGTGCGTTGACTGATAATGAAATTACAGCAATAGCAATTAAGGTTAAAAGTTTTTTCATAATAATGATAAAATGTGCCCCCAGCTACCACAAGGCTTATTAACTAAGAAGCGTGGAACTGCAATGCCACGTTCTAAGTCGGCGCTCGTAGGAAGTACCTTGTTAAGAGAATGGGATTAGCAGCCCACGCTATTGCGTGAGAACCACTATGCGCACTCTCTTAATAGTCTTGAATTTCCTACGTTCCCGACTTGGAGATGAGCATAACGCTTCTATATTTACTATTTTTTGAAGTGTACTATTTCTTCGTATACAAAATTACGCAAAAATCATTACAAAACAATATTTAAAAAGAACTTTTAGAATACGAATGTCAAATTCGCTCTTATTGTCTATTTCTACAAAAAAAAGCGTTTCTCCTCGCGGGGAAACGCTTTGAATTACCAATCAATTATTAACCTATCAAACAATATATTGGGTTTATTCCCAAAGGTAGTTCCTACTTGTTGTTTGTCTTTTTACGCTATTAGGCTATTTCTTGCAATTATTTTTGCAATCACCTTGCTTGTCGCATTTATCTTGATGATGACCCTTTTGTCCATGACGATGATGACGAGGACCAAATGCAGGTTGTTGATGTGTTACCATATTTTCAAGGAATACTACATATTGTTCGGGTGTAAGGATTTCCTTTACTTTCTTGAGGTACTCGGCTTTCATTTTATTCATATGATTTTTACCTCTTTTACCCTTTACGGCATCGTGTTTGCATGCTTTGTCACCTTTCTTGTCGCACTTTGCAGAATCTACATTACATTCATTTTTGTCCTTTCTTTCTGCATAATGTTTATTTGCTTCTTCGAAGAGTGATTTAAATTGCGCCTTCTGATCTTCTGAAAGTGTTATACCTTCAAATGGATTGTAACGAGGTGCTTTATGACATCCACCTTTAAATTGCTCTTTCATGTCGCATTTGGGCGCATCTGATGATTGTTCTTGTGCTGAGGCATTGAATCCGATAACTGCTGCAAGTGCCAATACTGCACTTAAAATTTTCTTTTTCATGTTAGTTCTGTAAATTTCTTTAATTTATAATAGAGGAATTAATTTATTTGTTCCTTTGACTTGCTCTTTTGCAATTAGTTTAATGACATTCAAAACTTTAACTACACTTAACATTTGTTGTTACTTATTTTAATGATTTAATTAAGTATTGACCGACGCAGAGAAACAGGAATTTATTATTGCCGATAACGCTTCGTTTGGCGAGTGGGATTACGACGCACTTGCCAATAATTGGGACGCAGACGACCTTAATAGTTGGGGTGTTGATGTATGGAACCCGGAAAAAGATGGTGGCAATTTCGGCGGATTTGGCGGTGGCTATTCAGCCGGTTATTCAGCCGGGTCAGCGGACGGTGTGGGCGTAACTCCTGCCGATGTAGTGTTCGACCAAGACGCGCTCCCCCCCGAGTTGCAGGGGCAAGACATTAACCCCGACGACCTCCCCAAAATACAGGGAGACAACGAGACTGCTATGGAGCGTATCATCATCGTGTACCCGAAAGACCGTATGGAGGAACTCGCACAGCGCCTCGGGTTGGAGGAGATTAACAAGGTGGTATATTCAATAGACGAAGTATTCACTAATTAATGGGTAGCCAAAAACCTATGTTAAGAGCCCAACCAAAAGGGAATATTGAAAAACGCAATGCCAATTTGATGAGTAAATACGCAGCAGATAATAGCTACAATATTCATCAAAACCGAGATTTCCCTAACGGCGCATTTTATGCCGTAAACAAACGACATAACCCAGTACCGCATGAAAAAACGGCTTGCGAAATTGCAGCTGAAAACGGGTTTAGTATGATACTTGAGGCAGAAGGAAGGATTAAAGTGGCAGGCAAAAATGGGCGTCTGCTTACTAAGACGTCTCTTGATGGGCAATTTATGAATTTAAGTCAAGAAATAATGGCGTTGAAGGGGGCACCATATGTAAATAAAGTCGCAGATGCGATAGCTCACTCATTGAAGAAAAATGCCGTAAGCGAAGCGCAGGCAAATATTGCGATTTCATTCACCCCAAAGGGTAGTAAATATCACACCGACACTATATTAGGAGGTGTAAATGAGTTTATTAGAAGGGCTAAAAACGGGGAAACGAAAGCTTCCCCAATAGCATACATTCATATTGACGAAGCTTCCAGAAAAATGTACTTCCACAAAATAAAAGGCAAGATATAATCTTGCCTCATGGATTATTAATGGCATCGAAAGAAATCCATTAATGTGTAGTCTATTTTAGCACGAGGCGCACAATGCTTTCCGCCATCGAACCTCCTAACTCCCACAACAAAGTCAATCCCTTGCTTTGTTGTGACAAATTTACAATTTTTTTTTAACAACCAAAATGAACTACAAGGAATTTTTGCAATATGTAAAAAGTGATGGCTCGCCGGAGGAACGAATGGTTGCTAAATTATGTAAACATTTTACCTTGTTTATCCTTTTTAATTTATTGATTTTCAATCAATATTATCTCCTAAGCGTGGAAATTCGCAATAATTTCGTAATTTTTGGCCGAATTAGCGTATGTTAGTACGATTGATTATTAATTGATTATCAATCTTTTACGATTGCTTGCTTTTGTAATATCTTTTCGTTATATTTATGAAAAGTAAAAGAATTATGGATGCTTTTTCAACCGGATGTTTAATCCTATTTTTAATACTTATAATAGTTTTCTTGCTTTCGCATCTTAAGCAGTTGCTCGTCTATGGACTCATTATCGGCGCGATTATAACTATTATTCTGGCTTTCGAATATTTTATTTTATCATTGATTGCTTTTTTATTAATTGTTGGTATATGGACTTGGATTAAATTGGGCTATGATAAATCAAAAAAATGGCTATATAATAGAAAACATTATCGCAATGGCATCTATAAGCCTTAACTCCTAAGGTATATACTCGCAAATACACGGCTTTTTGTCTTTTATTGATTAGGTAGTTTTTGCCATTTTCGCTGAAAAATCAGCGAAATATGAGTGATTATACAACTAAAGTGACCGTTGAAATTGATGTTAACGGTCAAAAAGCAAAAGCAGAACTTGAGCAACAGCGGAAGCTCGTTAAAGAACTGGAAATAGCTTATGTTAAAGCCGAAGCTTCAGGCGATAAATCAGCTAAAACAATCCACAAAGAACATAATAAGGCTCGTAGGGAGTTGAAATTCATGCAGTCGGAAACAATGAACGTTGCCGAGGTCTTGCGCCGTTTAGATAAGGCAACTCCAAAAGAACTGAAAAACACATTACGACAACTATAAATATATAATATAAAATCGAAGTTTTATAATTTTATCGAATATTATGCATGTTATTGCTTTAAAATTGGCAATTTGCTGTAAAAATGATAGGAAAGTTATTTTTTTTATGTAAATTTGCAACATACAAATATACTTGTAAGTTTTTGTATTTCTAAAGGTACATTTGAATAGAATTTTTAAAGGTAAAGAAATATGTTGAGAATAGCAGTACAGGCTAAAGGTCGTCTAAATGAGGAATGTATCGCATTGCTTGGCGATGCCGGTATTAGTATGTCGGGCGGAAGTAGAAAACTTATAGCTCACGCTAAGGGGTTTCCTATGGACATTCTTTATTTGAGAGATGATGATATACCTCAGGCTGTTGCCATGGGGGTGGCCGATATTGGCATTGTCGGATTAAACGAAGTCGCTGAAAAAAATGAAGATGTTGATGTTGCAATGAAACTTGGTTTTGGTGCATGTCGCATCTCGTTAGCCGTTCCTCGTAATGCTGATTATAATGGTTTGGAGTGGTTCAATAATCGTCGCATCGCTACATCTTATCCAAATATCTTACGTAGTTTCATTTCAGAGCATAATTTAACCGCGGAAATTCATGAAATCGCCGGCTCGGTTGAAGTTGCTCCGGCGGTTGGCATGGCAGATGCAATTTTCGATATCGTGTCCTCAGGTGGAACTTTAATTCAGAACGGATTAGTTGAGGTTGAACAAGTATTTGCATCTGAAGCGGTTTTGGTGGCAAACAAAAATCTAACTACTGAAAAGTTGGATGAGTTGGCAAAACTGAAATTTCGTTTCAGCTCTATACTTGATAGTCGCGGCATGAAGTATGTATTGATGAATATCCCTCAGAATCGCATTCCTGATGCTGTTGCTCTTCTCCCGGGGATGAAAAGCCCTACGTTGATGCCACTGTCGGAAGATGGGTGGTACTCAATGCATGTTGTGATTCCTCAAGATGAGCTGTGGGAGAAAATTGAAAAGTTAAAAGAGATTGGTGCTGAAGACATTCTCGTCTTAGCGCTTGAAAATATGATTCGATAATGGAGATTTTTGTTCGTCCAAAACGCAATGAATGGTCCGAATTGTCTCGTCGAAACACTCCTGAAAGCGTAGTTGCTGTCGATGAAACTGTTGCCGACATTATTAAATTTGTAGCCTCAAATGGAGATAGTGCTTTGCGTCAATTTTCTCTTAAATTTGACAATGTAGATATCTCTGATTTTCGTGTTCGCGATAGTGAGATTAACGAAGCGGTAGCAAAGGTACGTCCTGATGTTGCGAAAGCAATTGATGATGCGGCTCGTAATATTGAGAAATTTCATAAAGCTCAATTAATGGAGCGTCCCATCGATGTTGAAATTTCTAAAGGTGTAAGATGTGTACAACGTCAACTCCCTATAAATACTGTCGGGTTATATATCCCTGGCGGAAGAGCTCCATTATTCTCAACGGTTCTTATGCTGGCCATCCCTGCACGTATTGCCGGATGTCGACGTCGTATTTTGTGTACTCCTTATAATGCTGAGCGAGGAATTGCTCCGGAAATATTATATGCCGCTAAAATTTGTGGAGTTGATGAAATTTATAAGGTTGGTGGCGCTCAATCGATAGCTGCAATGGCTTATGGTACTGAATCAATTCCTCGAGTTGACAAAATTTTCGGACCCGGCAATAGATTTGTGACATGTGCCAAACAGCTGGTTATGAATCGCGTTGCAATTGACATGCCGGCTGGGCCAAGTGAAGTTATGGTTATGGCTGATCAGTCGGCTTCACCTCGTTACGTGGCTGCCGACTTGCTTTCTCAAGCAGAACATGGCCCCGATTCTCAAGCTATTTTAGTGACCGATGATCTTGCTTTTGCTCAAAGGGTTGAGGATGAAGTTTCATCATTGGCCAAGCAATTGTCTCGTATCGATTCTGTTACCGGTTCTTTGTCTCAAAGCAGATTGATTGTACTTGGCTCACGAAATGAAATGATTGATTTTGCAAATGAATATGCATCTGAACATCTAATTATTTCAATGTCAGACCCTTGGGGTGTGGCTAATGAGATAACCTCAGCAGGCAGTATTTTTATTGGCAACTATTCTCCAGAAAGTGCTGGTGACTATGCTTCCGGGACTAATCACACTCTACCTACTTCCGGATGGGCAAAAGCCTATAGTGGCGTTAATATTGACAGTTTTATGAAAAAAATCACTTATCAAGAGTTGAGTAAAGAGGGGTTATGCTCGTTAGCTGATACCATTATTTCTATGGCCGACGCAGAAGGCCTTGATGCTCACGCTCTTGCTGTAAAAGTGAGAATTTCTGATTGATGATTAATATCATTTTATTCTACGATGAAAAATCCATTAAAATACGTTAGACAAAATTTATTGGCACTTGCTCCCTATTCTACAGCTCGTGACGAATTTAAAGGTGGCGATATTTCGGTGTGGCTCGATGCCAATGAGAGCCCGTATGACAATGGCTTAAATCGCTATCCCGACCCTCATCAACATCAGCTCAAACACCATATCGCCGAATTAAAAGGTGTACGCCCTGAACAAATATTTATTGGGGGCGCCGGTTCAGATGAAGCAATTGATTTAGTTTATAGGGTATTTTGTCGACCGGGGGAAGATAATGTAGTTGCAATTGCGCCAAGCTATGGTGTATATTCTGTTGCTGCGGCAATCAATAATGTGGAATTTCGTGAAGTTCAATTGCGTAGCGATTTTTCTCTTCCCGTAAATCGTTTACTTAAAGCAGCTGATTCTCGTACGAAAGTAATTTGGATTTGCTCCCCGAATAATCCAACAGCAAATGCATTCCCACGGGCGGATATAGCTCGAATTGCCGAGGCATTTGAGGGTATAGTTGTAGTTGATGAAGCTTATATCGATTTTTCCGACCGTGGCTCAATGCTCGATGTTATTGATAATTATCCCAATGTCATTGTCTTGCAAACTTTTTCAAAGGCTTGGGGCTTAGCATCGTTAAGATTGGGTATGGCTTTTGCTTGCGAAGAAATCGCTAATTTATTTGCTAAGGTTAAATATCCTTATAATGTTAACGGTCCAACACAAAAAGCAGTTATTGACCATATCATTAATGGTGATATTTCTGAAAATGTTTTAGAGATTAAAAAGCAACGTGAATTATTGGCAAATTCCTTAAATGAATTGCCGATTGTAAAAAAAGTGTTCCCTTCCGATGCCAACTTTTTATTAGTGAAATTTGATTCACCTGACTCAATTTATGATTATTTAGTTGAAAATGGTGTAATAGTGCGCAATCGCAGCAAATTAATTTCTTGTGAAGGGTGTCTGAGAATCACAATCGGTATCCCTGAGGAAAATGCGCGAGTTATCACTCTTTTGAAAGAGTACACAAACAAAGATTAAATCCCCCTGTCATGAAAAAAGCGATATTTATCGACCGAGATGGTACAATCATAGTTGAACCTGCCGATGAGCAAATCGATTCTTTGGAAAAGTTGAGATTTGTTCCGGGAGCCATCTCTGCACTTCGCGAATTAGTCGGGAAAGGATATGAACTCGTGATGGTGAGCAATCAAGACGGACTTGGAACATCTTCTTTCCCGGAGGATACTTTTTGGCCTGCTCATAATATGATGCTTGATACATTAAGAGGTGAAGGTGTTGTTTTCGACGAGATATTAATCGACCGTAGCTTCCCGGAGGATAATGCTCCAACGCGAAAACCGCGCACCGGTTTGTTGCATAAATATCTTAGTGGCGAATATGATTTAAATTCTTCTTATGTAATCGGTGATAGACTCACTGATATGCAACTCGCAGTTAATATTGGGGCGAAAGGCCTTTTAATAGGCTCAGTCGAAACTTTGCCGGAAGGTTGCGTCTTAGCTTCTGAGGATTGGATGGACATTGCGCGGTTTATTCTGTCCCCCAATCGTGAAGTTCATATTAATCGCACTACTTCTGAAACTTCTATTGACTTGTACCTCAACCTTGAAGGGGGCAAGAGTTCAACAATTGATACAGGGCTGAAGTTCTTCGACCATATGCTTAATCAAATTCCCCATCATGGCGGTGTAACTCTAAATATCAGCTGTCGGGGTGACCTTGAGGTTGATGAACATCACACTATGGAGGATGTTGCTATTGCTCTTGGTGATGCAATATATAAAGCGTTGGGGTCAAAGCGTGGCATTGAACGATATGGTTTTGTTTTGCCTATGGATGAGTCACGTGCCATGGTTTTAATTGATTTGGGCGGACGTAGTGAGTTGGTATGGGATGTTGAATTTTCCCGTGAATATGTCGGTGACACTCCAACTGAGATGTATAAGCACGTATTCAAATCGTTAGCTTCTGCAATGCATGCCAATCTTTATATATCGGCTCGAGGAGAAAATAATCACCACATTATTGAAGGCGTGTTTAAAGCTTTTGCTCGAGCTCTTCGACAAGCAATTGCTCGAAATCCTTTTAGCTACAATTTGCCATCAAGTAAAGGCTTATTATAATAAATCTGATAAAATTTAATTATAAATGATAGCTATCATTGATTATAAAACAGGCAACCTTCGTTCGGTTGAAAATGCACTCAATCGCTTAGGAGCAGAGTGGACGTTGACTGCCAACGAATCTATAATTCGAAACGCCGATAGAGTACTTCTTCCCGGAGTTGGACATGCCGGAGAGGCAATAGCTCGTTTGCGCGAAAGCAATCTCGATGAAGTTATTAAACGTTTGCGCAAACCGGTTTTGGGTATATGTGTAGGAATGCAAGTTATGTGTCGCCACACTGCCGAAGGTGATGCTGATGGGATCGGATTATTTGACACGAGAGTGCGTCGTTTTCAACCTCAACCCGGCGACAAGGTCCCTCATATGGGATGGAATAGTATTAATAATCTTGAAAGCAAACTTTTTAAAGGTATAGAACCGAGTAGCTATGTCTACTATGTTCATTCTTATCGTGCTGATTTATGCCCGGATACAATTGCTACAACTAGATATGGTGTCACTCAAGAGATGTTTAGTGCAGCTTTGAAATATGAGAATTTCTATGGCACGCAATTCCATCCTGAAAAAAGTGGTGATATAGGCGAACATATTTTAAAAAATTTCTTGCAGATATGAGCAAACAGATGGAGATTATTCCGGCAATAGATATAATTGATGGAAAGTGTGTCAGATTGTCGCAAGGTGATTACAATACTAAGACTGTCTATAATGCCTCTCCTGTCGACATGGTAAAACGATTTGTCGACCATGGGTTTACTAGAATTCATGCAGTTGACCTCGATGGCGCAAAAGCAGGTTTTCCATGCAATCTGACCACATTGGAGAAGTTGGCAGAAGCAAACGATGATGCTCGAATTGAATGGGGTGGTGGTATTAAGACGGACGTTGATATGCGTGATTGCGTTAATGCCGGTTGCTCTTATGCTGTAATTGGGAGCGTTGCAGCCAAACAACCTGAACTCTTCGAAAAATGGCTTGGCGAATATGGCTCGGCAATGATGGTGTTAGGCGCGGATCTCCGTAATGGCAAAATCGCAATTTCAGGGTGGCTTGGTGACACTGATTTGACTCTAGATAACATAGTCAATAGATTTCTACCTTTCGGACTTTCTCAAGCTATAGTTACCGATATTTCTCGAGATGGGATGTTGCAAGGCCCGTCGTTCGATTTATACGTTGAAGCTCAAAAAAAATATCCTACAATCGATTTTACGGTCAGTGGAGGTATCTCATCATTGACCGATATTGAAAAATGTAAAGAATTGAACCTCCGTCGTGTTATCGTTGGAAAGGCTCTTTATGAAGGACGCGTAACGCTTAATGAATTAGAAAAATTATGTTAGCAAAACGTATAATTCCCTGTCTTGATGTAAAGGATGGTCGCACTGTTAAAGGTGTTAATTTCGAGGGGCTTACAGATGTTGGTGATCCGGTAGAACTTGGCGCACGATACGCGGCTGAAGGTGCCGACGAATTAGTATATCTTGATATAACTGCATCAAAAGAGCGTAGATCAACTTTTACTAAGTTGGTTGAAAGGGTAGCAGACCGTGTCAATATCCCATTTACAGTTGGTGGAGGTATTTCTTCACTTGATGATGCGGCTACTTTGCTTGATGCGGGTGCTGATAAGATAACTATAAATTCGGCAGCTGTCGCTAACCCCCAACTTATTAGTGATATTGCATCTAAATATGGCAGCCAATTTGTGGTTGTGGCAATTGATGCTCGCACTATTGCCGACGGCTCATGGCGTATTACTACTCATGGCGGTTCTAAACTGACGGATATAGAGCTGTTTGGTTGGGCTAAAAGGGTTGAGCAACTCGGCGCAGGAGAAATTCTCTTTACATCTATGGACCACGACGGTACACGCTCCGGTTACCCTTGCCAAACTTATGCTGCACTTGCATCATCTCTTGATATCCCGGTGATTGCTTCCGGGGGTGCAGGCAGTGTGAATGATATTGCAAATGTGCTTATTGATGGTAGAGCTGACGCAGCTCTTGCTGCAAGCATTTTCCATTATGGAGAAATTTCAATTGATGCTCTTAAACGCCAACTCGCTAAAAAAAATATTCCTGTAAGATTATAAATCAACACTTCAAAATTAAGGACATAACATGAATTTCAACGACTTCAAACTCGATAAATGTGCCGATGGCTTGCTACCTGTAATTATTCAACATGCAGTGACATTAAAAGTGTTGATGCTCGGTTATATGAACTGCGAGGCGTTTGAAAAAACTAAAGCAGAAGGAAGAGTAACCTTCTTTAGTCGCACTCGCAACGCCTTGTGGACAAAAGGGGAGACCTCAGGCAATTTCCTTGATGTAAAGGAGATGTATTCCGATTGCGACAATGATACTCTGCTGATAAAAGCAATTCCTGTTGGGCCAACTTGTCATCGAGGCACTGAAGCTTGCTTTGACACTCCGGCAGAGGAAGGCTTTATTCGCTCTTTATCTAATTTGATAGAACGTCGTCATGCAGAAATGCCCGAAAATTCCTACACTACAAAGCTATTTATAAAGGGAGTTAAGAAAATTGCTCAAAAAGTTGGAGAAGAGGCGGTTGAATCAACGATAGAAGCAGTCGATGGTAATCGCGACCGTTTCATCTACGAAGCTTCCGATTTGATTTACCATTTATTGGTACTATTGGAACAAATGAATGTCTCCCTCCCCGAAATCGAGCGAGAACTCCTCCAACGTCACAGCTAAAATCGTAGAACAGATGTAATCCATAAATTTAGAGTGTTATAGGATTACTTCAAATAAACTTTAAGTGCCGAAGACAGTGATGGTCTGTAATCGGCACTTATTATTTTATCTATTATAAGAGAATTTAGTATTGCTCATATGGCGGAAGAAGTTCCAATGTTGTCAGTCCACTCTTTTTGCCGGCTTCATAGTCGTATGTAGCATCACCTTTACCACGAAGGTTTGAGATGTGAAGTGTATTTCCCAGACTAAACGACATTGCCATAAATGTGTCTCCTACTTGCAATTTTGAGTTCACTGATGACACGACTTTGAAATAGAAGTTACCGGAATAGCGAATGATACATTCTCGGTTAGGCAACCAACCGATTCGAAGAATATCTCCTTCGCGTAAATCTATAGCGCGAATAAGTTTGGTAATGACATAGTCGGATTCATTAGTTTTTCGGCGCAATAGATCTGCAACATAACTATCCCATCCCGAATATCCGAGAAATCGAGATAACAGAGACAATGTCGAATTACGTGGGGTGGACGTAGTAGCTACATAATTCCAAATGCGCTGTAAGGTTGAAGCGCTTAGTGTCTCGTTCAGTGCTTTATTGATTTCATTAGATAAGAAACTGAAATCTATAGGCGATTTAATTGAACGATTGAGTTTTCGTTCAATATCGTTTTTCAGGCGCTCTATGTTAAAATTATCTTGTGTCATTGCTTATATATATTTACAAAATTAAGCAAAATCTTTGACAAAATAGTGATAATTCAAATTTGATATAAATTGACTTAATTTGATATGAATTGACATGATTTGGTATTTCAAAAATTGAAAGTATTTCTATCGTAATTCATTAACTTTGCGGCATTCTTACTTATCATTAAATTATGGAAACTTTAAAAACGTGTCCTTATTGTGGACAAGAAATTAAAACTACAACTCTTAAATGTAGTAATTGTGGGAAATCGTTAAATGAGCAGTCAATAGATGCTAATTCACTTCAAGAGAAATCTTCAAAGGCAAAGCCTTGGATTATTATCATAATTGTTCTGCTTATCTTCAATTTGCTTGGCTTAGCTCTATGTTGGATTAATCGTAGTGATAAGCCAATGGAGGATGACGCGGCCGAAATTATTGATAAATCTGAAATGATTGAAAAAACTGCAGCAGCGGTGAAGTTAATTAATGCTCTTGGTGACTCAGTTATCGCTAAATTTAATAATGAAAATCTCAAAGCTATCTTCTATTTGACAAATGATGGTAGCGATGGTAGCTATGATAAATATAATATGATTTGTAAATATGATTTATTGGTTGATTCTATTACTTTGCAAATGAAATTCGCAGAGGCTTATATTGCCTATGAGGATATTGTCGTAAATGATACTGAGATGATAATTATTGGAAATTCTTGCGAAAGAAATAGTATCTGTTCGGTTATTAAATATAATCTTAAAACCGGTTCTGTATCACGTTTTGAATTGGACGGTGACGCGAAATTTAATGATGATAAAACAGCATTGGTGCTTAAAGAGTATATCTTATATTACGAAGGCTCATGTAGCGCACATGATAAATATTCGACTCGTCGTAATATATATGATTTTAATGGCACTTTGGTTGAGAAATTTGAAATTGAAGAGCCTAAAATTGAGTCTACTATCTCTGCCAAAATTGCAGATTATCCTGTCGTCTTCTGTTTGTTTGAAAATCCGGGAACATTGGTTGGATATTTTTATTTTAAAGAAGATACATCCAATGCAAAGTATTTCATTTGTGCAGATAATAATAATGCAGAAATATTTGTCGATAATTGGTATGGTGCTAAGTTTGAATTATTTAATGAAACTGTGCTTGATTCCAATGGGATTGAATATAGTCATGCATTTAGGAGCGACCGCATTACTCTACCACTATATTTCTTTTCCGAAAATGATAAGAATAAATTTCGAGACCTTATTGACTGGCATGCCTATTATGGTGAGGATGCTTTTGCAGATTAAAATAATTCCTAATAACAAAGCAATCCCGGTGACAACAATGTCACCGGGATTGCTTTATTTATAACCTTGTTTAGTTAGAAATCGTTCGTCAAATGTTTTAAAACCGGCACTGTCGCCAAGATTATAAAATAAGTTTTTCAGGTGTGTTCTCATGTGAGTTATTCTGTAATTATATCTTATTTCATAAAATTGCTTGTTTAGGTTAGAGATATAACTTTCCAAAATTTCTCCTGTTGAATATTGGGAGAGTTCATTGTGAGTACTGTCTATAAAACCGGGGAACAAATCATCTATTTGAGGCTCAAATTTTGCCATATCATAAACATTGTCGGCGTGTTCTAATTGTGTATATGCCACATTAAGTTTCGCATCCAATTCTTCTTTTATTATAGTAGCTTTCGAATTATATATGCTATCAGCAATTTCTTGATTAGTTCGAGTAGGAGCAATATATTTTGCCTTATCATTAATATTGTCGGTGTGCTCTAATTGAGGGTCGGTCGAATTATGTTTCGCATCTAATTCTTCATTTTTTATAATAGCTTTAGAGTTACAGATACTATCAGCGATTTCTTGATTAGTGCGAGTTGGGGCGACATAGATTGTGTCAATATTTCCTAATTGTGTCGATATTGGAGTAGAAACGGGTGCATCTTGTCCTCTCCGGAATATTATAACAGATGCGATAATAATAGTAATGATAGCTGCAGCTGCAAATATGATATTCTGCCGTTTAGGGGTCTTATTTAGCGCACGAAGTAATTCTGCTACTGAGCTATAACGGTCCGTTGGGTTCTCTTCAGTGCATTTCTTGGCAATCTTTATCGCTTTGCGCCATTTAATATTGGTCACGCTCACGATATCGAGAATTATTTTACCTATTGCATATATATCGGCCCTTACATCAATTTTACCCCCTGTTATGAGTTGTTCTGGCGCAGCATAATGTCGTGTGCCGGCAGGCCCTTTTATTACATTGTAGTCAGATGCATCAGCGCAGCCCAAATCAATAATCTTGACAGTCCCGGTGTTGCGTTCTATCATAATATTCTCGGGCTTTAGGTCGCGATGAATTACCTTGTTGATGTGGAGATGCCCTACTGCATCGAGTGTCTCATTTACAATTCGTTTACACTCGTCAACCGATAGAGGCGCGTTCTCTTCTATATATTCACGAAGAGTCGCACCATTGATGTATTCAAGGACTATGGCATTGCCAATTTGTGGAAGATTGATATAATCAATAGTCTCTACTATACCTTTATGGGAAATTTGATGACCAAGGCGGAATTCCTTTTGTAGAATCGTTTCAAAAAATGGATCACTGCGATAATCCTCTTTAAGCGCTTTTAATACTACCCATTTCCCAAAATGGTTAGCACGGAAAAGTTCGAAAGCACCTTTCGAGGAGCGATGTAACGGCTTTATATCGGTATAACTTTGGGCGATGAAAGTGTTATTTTCGCTTCTGTCTATAATTTGAGATATGTCACTTTCAAAATTTTCCATATGGCAAAGTTAATAACTTTACTTAAATTAGAGAAAGCCGGTCGGATTTGATTGTAGAAATTAACGCGGATTATGGATGGTACTATTAACTTAGTATGATTGGATTTAATAGAATTTTGCAAATTTCACTCAAAACTTCAGTTTGATATAATTTGATATGCTTTGATGTAATTTGACATTTTTCTCGACTCTATTTCCGTCGTAAATTTGCCAAAACAGAGAACTTTAATATTTATACAATGGTATTACAAAAAATATGAAGTGTGGTTTGAAAAAGTTGTGCCAGGATTGAGATCTTAAAGGTTGGCAATTAGTTCGCGACTTGACGATGTTAAACTAATTTTACTTTCTAAAAGAATTTTTATTTTAAAGTATTATTCATCTGCCAAAAATGTGTCAAATAATTCCTGGTACAGCATTTTAATATGTAGCTAAGTTAATTGAACTAATAATATAAATTATACAATTATGAAAATCTACAAAATTTTATTTATCGCATGTTTAGCTGTTACTTTAAATTTATCAGGCCAAACTTATTCTGAGGATTTTATCGAGGGTTATCCCTACTTTGAGCGATTAAAAGACAAAGATAAGGTATTTTCGATAGTAGAAATGACATGTCCTACAGGTGAAGAATTCGGAGAATTAGTGACATACAATCCAACTGAGCTCTCTGAGTATTACTACATTAAAGGTAAACCTTGTCGGATTGTCAAGAATATAATAGAAGACAGGGAATTAAGAAAATATATTTACGAGTATGAATATGACAGTTTAGGTTATCTTGTTTCAAAAACCATAACAGAGCCTAATAAAAATTATGAATATAAAAAATATACCTATGAGTATTTCCCCAATAATCATAATGGTAAACCTATAAAATCATCAATTTATTTACAAAAAGGCAATATACAAGGCGTCAATAGGGATAAACAACTATATAAAGTTTACAAATATAATTATTCAAAACCAGACAGTATCTCTATTGCAATCTATAACAATGATGGGCGATTGATTGCAAATTGCTTAGAAACATCTTCTTATAGATTGATTTCGAAAACTGATAAAAAGTATCCTGAATTATCCCAAGAATTTAATGAATATGGCGATCTTGTGAAAGCTACATCGGCGATTCGTAATTATGCATATCAAGGATATGCACAATATGAGTATGTAAATGGCGAGATTTCGAGAAAAAAGTTGTTTTTTAATGATAATTCGTTCAGAAGCACAATTGTGAATAAGTATGAATCTTTTGATGTAGCAAACAATTGGACGAAGAAGTATGAAATTAGTTCATCAGATAGTGAAAATTTTATAGTGGAAGCAATCTCTGGAGGGAATAATACGACATACATAGAACGTTATATAAATTATCTTAGTAATGAATGGAATGAGGGTTATGTTAATTTTGTTTACGGATTAATTTCTGCAAGTGCAAGAGAAGAAAATCTGCAAAAATTAGCAAAATTATGCGAAGTAGCACCAGTACAGACAGGATTCTTGATAAGTACCACAAAACTTCAGATAGAATACGAATTTGGGTTTAAATCAGGTGTTGGCGTGGTGGCAGAACGAAAATTACCCAGATTTGGTGAAGTTAAAAAAATAACTCAAGATGGCGAAATTTTTACTTTTGAATTAAAAGATAAATTTGTTGTTGCCTCTGAAGAGTTGTCGGAAATAAAAGAGTTAGAAGTTAAAGTATATGATCAACTTAATCAAAAACGATCCTTTAAATGCTACTCAGATATAAATTATATGTGTTCATTTATTCCCGAATTAGAGTTGTTAATTATACAGGAGGATGCTGGCATGAAGTGTTATTCTGTTACGTCTAAAGCGATTAAGAATTTAGAATTTCCTCAAAAATAGTATTATCGATATTTGATAAAATCCTGTGGAAAATCTTTTCCTTCGAATCCGCTAAATCTCTATCTGATGGACGCGTATTATTTAAAGGTGATATGTCAATTGAATACAATGGGAGAGGGAAAGGAATTCCATTAATAATCTACTTTGCAAATTCTTACTAAATGAGTGCTATATTTTAATTGACTCATAATATTATCAGTTTAAAAGCATAAGTAGTGTCTTAAATATAATTAAAGTCATGTTTGATATAGATTGGCATTGAATTTATAATTAATCTAATATCAATATGCATATTACGTATTTTATTGGTGCTTGATAAAAGATTTTGATGAAACAAAACAAAGGACTGATTCCTCAAAATGGGAGTCAGCCCTTTGCAATTATTTATTGATATTCAATCTCCACCAAATATCTTTGAATAAAATATCGGACATCAATAATTACTTAAGTTCATTTTTGCATATCTACAAAACATTCACTATTTTTGGGTCAATAGACCTTAAAGCATGAACAAGCAATTGGCAAAGATAATCGGTATCGCGCGTCATCGCCTTACAATTGATGGAGAGGGCGTGACAACTCTTGTCGCTTTTCACGGATGCCCGCTCTGTTGCCAATATTGTCTTAACCCGCAGTCGTTGGATTATGGACAATATTTTCGCGAATATACACCGGAACAGTTGTATGCTGAGACCCGTATTGACGAGCTTTACTTCCTTGCGACCAATGGTGGTGTCACTTTCGGTGGGGGAGAGCCCTCTCTTCGGCCGCAATTTATCCGAGAGTTTCGAAATTTATGCGGACCCGGTTGGAAACTTAATTTGGAAACATCTCTCAATGTGCCAACTGCGAATATTGAAGAGTTGCTCCCTGTAGTCGACTCTCTGATTGTCGATATAAAGGATATGAACAATAAAATTTACCGTGCCTATACTTGTCGGGACAATAATTTGGTTATGGAAAATCTTCGCCTTATTATAGAGGCTGGACGACAAGATGATTGTACAATTCGTTTACCTCTGATCCCCGGATTTAATACCGAAACCGACCAAGAGATAAGTCGTATGACTCTCGAAATGCTCGGATTTAAATACTTTGATTTATTTACTTATAAAACTCACTAACTATGGCACGAGGAAAGTATACTTGCAAGATATTGAAGGAAATACGTCGTCAGATTGCTGAAGCGAATGACATAGAGTTCGCAATCTCAGAATGTCGCTATAAAGGTGATTGTCTTGGCACATGTCCCAAATGTGAAGCAGAAGTGCGCTATCTTGAGGAGCAGCTCCGCTCTCGTTCTCTTGCAGGGAAAGCTGTAGCTTTAGCCGGGATTTCAGCAGGCATGATTTTTCTTTCCGGTTGTAGCAGTGAATCGGTTAAAAATCAATCAAATCCTATTTCACACAAAGATTTTCAAGATACAACTTTAACCTCAAAATGCGGTGAAGTCAAAGATATAACAAGAATTGTGGAAAATATTGAAACACCCAATCATTCTCAAACTCCGATGTCAAAAGTAGATGTTGTTTCCGATAGAGATACAGGTGTTGTTGAGATTATTCAAGGGGAAATATTCCACGACCCTGACGACCTATACATTCTTGAAGGAGAAGTTGCCCCCACCCGAAAAAACAAAATTCCACAAATTGAAGTCGCGCAAATAGAAGGTGATACTATTGATGAGGATTTAATTTATGGTAGTAGCGTAGAGCGTATGCCTCAGTTTCCCGGAGGCGAAACTGAATTGCTCAAATTCATTTATGGCAATTTAAAATACCCGGAGAATACAGATGGAGAAAATGTCGTGAGAGTCGTCGTACAATTTTATATTGATAAATTAGGTTATGTTCGCTCTCCTCAAATTTTGAGAGCTACATCTCCCGTTTTTGACGAAGAAGCATTGAGAGTGGTTCGCCTTTTGCCAAAATTCATCCCTGGTGAGCACAATGGTAAAAAATTAAATGTGTGGTATGTACTTCCTATTATATTTAATTATACCAAAATTGAGCCCGTATTATAAATAAAGATAATCAACTGAAATTTTTTAGTGCAAATTTATCGAACTTTATAAATATTTCTTGGAAAATTTTGCTGATTGATGGAAATATTGTATCTTTGCACTGCTTTTTAAGCATATATTCTATTTATTAACACTTAAACATCCGAAAGAATGCATTTGAATTCTGAAGAAAAAGTAGAAATCTTTGAGAAGTACGGTAAGGGCAAGACTGACACTGGCTCACCTGAAGCACAGATTGCATTATTCTCAGTCCGTATCGCTCATTTGACTCAACACTTGAAGTCAAATCATAAAGATTATACAACTGCTCGCGCTCTTAAGATGCTCGTAGGTAAACGTCGTCGTCTTCTTGACTACCTTGCTAAGAAAGACATCAATCGTTACCGTGCAATCATCGCTCAAAAAGAGCTTGGTATCAGAAAGTAAGAGCCGAGGCTATCTACTTGAAGATTACAATCAAGGGGTGTGTCATCCGACACGCCCCTTGATATTTTATTTCGGTGAATATGATGAATTAATTAGAGTTGAAGGATTATTATAGAAGTCGGGGGAGAGAATATCTAAAAGGGTAGTGCTTGGGTTATTTTCTATATATGAACTAACTATGCGATATCCGATATAACGCCCAACTCTGCCGGGCAAGTCAGGAGAAATGGCACGAGAATTAGGAGCAGGTTCACAAAGGCGTCGTGCAATCGACATATCTGTCGAGTATATTATATTGTCTTCTGCCATTTTTCTCCATATAGCAGCCTCTTGCAATTCAACCGATGATGCTTGTTGTGCTCCCCACCCCATAAGAGTTGGAATATCATCAATGCCGGTCAGCATTGAAATCGCCTGAACTTTTGCTCCTTCATATAGCAGATATTGAATTGCCGTTGGGGTGTCCTCCGCAACATATGGATATTCAACAGAAACTATAGCTTCAGCAACATCAATCGGAATGTATGCGGATTGTTTGGTCGCTCGAGTAAACTCCGGCATTGAACTATATGCTTCGTGATTTGCTCCGAGATAATGATTTAATGCAACATATATTGTAGAGTCTACGAGCATCACTTGCTGACGGTAAGGGGAAATTATTCCGAAAAACATGTAGTCGGGAAGTGATGGTAATATCTCCTGAATATTTGTATTGATTTTTCCTAAGTTATTTTCAAGGATTTCCGTAGATGAAAACACTTTATCAACCTCCGGTTTGAACATTGCAAATGCAGCAGTGTGACTTAAGGAGTCAATTGATGCCGAAATATCGCCGGTAGAAGCCCCCATTAGATAAATATAATCAGAGAGTGGGATTGACAATGAATCTATAATTGCCATTTGCTCATTTGAATGGTAGGATGAAAAATTAGCAACGATATTATCAAGCCGTGTAAACTCGGCTTTAGTTGTCGCTGAATTACCATTTCGGTTGCTATTGCAACTACAGAATGTGAATATTAGTGATAAAGCTATTATATTGAGATTAAACTGCTTCATGATTTTTGGTTGAATAGTTTACAAAATTAGTCAAAAATATTATTTAACGAAATTTCAAACTTAAAGTGGGCTGATATTTGTGAGATTTTATCTAAATTTGTAAAATGAATATGTTGGGGTATTTTAAATATATAACAACGCTCGTGCTTTTGTTGACTTTAGTATTAAATGCTGAAGCCAAGCTATTCGTTGTTGTTATTGACCCTGGGCATGGTGGCAAGGACTATGGCGCAATTGGTGCTACAACCAATGAGAAGACAATTAACCTGAATGTTGCTAAGAAGCTAGGTGATAAGATTAAAGAAAAATATTCCACCGACGATGTAAAAGTAGTTTATACCCGCGACAAAGATGTATTTATAGCTCTTAATGAACGAGCAAAGATTGCCAATAATGCTAATGGTGATTTGTTTATCTCGATTCATGTTAATTCTTTGCCAAAGAAAAATAAACGTCGTGCAACGGTCAGCGGTGCTGAGGTATATACTTGTGGATTGCATCGGTCGGAAAGCAACCTCGCAGTAGCACAACGTGAAAATGCCGTAATGTATCTTGAGGAGGATTATTCTCAGAAATATCAAGGATTTGATCCTAATTCCCCCGAATCATATATAGCATTCGAACTAAATCAGAGTATGCACCTCGATAGAAGTATTGAATTCGCAACTCTCGCAAAAGATTATTTGGTTAAAACTGCGGGGCGCGCTGATAAAGGAGTTAAACAAGCCGGATTTTGGGTGCTTTGGTCTGTTGGAATGCCTTCTGTATTAGTCGAATTAGATTTCATAAGCAACCCTAATGCTGAGCGGTTTATGGCATCAAGCAATGGCGTTGACAAAATGGCAAAGTCCCTTTATCAAGCTTTTGAAGAATATTATGATGCTATTGAAGGAAACAGACCGGCAATTGCTCCCTCTAAAGAAGTTGAAGATAATGATAACACTTTTCAACAAAACAACTCTGGAGATTCTAATGATTTAGAAATCGGGGATAATACATCTACAGGCATCGAGTATCGAGTACAAGTGCTGGCAAACGACACCCAATTGTCTTTATCATCAAAATTATTCAAAGGTGAAAATGTAAACGAATATTTTGACAAAGGGATGTATAAATACACTGTCGGACATCATAAAACCAAGCACGATGCTGAAATTGCGATGCGCAAGCTTCGAAAGAAGTTTCCACAGGCATTTGTGATTAAAATGGAAAATGGCAAACGTGTAAATTTATAGATAGCAGTATTAAGTTAAGTATAAAAAATATAACAATATATGAAAAAGATTTTCACAAAAGAGATGATGATAGGAGCCTGCGTGCTTATCGCACTGGCTGTATTATTCTTTGGTATTGAGTACTTAAAAGGAGTTAGTATATTTAAACCATCTAACTATTATTATGCAGTCTACAACGATGTAAAGGGACTTGAAGTGGCGGCCCCGGTGACGGTCAATGGCTACAAAATCGGTCAAGTTGACAATGTCGAATTGATGTACGATCGCCCTGGATGTGTTTTAGTATCGATTAGCCTTGATAAGAAATTTAAAGTTCCCGTAAATTCATCAGCTTTGATTGAAAGTAGTCTGTTAGGTACGGCATCAGTGAAGATTGATATGGCTAAAAATAATGAATATTATCATCCGGGGGATACAATACCTGCGGCGATTATGTCTGGTATGATGGATCAGGTGTCCGAACAATTACTACCCGGAGTTAACAATATTATGCCGAAGATTGACTCAATATTTACTAATATTAACAATCTGACCGGAAATGAGGCCTTATTACATTCGCTTGATAATATTTCTGTGTTGACGGCTACACTTAGTTCAGCAGCTACATCTCTTAATGCCACTATGAAAGCGTTGCCATCAACGATGTCTACGGTAAATGACGTAGTGACATCAGTTAATAATATTGTCAATGACCTAAATGCCGTAACTTCACAAGTGGCTGATGCTCCTATTGATTCTACCCTTAATAATATTAATCAAATATCGGCTGATCTTGCAACACTTACCGCTCAACTTCAAAGCTCCAACTCTACTGTCGGTGCTTTGTTGAACGATTCAACGCTTTATAATAATTTGACTAAAGCGACATTAAGCATTGATTCTTTGTTGATTGATATTCGCAAAAATCCCAAACGCTACATTAGCATTAAGTTGCTTTAATTTTTTATAACTCCTCATCTATTCAGTTTTATGAGCAATGTCGCGTTGGTATGCCGAAATAATATTACCACTCCCGCTTGATTCAACTTTTACGTATTCAATTCCGGCTGATTTAGAAAGCAGTGTAAAAGTTGGATATAGGGTGATTATCCCTTTCGGACGAAAGAAATATTATACCGGTATAGTAAGTTCGTTGACTAATAAGGCGCCGGAAGGGTTCGAAATTAAAGATATTGCAGTCGTTCTGGATAATTTTCCTATCGTTAAACATCCACAATTGAAATTGTGGAAATGGGTAGCCGATTATTATATGTGTGCTACCGGCGATGTATATAAGGCTGCAGTTCCTTCCGGACTGAAAGTAGAGAGTGAAACTTTTGTGGAAATAAATCCCGATTATGAACCGGAAGGGGAATGGGATTTAGAGGAACGAGAGGTTTTGATAATGTCATTGCTTGGCGAAAATAAGTGTATGGCAGTATCGGCAATAGCGCGTGAAGTTACGGTTAAAAATCTCCCGGCGCTAATTACTCTGATGATTGACAAAGGTTTGTTGATTATTTCAGAAAAAATTGTTGAGCGATATCGAGCTATTAAGCAAACAGTAGTGTTGCCGATGTATGATATTTCTACAATGGCAAACGCTTTTGCCGAAGTTAAGTCGGCAAAGAAGCAAGAGCGACTGTTGATGACGTTAACAGAAATGAGTGGCATTTGTCGTAAAGATGCTATGGTAAAGACTGTTGACAAAAAAGAACTTCTTGAACGTGCCAGAGTTACCTCTGCAATACTTAATGCTGTTGTTAAAAAGGGGCTGGCAAGAATTGAACGATGTGAAATAAATCGTTTTAAATTCGATGGGACTCCGTTAGGAAAATTGCCATTGTTAACACACGCTCAGATGAAAGCTTGTGATGAAATTACCGAGCAATGGCGGGAAAAATCAACAGTGCTTTTACATGGAGTTACATCAAGTGGTAAAACGGAGATATATTCACACCTTATTCATGCCGCATTAAATCGTGGTGAACAAGTGTTATATCTTGTCCCTGAAATCGCATTGACAACTCAATTAACTCGACGACTACAAAATATTTTCGGAAATAGTATCGTTGTCTATCATTCAAAATTTTCCGACAATGAACGAGTTGATATTTGGAAGACAATGCTTTCGGAGTCAGGTCCACGTGTTATTTTAGGTGCAAGATCCTCTTTATTCCTTCCATTTGGTCACTTGGGGTTGGTTATTGTAGATGAAGAGCATGAGGCAAGTTATAAACAGGCAGACCCTGCTCCTCGTTATAATGCAAGAGATGTTGCTCTTGTTTTGGCGTCAATGCATGGCGCTAAAGCACTGCTTGGAAGCGCGACACCGGCAATTGAGACGTATTACAAAGCGAAAAATGGGAAGTTTGGGTTGGTAAGTCTTTCCACTCGATATAATGATCTTCCCTTACCTCCAATTCACATTGTTGACATGAAACGCGCAAGACAAAAAGGTGAAGTTAATGGTCCTCTTTCTCTTGATGCAATAAATAGTATTAATAGCGCGGTTAACAACTCTTGTCAAGCAATATTATTTCGAAACCGCCGAGGTTTTGCTCCAATAGTTAGATGTAAGCAATGTGCATGGGTCCCAAAATGCCAATATTGTGATGTTTCTTTAACATACCATAATCATTCTCGTAGATTAGTGTGTCATTATTGTGGTGCATTATATGAATTACCTGATTTTTGTCCTCAATGTCATCAACCTTCGATTGAAGTTGTAGGCTACGGAACGGAGCGAGTTGAAGGGGAAATCGAAAACATATTTCCCACTCATAAGGTGCTTCGTATGGACCTCGATACTACTCGAAATAAAGATGGTTATGAAGCTATAATCGATGCTTTTTCATCTCATAAAGCCGATATTTTAGTTGGGACTCAGATGGTGACAAAAGGTCTCGATTTTGGCTCTGTATCATCTGTTGTTGTGATTAATGCCGATGAACTGATAAATAATCCGGATTTTAAAGCGTCAGAGCGAGCATATAATATGCTGGAACAAGTTTCCGGACGTGCGGGACGTGGTGATACAGAAGGAAACGAAGTTGTAATTCAAACATATACTCCTGAACATCCAATATTAAAATTTGTAGCTAATCATAACTACATTGATTTTTTCAATTTTGAAATAGAAGAACGAAAAACCTATCTATATCCACCATTTACTCGTATTATTTATATTTACTTGAAGCATGCTGATGCATCAATTTTGCAACAATTTTCTCATACCTACGCTGGTCAATTATCTACACAGCTTGGTAATAGAGTAAGTGGACCCGATCAACCTCGTGTTACGCGCGTAAAATCCCTTTATATACAAAAAATAATGATAAAGGTTGAGAATGGCGCTTCTCTTGAAAAACTTCGACTCATTTTAAAGTCGACTTATGAGTCTATGGCAAAAAATCCTGCGATAAAGAGTACGCAGATATATTATGATGTTGATCCATAATTTCGTTATATTTATATATAGCAAAAATTTTCGTTAGCTTGCGTTATTTATATTTAGTCTAAATAAAGCGTGGCGGTAAGAAAAATTATAAAAATTATCAAAAATTGTTGATATAAGGGGGAATTGTAATATTTGATTAACTTTTTCACGGAGAAATAAGTTTGTATGCATATTGGGTATTCTCTTAATTCACAGATAATTGCGAATATTACCTTTAGTAATTGATTAACTAAATGTTCCACGAGTTGTTAAATTGCTGACAGACAGATAACTTATACCTTTTGTTTAATTTGCAAATAAAATTATACTTTTTTTTAAGAAAAAATTATATGAAATTTGTATAACTAAAGAACAGCCCTTAAACTATACACTTGATGGAAAAATCTTCTACCCAACAATGGGGGGATTGCTTAAAAATAATAAGCGATAATATTCCCCCTCAGCAATTTGATGCGTGGTTTCGGCCTATCACGCTCAAAAATTTTGTCGATGGTAAGGTTACTCTTACCGTCCCAACTTCTTTTTATGTAGAATATATAGAAGAAAAGTATTCTCATCTTCTTGGCAGTGCCATCAAGCGTGTTTTCGGATCAAATACAAAGCTGTTCTATCATTATAATCAGGTGCAAGATGACACATCTACTGCGGTCGACATTAGAAGTGCGGCACCTTCTCCTGCTCCTCAAAAAGGGTTAGCTCCTGCCAATCCTTTTAATACTCCGGCTCAAGTACCATTTGATTCTCAATTAAACCCCCGATATACATTTGACAACTATTGTGGGTCAGAGTGTAATAAAATTGCATTATCAATTGGCAAAGCAATAGGAAGTGATCCCAACAATAAAACATTTAACCCTTTGTTTATTTTTGGTCCATCGGGTGTAGGAAAGACTCATCTTATGCATGCTATAGGACTGAGTTTGAAAGAAAATTGTCCACAACTACGTATTTTATATATAAGTTCACGTTTGTTTGAAAGTCAATTTACTGTTGCGTCTCGTAATGGTCGAATCAATGATTTTATTCACTTTTATCAGAGTATAGATGTTTTGATTATTGATGATATTCAGGATTTGATTGATAAAGAGAAAACACAGAACACGTTCTTTCACATATTCAGTCATCTTCATCTAAATAATAAACAGATAATTATCTCAAGCGATTGTTCTCCGTCTATGCTTAAAGGTATGCCCGAAAGATTGCTGACTCGCATGAAGTGGGGTATGACTGTTGAGTTGGAACGTCCTGATATGAATTTGCGTCGTAGTGTCCTTACACGTATTGCTGAACAAGAAGGATTGCCTGTTCCCGATGAACTTATTGAATTTATTGCAACTAATGTTACAGGTAGTATTCGAGAGTTAGAAGGCATTATGGTTTCATTGGTTACTCGTGCTACAATTCTAAATAGGCCTATTGACCATGATTTAACAAGAACAGTAATTTCAAATTCAGTCAAAATTAACAAAAAGCAGATTAACTTTGAGATGGTCACACAGAGCGTAAGTGCTCATTACAATATAGAGCCGGACGCAATTTTCACAAAATCACGTAAGCGTGAAGTTTCGGATGCTCGTCAAATGGTAATGTATATGGCTAAAAAACATGCTAAGATGGCTCTTACGGCAATTGGTACGAGATTATCTCGTACACATGCAACTGTTTTATACGCTTGTAAAAGCATTGAAGATCGCTTGGCACATGAAAAGCAACTTCAAGAGGATGTTGCAAGCATAGAAAGAGATTTCATGAAAGGATAATGATAAAATAGTTTATGGATTTATGGTTTATGCCTTGCATTTAAATGATGCAAGGCTTTTTCTAATACAATAGGTCTTGCGTTTTATAAAATTGTGGGTCTAATGGTCATTTTAGTTGGTAAAATATATTCTAAAGAGCCAAATGGTCAA
>CAYWXG010000014.1:45035-47638 GCA_964462445.1 uncultured Barnesiella sp. | reverse complement strand
GTATTGCTACTTTGTGTAATAGGTTATGCCTAAAAATTATTTAGGACAATATTGAGGGTGAAAGTAAAAGTTAACAACTTTGTTTGATTATTTATGAAAAATTTACAATTGCCCCTGTTCGATGAGAGATGCAACACGCTCAATTATGGCATCATTTTTATCTTTGTCGGGGCGATATTTGCCGTTGATGTTGACGCCGAAAAGTTTTCCGAATCCGTGGTAGAAAACGGCTCTTGTGGTGCCGAGGAAGGCTTTGAGGATTTCGTAACCGCTTTGGTTGGTTTCGCGTCCGATTAGTTTGACGAGCATTTTGGCTTGACTTTTGGTGAATCGTTTGAGAGCCGGTTTGTATTGGTTGAACACTTCATCCTCCATCTCTTTAAGGTAGTGTTTCCGTTCCTCCTCGGTTTCAAACGTCAGAAGATATTCGTAGGTTTCGGTAAGAGTTTCGGCGATAAGTTTGGCATAAGGGAGGGCTTTCCGCACGTCGCGCACGGTGCGCCAGTAGAAATTTTCATCTTTTTTGCTCTTGAATTTGAGAGGGGGATAAACGTCAATTTCATTGAAAACGAGCATTGTAACGGTGTCCCCGTCAATGACAACGCGAGTTTTGCCACGGAATATTTTTTGACGCACGGAGCGAAGCGCAACCGGATTTTCGCCAGAAGGATCCGGTTGTGAGCAATAGCCCGATATCGCTGTTGTCGAGCCGATTATCAGGGCAGTTATAATTTTAACAGGCCCTTTCATTATAGTAGGTAATATCGGCAATTAAGCCGCGTGTTATATAGTTACCGGGCAGTAGGGGGATAGTCGAGAGTGTAGTGTAGACCTCTTGACTCTTTGCGCTCTTTGGCTTGACGCATGATGAGGTATCCCACGTTGATAATATTACGAAGTTCGCAAATTTCGCGTGACGCCTTAGAGCATTTGAAAAGTTTTTCGGTTTCTTCGTAAAGGATGTCGAGACGGTTCCAAGCGCGGTCGAGTCGCAAATTGGAGCGAACGATGCCTACATAGGTGCCCATTATTTGGTTTACTTCCTTGATACTCTGAGTGATAAGTACCATTTCTTCGGGGTGTCGGGTTCCTTCGTCGTTCCAGTCGGGCACGTCGGAGCGGAAAGAGTAATGTCCTACAACTTCAACGGCATGTCGGGCAGCGGCATCGGCGTAAACTACGGCTTCAATCAAAGAGTTGGAAGCCAAGCGATTGCCGCCGTGCAGCCCGGTGCAAGAACATTCACCAACAGCGTAGAGACGTTTGATAGAAGACTCAGCATTGCTGTCGACTTTGATACCACCGCAGAGGTAGTGAGCTGCGGGGGCAACGGGGATGTAGTCCTTGGTGATGTCGATGCCGAGGGATAGACATTTTTTGTAAATATTGGGGAAGTGGTGCTTAGTTTCTTCAGGGTCTTTATGAGTGACGTCGAGATATACGTGGTCGTCGCCGTATTGTTTCATTTCAGAGTCGATAGCACGTGCAACTATGTCGCGTGGAGCGAGAGAAAGTCGGGGGTCGTATTTGTGCATGAATTCCTCCCCTTTAAGGTTGCGTAGTACGGCTCCATAGCCACGCATGGCTTCCGTGATGAGGAAGGATGGTCGGTCGCCGGGGTGGTAAAGTGCGGTAGGGTGGAATTGAATGAATTCCATGTCCTGTACGGTGCCTTTTGCGCGGTAGACCATAGCAATACCGTCGCCGGTTGCAACGAGGGGGTTTGTGGTAGTAGTGTAAACGGCACCGGCACCACCGGTTGCCATAAGTGTGATTTTGGCGAGGAATTTATCGACGGAAGAGTTCCCTTCGTTTAGCACATATGCGCCGTAGCATGTGATGTCGGGTGTGCGGCGAGTCACAATTTTGCCAAGGTGGTGTTGAGTGATTATTTCGATAGCAAAATGATGCTCGAAGATGTCGATATTCGGATTTTCGCGCACTTGACGAATAAGGCTTTGTTGTATTTCGAAGCCGGTGTTGTCGGCATGGTGAAGAATACGAAATTCGCTGTGCCCTCCTTCTCGGTGAAGGTCAAAGTCGCCATGGTCGTTTCGGTCGAAATTAACGCCCCACCCAATTAGTTCACGTATTTGTTCGGGAGCTTCGGTAACTACTTTTCTGACGGCTTCGGGGTCGCTAAGATGGTCGCCGGCAATCATAGTGTCTTCGAAATGCTTGTCGAAGTTGTCGACTTTGAGATTAGTGACTGAAGCAATACCCCCTTGAGCGAGAGCAGTGTTTGCTTCGTCGAGCGTTGTTTTGCAAATAAGAGCAACGCGCGAAAATTTGGCTACTTTGAGAGCAAAGCTCATGCCGGCAATGCCACTACCTATCACTAAATAATCATATTCGTAAGTCATACACGTATTGATTTAACCCTTGATGTGGGCAAATTTACTATAAAATGTTGTATGAGGTGCAATTTTTGTTGAAAAAAAGTTTGTTTTGGTGGTGGGAGGAGTGATGTGAGGGGCGGTTGATGTGAGGGGCGGAAGCCCCTCATTCCATAGGCTGGCGCGGTGAAAAATCATGGGTGTTGTTAAGGAGCGAAGGCCTACCGGCCTTCGGGAGAATTGTAAGGGGTGGTGATTATGAGGGCT
>CAYWXG010000014.1:0-44935 GCA_964462445.1 uncultured Barnesiella sp. | reverse complement strand
GGTAAGCCCTCAGTCCATAGGCTGACGCATTCCTATGAGGGGCGGAAGCCCCTCACTCCATTGGGCTGGCGCGGTGTTGTGATATGAGGGGCGGAAGCCCCTCACTCCATTTGGCTGACGCGGTGTTGTGATTATGAGGGCTGGTAAGCCCTCAGTCCATAGGCTGACGCATTCCTATGAGGGGCGGAAGCCCCTCAGTCCATAGGGGCTGACGCCCATAGGGAAGCCCCTCATTCCATGGGGAGGGTGTTTGATGTTTTTGTGTTGTAAATAAATGCTTTGGGAGGTACGAATTTGAGCAAATGGCGCAAAATTTTCAAAAAATAGCGTAAATGTTGTAGTTTGATAGTGCGTTTATTATGATATTTGCTAACGAATAAAATTAATCCAAGGCAGGTTTTTAATCTGATTCACAATTGAAACATTTGAAAGGAATTTGAAAAGAAATAATCCAAAATATTGTTTAACCTAATTTAATTAACATGAAAAAGTTTACCAAATCTTTAATGCTTGTTGCAGCAGGTGCAATGGCACTTAGCGCAAATGGTGAAGCTACATGGGAATACAACGTAAACGGAAACGACTTTTTAAAAATACAGTCGGGTCGCGGTATCATGGCAGACTTCAACAATGACAACACAATTGATATTTATTATTCGGGTACTTCATGGCAGAAGTATTACGATCACCCCGGATTGTTCTCATGGCAGTCACAGTCAAATATGCTTTGGAATAATGGTGATGGCACATGGGCTATGGATATCATCGTAGCAGAGCCTACAGGTGAATATGAACTTGATGAAAATGGGAACCCCGCAGTAAATGATGATGGTACATTGCGTGAATATCATCGATTGGTAGATCCCAAGCATGGTATCTTGGCCGGTTCACATGGTCACTATGCAACAATCGATTACAATAACGACGGATTGGTTGACCTTCTCGTATTGAGCCGTCGCGATGGTAATGACTGGGCCGGATACTTTGACCGTGCACCTGAGCATATGAAAGCAGCTCTTAGTGATGGAACTCAATTCTCAATGGTTCTTTATCAAAATATGGGTAATGGCCAATTTGAAATTGATGTAGATTGCAACCTCCCCGTAGCAATAGCTGACCGTGATGATGGTCGTGGTATGTTCTTAAATACACTTTCATGGGGTGACTATGACCGTGACGGATATGTAGACGTATTCATTAATGGTAACGTTCCTCAAGCACAACCCGGCGAACATTCACGTATCGTACAACTTTGGCGTAATATCGACGGAACCGGTCGTTTCGAACAGATGAATATCGCAGAAACCAAGGGTGGCACATGGACAAATGCAGTAACAGAAACAGACCCCGATACCGGCGAAACAATTGAGGTTATACCTTCACGCGAGCTTGAAGGATGGTTCCTCATGATTGCAGGTAACGCAACAATGGCCGATATCAACAATGACGGCTGGCTTGATATCGTAATCGACGGCTGGGCTGACAAAGTAAGTGACGGAATCTACGAAGCCGGT
This sequence comes from uncultured Barnesiella sp., assembly GCA_964462445.1. Lineage (GTDB taxonomy): Bacteria > Bacteroidota > Bacteroidia > Bacteroidales > Muribaculaceae > JAGBWK01. Next base: position 43,421 of record CAYWXG010000014.1, on the reverse strand, counting down.
TCAAACGGTCGCGTATATTTGAACTCTGACAATGGCGAAGGTGGCCGTAAATTCGTTGATATCACTTCACCCAACGGCGGTTTTTATCTAACACGTGCCGGTCAAACTCAGCTTGTAGACCTTACTGGTGACGGCTACCTCGATCTTATCAATGGTGGTTATGGTGACCACGGTTTGGGATGGAAGACATTGATGTTCATCAACAACCTTGGTGAAGTCCCCACAATCGAACCCGAAGGAATCTATGACTTTAGCGATTCAATGGCCCAATACGGTCTTCCCGAAAAAGAATGTATGTCACTCGTAATCCGTGACTTTGATGGTGACGAAATACTTGATATGATGTATGTGGCACAAGAAGATGGCGCTGTATTCTATGGCAACTTGGGTGGCACCTATACTCGCTCAACAAATTTCCCGATGCGTGGTTTCGGTTGTAGCGACGGTTTTGAAGCAACCGGTGACGTAAATAATGACGGTCTTATTGACCGCTTCCTTACCGGATATATGTGGATTTCAGACAATGCAGAATTGGATGGCAAGAACTATGGCGAAATCACCGGTGTTGGTAGTGGCTGGCAATGGGGTGCATTCTTGTGGCACAACACTACAGATGTAGAAATTTATGCTCCCGAAGCACCCACCGATGTTGAAGCAACAGTGGATACAGAAGCAGGTACAATCACAGTGAACTGGACCGATGCAGACGGCTTGAACCTTGCATACAACGTAGTAGTGCAAACTCCTTCAGGCAAGGTAATTGCTAACCTCCCCGTTGACCCTGTAACCGGTTTCATCAAAGTAACAGAAAACAAGAATATTGCAGTTCGTCCGAAGGTACAAACTTATACACTTCCTTACTATGAATTAGGAGAATATAAGGTAGGTGTACAAGCAGTGAGCCTCAACAGCGAAAAAGCATCACCCATCACTTGGGGAGCAGCTGTTAGCAACGTAGGTAATATTGCAGCCGACCTTTCAGATACAACAGTTAAGGTAACTGTAAATGGTGATGAAGTTGTAGTAAACGCTGACGCAACAGCAGATGTACAAATCGTTGACATGCTCGGTCGCACAGTAGCAACAGGTGTAACCAACGCACCTATCAACGTGGCAGCTGACGGCGTACTCGTAGTAACAGTAAACGGTAAGTCAGTAAAAGTTGTGAAATAATCCCAATTAATAATAGCATAATTTTGAAAGAGGTCGTGGCCTGTCGAAGGTCGCGACCTCTTTTTTTGTTATGGTGAGGGGATTATGAGGGGCGGAAGCCCCTCATACCATAGGGCTGACGCGGTGTTGTTATATGAGGGCTGGTAAGCCCTCAGTCCATAGGCTGGCGCGGTGGGGGAAACGTGGGTGTTGTTATGGAGCGAAGGCCTACCGGCCTTCGGATGAATTGTAAGGGAGGTGACTGTGAGGGGGATTGTGAGGGCTGGTAAGCCCTCAGTCCATAGGAAGCCCCTCACTCCATTGGTAAGCCCTCGGTACATGGGGAAATGGAATGAGAATTCTAATGAAGAATTTATTTAGATAATTGAAATTTTTATAAATAATTCATATTTTTGTATATACACAAATTATGAAATTATGAATCCTTTCTTTGATAGAGATGAACCGGTAGAAATGTTTTTAGGAGGTATTCTGCCTCATTGGCATCAAGATGAAAAGATACAATATGTGACATTTCGATTGGCAGATTCTTTACCTCAGTCTAAGATAACGGAATTACGTTTGGCAATCTCAAGTTTCAATGAAGCACATCCTAAGCCATGGGATAAGAGAGTAATTCAAAGATATTGGCAGATAGTAGGTGCTAAAGAAGAAGAGTTGCTTGACAATGGTTGTGGTGAATGTATATTGCAGCGACCTGAAATTCGAAAAATAGTTTCTTCTTCTATTTGGTTTAATTCATCAAGATTATATGATATTATTGCATATGTGATAATGCCTAATCATGTTCATTTGATATTACAATTATATGAAAATCAATATTTGGATGACATCTTAAGGGGCTTAAAAGGATTTACTGCAAATGCAATAAACAATTATTTGCAACGTACGGGGAGAGTTTGGATGACCTCATATTTTGATCGAATAGTACGAAGTGAACGACACTTGCAAAAATATATATCATATATAGAAAATAATCCAAGAAATTTCAGTTCTGATATGTTTGAATTATATGTTAACCCCAATTATAAAAGATAATTTCTATTTGGAATTGTGGTGATGTGAGGGGCGGAAGCCCCTCACTCCATTGGGCTGGCGCGGTGAAACGTTTTTGGCTATGTAATGGAGCGAAGGCTTTCCAGCCTTCGGATGAATTGTAAGGGAGGTGACTGTGAGGGCTGGTAAGCCCTCAGTCCATAGGAAGCCCTCAGTCCATAGGAAGCCCCTCACTCCATGGGTAAGTCCTCGGTTCATGGGGGTTAAGGAAAATTATGATGGTAAATGTGTGGAAAGCAAGAAAAAATGGTTAATTTTGCAAATTGACTAAATGTGTGAATAATAAAAGGAGTAATATTGTAATAATATCACGCAAGAAGTTATAGCACAGAGTGTAATTTTGCCACACGAAACAATAAATCGATATCAAAAAGGATATATGGGAAAAGAGAATGTTAAGACATCTTGTGGTCTAATCGGCAATGAAAAAGCCGGGATTGGATATAAGAAGTATAATATTATCAATAATGCGGCGGGCTGGTTGTGTTTTATCATAGCTGCCGTAACTTATATGCTGACGTTGGAACCGACAGCAAGTTTTTGGGATTGTCCGGAGTTTATCTCGCAGGGCGCGAAACTTGAGGTGGGTCACCCACCGGGCAACCCAATCTTCATTTTGGCAGCACGCTTTTTCATCAACTTTGTAGGGGGTGATGTATCGAGCTATGCGTTGGCTGTTAATGCAATGTCGGGATTGTTGAGTGCCGCGACTATTCTGTTGCTGTTCTGGACAATCACACACTTGGTGCGCCGATTGATGGTGGGTCGTTCGCAAAGAGCGTTGACATTGTCGCAGATGTTGGTAGTGATAGGCTCGGGAGTGTGCGGAGCGTTGCTATATGCTTGGAGTGACACCTTCTGGTATTCAGCAGTAGAGGGTGAAGTATATGCGTTTTCATCATTCTGTACGGCATTGGTGTTCTGGTTGGTATTGAAATGGGATAATAGAGCCGATGAGCCTTATGCGGACAGATATTTGATACTTGTGACATTTATCATCGGAGTTTCGATTGGAGTGCATTTGCTCAACTTGTTGACAATCCCGGCATTGGCGCTAATTATCTATTATCGCAAGTCGCAATATATCAATAATAACAAGCGATTGTTGAAGGTGGCCACATGGTTGATGTGGGCAGTAGCCGGAGTAATTGCTATCGTAGCATCAGTGTTGGCTGCCACCGGTTATTATGCAGCCGCGTTGTTGGCAGTGTGTGTCGGTTCGATGTGCTGGTTCTATCGCAATTCGGCAACGTTTAAATTCTCGTTGTTCTCGTTGTTTTTGTCGTTTGTAGTGGTGGGCTTGATACTTTATGGATTGGTGCCGGGCTTTATCGAGATAGCACAATATTTTGAATTGTTCTTTGTCAACACGTTAGGGTTCAGTTATAATATCGGAGTATTGGTATATGCGATATTGCTGTTGTCGGTATTGATATGGTGTGTCGTATCGTTGTATAAGCGCAAGGATGCGAGTCAAATCCGATTGTCATTTTTTGCATCGGTTGTACTTTCCGGCATACCGTTTATAGGTAGCTCATGGTTAGTGCCGTTGGCGTTGATAGTCGCACTTGGTGTTTATATATTTGCGACGAAAAAGTTGTCGATACGCTTTTTGACATTGACCGCATTGAGTATCTTGGTGATATTTGTGGGGTATACCTCGTATGCGTTATTGTTGATACGTGCGTCGGCGAATACACCTATGAATCAGAATGCGCCGGACAATGTGTTCACGCTATCGTCGTATCTTAACCGCGAACAGTATGGGGAAACGCCGTTATTGTATGGACCGTCGTTTGCTTCGTCGCCGGAGTATACAATCATCTATGACTCGGAGGGGAATGCGCTGTCGCAAGTGCGTTTCAATGAAGGGAAATCGCAATATGGTAAGGTGGTAAAGACTTCAGCCAACCAGCCCGATGAATATGTAGAGTTGGAGCCGAAGCGGTCGTATCGCATGGTGCCCAATATGTTCTTCCCACGCATGCACTCGCAGCAACCGGGACATGCTAACGGGTATTTGAGTTGGATAGGGGAGAGTATGGAAACGTTGCCGAAAGAGAAACATACGATATATTTCCACGAAGATGGGAATCCGTTTACCTACCCGGGTCAGGATTTCCGCGAAACTATAGCGTCGCCGACGTTTGAGCAAAATCTGCGTTTCTTCTTTGACTATCAGTTGAGCTATATGTATTGGCGGTATTTCTTGTGGAACTTCTCAGGTCGCCAGAATGATATTCAGGGACAAGGAGAGGTGAACTGCGGAAACTGGATAACCGGCTTCTCGTTCTTGGACAACCCACGCTTGGGCGACCAATCGTTGTTGCCTCCGGATCAGGGCTCGGAGAATGCGGGACATAACGTGTTCTATATGTTGCCATTGTTGATGGGTCTGCTCGGAATTGCGGCGCAGCTTGTCAGAGGAAAAGAGGGAATCTGTCAATTCTGGGTAATCTTTATCTTGTTCTTTATGACCGGTATAGCGATAGTGCTGTATCTCAACCAACCCCCGATGCAAGTAAGAGAGCGCGACTATGCCTACGCGGGCTCGTTCTATGCGTTCTCGATATGGATAGGCTTGGGTGTTTACGGGTTGTGGCTTGTGGCACGTTGGTTGATGGGCAAGAAACAATCTACAAAAGGGGGCAAGGTTGGCTCGGCAGTATTGGCAAGCGTAGTTGCTGTGTTGATACCATTGCAGATGGTGTCGCAAACATGGGATGATCATGACCGTTCGGGCAGATATACGACCCGCGATTTTGGTATGAATTACCTATCGTCGGTAGATAAAAACGGAATAATCTTTACCAATGGAGATAACGATACCTTCCCGTTGTGGTATGCACAAGAAGTAGAGGGGTATCGTACCGATGTGAGGGTTGTGAACTTGTCGTACTTGACAACAGATTGGTATGCTAATCATCAGAAGATACCCTCGTATGATGCACCTGCAATAGAATTTCAGGCATCGCCGGAGGATTATGGGCATGACCGCATGCAAGTGGTGTATGTGCAACGCAATGATTCGGTACCACCCATAGATGTATTCTCTTCGCTCAATGAGTTGTATTTAAATCCGAGTGCGGATTTGAATGGCGTCAGAGTGATGCAATATCCTAAGATGTATATTCCTGTGGATATAGAGTCGGCCGTGGAAGGTGGAGTTATCACCCCGGATGAGGCACCAATAGCCGATGATTTCATATATGTAGATTGGTCGGGGAAAACTTCTGCCTCGTTGGGAGATTTGTTGTCGCTTGATATGGTAGCACACGGAGTCGCCAATGGTTGGAGTCGCCCGGCATATTTTGCGATGACCGTGCCCGATAGCTATTATCTGAATATGGGCGCTAATTTGCGAAATACGGGAATGGCATATCAAGTGTCGCCGATACGCGACCAAAGGTATGACCCGCAAGCAGGTTATGCGGTTGCCACGGACAAGATGTATGACAACGTGATGACCAAGTTCCGTTGGGGTGGATTGGAATCGCCGGAGAAGATATATCTTGATGAGACCGTTCGACGTATGGTAACAACGCATCGCTCGTCGATGATAGACCTTGCAAATGCATTATATGAAGAGGGCTTTAATGCACAATTCTTGTTGTCTAATGACAATGAGATTTCGGACTTGGAAGTAGAACTCAATCCGGATTCGGTTAATGCATATGCAGATGAGCGATATCGCAAGGCAGTAGATGTGTTGAAGTTGATGGAAGAGAAATTGCCATCACGTCAGGCGCCGTATTCAGTTCAGATTGGGGAGCAGGTAGCGCATCTTTATATTGCATTAGGGGAGGAATTGGATGATGAAGCGCTTGTGGACCATGGTCTTGGCTTACTCCTCAAAGAAATCGAGCATTATGCTCCGCATGTGCCATATCTGTCGTCGTTGATAGCCGATAAAGAGATGCAGCGCGGACCATTCAACAGCAATCCCGTGACAGTTTATAACCTCGAAGTTACAGCCGTGGACCGCTATATTCCCTATTATCTGTATCAGATGATGGATTTGTATAAGCAATCGGGAGGTAGCGAAGATGCATTATCCGAGGTGCTAGCAAAGGCGGGTGGCGATAAATTTGCCGGCCAGTTGGCGAAATTGCTTGAAGGGGTAGAGTAGAAGACAGCCTAAAAAGAATCGACTATGTGGATAGAACAGCCGCCATTGCTTTATCGCTTGCTCTTCCCGGAGGCTGTGTGGCGCATAAAGAAGCGTAAGCGGAAAGTAGCGTATCTGACGTTTGACGACGGGCCAATACCTGAGGTCACTCCGTGGGTGCTTGATACGCTCGACCGCTATGGAGTAAAGGCAACGTTCTTTTTCGTAGGAGATAATGTCAGGAAATATCCGGAATTGTATGAAGAAGTGAAGCGTCGTGGCCATAGCTACGGCAATCATACGATGCATCATTTGCAGGGATTTAAGACGCCCCGAATAAGGTATATGCGGGATATTACAGAGGCTGACGATTTGATAGATTCGTCGTTGTTTCGGCCACCGCATGGCTTGTTGCGCTGGTCGCAGGCAAAGGCAATAAAGAAGCATTACAATATTGTGATGTATGACCTGGTGACCAGAGATTATAGTATAAAGATGACTCCCGATGAAGTGTTTCGCAATGTGCGGCGATATGTGCGTAACGGATCTATAATAGTGTTTCATGATTCACTCAAAGCGGAGCGAAATATGAAAGAGGTGTTGCCACGAGCAATTGAATGGCTTCAAAATGAAGGATATGAGTTGTTGCCAATCACAATGTAGCCAAATCAAGGAGTCACTTGGAAGATTGATAGAAACGGCAGGAGGAGTGGCTTGGGGCGTTGCGGCAGCTGAAGAGGTGGATTCCGCAGTTTTTGCCGAGTTTGAGCGGTGGATAGCATGCGAGAAGCATGGGGAGATGCAGTATATGAGTAGGTATATGGATATCCGACGCAATCCACAGCTCTTATTGGCAGGAGCGCAATCGCTTGTAGTAGTTGCGTTTTCATATTATCATGGCGATCAATTTGAAGGGAATTTGTGCCGTATAGCAGCCTATGCGCATGGTGACGATTATCATGAAATAGTGCGAAGTCGGCTTGAAAATGTAGCGGAGTATATAAGGCATAAAATAGGAGGAGAAACGCGCGTATGCGTGGATACGGCACCATTGTTGGAGCGATATTGGGGTGAAAAAGCAGGTGTAGGAATTATCGGGAGCAATCGAATGTTGATAGTCCCGGGAATTGGTAGCTATGTGTTTTTGGGAATAATACTGACGACAGAGAAGATAACAGCGGATATCCCCTTGTCGGGAGGTTGTGGTGATTGTCGTCGATGTTTTGCGGCGTGTCCCGTCGGCGCGTTGTCGGAAGAAGGGATTGATGCACGACGCTGCTTGTCGTATCAGACAATAGAATATCGAGGAGAATTTGCAGAAGAAGTAGAATTGTGCGGTCGGTTGTATGGTTGCGATGAGTGTCAACGAGAGTGTCCACATAATAAAGGGATTTCAGAGACAATAGTTGCGGAATTTCGGGCTCGTGAATCGTTGAGAGAATTGACTGCAACGCGAGTGATGGAGATGACGCAGGAGGAATTTAGTAGAGATATGCGAAAGTCGGCAATAAAGCGCGCAAAATTGTCGGGCTTGCAAAGAAATGCAGCGAGGCTTCAGCAAGAGTCGGCAAAAGAAAAATCGGAAAAGAAAGGATAAAAAAGGGGGGTATAGGGAGTTATTCCCATCAAAAAAAGGGAAATTTGGGGTAAAAAAACAAAAAAGTCAAAAAAAATTTGGATAATTGGCAAAAGGTGCCTACCTTTGTAGCGCTTTAGACGATATGCGTCGTTTGGGCAATAGGATTGTCTTATGGTGTAATGGTAGCACTGCAGTTTTTGGTTCTGCCTGTCTTGGTTCGAATCCAGGTAAGACAACATTAAAATCCGCAAGAGGTGAAAGATTCATCGATTGCGGATTTTTGTATATATAATAAAATAAATTATTAACTTAGTGCGTTAATAATTAGGGGAATTGTGTACCACCGAGGAGAATAATCAGCATAAACCGTAGAAGGGAGAAAAAAATGAGCTATCGTTATATGATACGAATAATAATGGCGTTGACGACAGTCGTTTCGATTGTCGGGCTAACGGCATGTTCGTTGAAGAAAAATACGGCAGCTTCGCGACAATATACGGCGTTTATCACGCGATATAACATCTACTACAATGGCGATACTCACTACAAAGAGACGCTCGACGAGATGGAGAAGAAATATGAAGATGATTATTCGCGGATGGTATTTATCCACCCGGCGGAAGCACGAGGGAAGGAGGGAGTTCCACAACCGGCGGGTGATTTTACACGTTCGATAGAGAAGGCACAGAAGGCAATACAGGTGCGTTCCATAAAGAAAAAGCCGGCGAGAAAGCCGGGAAAAGCGTCGGATCCGGCATATAAAGCATGGATGAAGCGAGAGGAGTATAATCCATTTTTGCATAATGCGTGGATGATGATGGGTCGCTCCCAATTCCATAATGGAGATTTTATAGGCGCAGCGGCTACATTTTTCTATATAACTAAGCATTTCACATGGTTGCCGGAAACAGTAACAGAGGCAAAGGTGTGGCAGGCACGTAGTTATTGTGCGATAGATTGGCTCTTTGAGGCAGAAATGATATTGACCCGTATCAAAGAAGAAGACCTTGTAAGTAAAGAACATAAATATCTGTATAACTTAACATTTACCGATTTTTATATAAAGTCAAATAAGCCCAAAGAAGCAATCCCCTATTTGGTAGAAGCAGTAGGGTTGTCGTCGGGAGCGCAAAAGACCCGTCTTAATTTCTTGCTGGGACAATTGTATACGTTGGCAGGAGAAAAGCAGTTGGCGTATAAAGCGTTTGGAAAAGCCGGATCATCGATGTCGGCGCCATATCGCACGAAATTTAATGCGCGCATCAAGCAGAGCGAAGTGTTTGAAGGAGATGATATAACGTCGGAGGTAAAATCGCTACGCAGAATGACACGCTATGACCGTAATAAAGAGTATTTAGACCAGATATATTACGCAATCGGGAATCTGTATCTATCGCGTGGCGACACAGTTCAGGCAATAGAAAACTATGTGGAGGGAGTAGCGAAATCAACGCGCAATGGAATAGATAAGGCTTTGACCCAGTTGGTGTTGGGCGGATTGTATTATGAATTGGGAGATTATGTAAAGGCCCAGCCATGCTATTCGGAAGCTATCCCACAAATCTCCGAAACGTATCCGGATTATAAGGCGTTGAAGCGACGAAGTGATAACCTTGATGAATTGGCAGTATATGCGCAAAATGTTGAGTTGCAGGACTCATTATTGACACTTTCGTATATGACCATAGAGGAGCAGACGGCAGTAGCAGAGCGACTTATCGAGGAATTAAAGAAAAAAGAAAAAGAAGAAGCCGAAGCGGCAGCTCGAGAAGAGATGCGCGCCGAAGTCGCCGCCCAAGGAGACCCGTTCGGCGGGAATGCATCGTCGCCGACGACGTATGTCATGAATAGTGATAATTCGTGGTATTTCTATAATTCGTCGACTGTCACAGCCGGTAAGACCGACTTCCAGCGTCGTTGGGGCTCTCGAAAATTGGAAGATGATTGGCGTCGACGAAATAAGGCATCGTATGCCTTTGAAAGCAGTGAGTCGGAAGAAGAGGAGGACGCCGAAGCAGTAGAGGGAGAAGAAGAATCTTCGGAAGAGGAAACTGTTGATAAAGAAGCAGAGGAACGCGCCAACGACCCGCATTATGTTGAGTATTATTTGGCGCAGATACCGAAGACCGACGAGGAACGAATGGTGGCTAATGACGTCATTCAGGAAGGGCTCTACAATATGGGAGTCATTCTAAAAGATAAGATGGAAGATTTTAGGGCATCGCGCAGTGAGTTTGACCAATTGCTGACACGATATCCGGACAACGTGTATCGATTGGATACATACTACAATCTATATTTAATGGCAGTGAGAGAAGGTGATATAGCCGAGTCGGAGCGTTGGCGCAAACTTATAATCACCGACTTTGCCGATTCGCCATATGGAGAGGCGATGCGCGATCCGAATTATATAGAAAATCTACGCATTATGGATACTCGGCAGAATGAGCTTTACGAAGCCGCCTACTCTGCATATCTAAATAATGATAATGTCGAAGTGCATCGCGCTTATGAAGAGATGAAACGAGATTTTCCAATGAGCAAGTTGATGCCCAAATTTATGTTTATTAATGCGTTGGCATATGTCACAGAGGATAACCCGGAGCAGTTTAAAGCGGTGTTGAGCGAGATGTTGGAGCGTTATCCCGATACGGATTTGACCCCATATGCAGCGGCTTACGTCAAAGGATTGGATGCCGGGAGGAAGCTCAATTCGGGAGGTGCGGTAAATATGCGAGGCATGCTTTGGGAAACGCGTTTAAGTAATGATTCAACAGCAGTAGATTCGGATAATCCGCTTGAGTTTGAGTTGAATTCCAATGATGAGCAGTTGTTCATCTTGATATATCCCACGGACAAGGTTTCGCCCAATCAATTGCTATACGATATAGCGCGACATAACTTCACGTCGTTTGTGGTGAAAGATTTTGACCTTGAACAGATGAACTTCGGGCGTTTGGGATTGTTGATAGTAAAGCCATTTGCCAATGTTGGCGAAATCAACCACTATCGAAGTGTGTTGCAAGCAGATGCGGCACTGCAATTGCCCTCAGATGTACGTCCGGTAGTGATAAGTGCCAAGAACTTTGATACGTTGTTGCGCGGTGGAGGTTCGTTTGAGGACTATTTCCGCTATGTTGAGGATAAGACCTATAAGGACACCGAGGAGAAAGTGTTGCCACCGGAATTTTATGGACCGTCGGAGGGAATCATAGAGGAGTCGGAAGAAGCAGTTTCTACTGAAGCGGCTATGCAAGAAGCAGAGGTGGTTGAGCAAGCAGAGGAGATGCAACCCGAAACAGATGATTTGTCGCAACCACAACCGGAGCAACCGGAAGTAGCGCCTACACCGCAGCCGGAAGCACAACAAGTTGAACCTCAGACGCAATCGCAGGAGCAACCGGCGATAGAACAGCCCCAGACACAGGAGCAACCGGTGGTGGCGCCACCTCAGCAGGGAGCTCCGAATCCCCAGCCGCAGGTAGTGTCGCAACCAACGCAACCGCAACCTGTAGCTCCCCAACCACAAGTTGTAGCACAACCGACTCAGCCGGAGCAGGTTAAGCCGACACAGCCACAATTGCCGGAGTATCCGATGGGGTCGGAAGGTGAAGATGACCCATTGCTCGACTAAGAAGGTGGCAGAAAAAAATTAAGAATTGAAAAAACTAAACGTCAACGATAATGAGTTCACATAAAATCCTTTGGGCTGATGATGAGATAGATTTGCTCAAGCCCCATATCATGTTTCTCAAAGCGAAAGGTTACGACCTCGTAACAGTAAACAATGGTCGCGATGCGTTGGAACTTGCACAAAGCGAGTCGTTTGACCTTATTATCCTTGATGAAAACATGCCCGGGCTGACCGGATTGGAAACCTTGCAGCGCATAAAGCAAACGAGTCCGACAACTCCGGTGATAATGATAACAAAGAGCGAAGAGGAGAATATTATGGACCAAGCAGTTGGGAATAATATCGCCGACTACTTGATAAAGCCGGTCAATCCGAATCAGATATTGCTATCAATCAAGAAAAATCTCCATTCCGAACGCTTGGTGGCAGAGCAGGTATCGACCGACTATCGCCAAGAGTTCGCAGCAATAGCGAGCATGATATCAGTAGCATCAACGTTGGATGACTGGATGCGACTCTATGAAAAGCTCACTTATTGGGAGATGAAGTTGGCAACCGCCGATATGGCAATGTCGAGCATGCTGGAAATGCAGAAGGAGGAAGCCAATGCGGAGTTTTACAAATTTGTGAAGCGCAATTACGAAGATTGGTTGGAGGGAGATGACCGTCCGTTGATGTCGGATACGATATTCCGCAAGAGTGTATTCCCGAAGCTTGATAATGGGGAGAAATTATTTTTTGTGCTTGTAGACAATTTCCGTCTTGACCAATGGCAGATAGTTAAGCCGTTGTTGGCAGATACGTTTACGTTTGAAGAGAGTTTGTACACCTCGATATTACCGACCGCGACACAATATGCCCGTAATGCCATATTCTCAGGCTTGATGCCGATTCAGATAGCCAAGCTATTCCCTGATTTATGGGTCGATGAAGATGAAGCAGAGGGAAAAAATCTCAATGAGGCGCCGTTGATTTCGACTCAGTTTGAGCGTTTTCGACGTCAATGCCGTTTTTCCTATAATAAACTGAATGACTCGTCGGCATGCGAGAGGTTGATACGTGATTTTAATAATTTGGCGGTCAATGACTTGAATGTTGTAGTTGTCAACTTTATAGATATGTTGTCGCATGCTCGCACGGAATCCAAGATGATACGCGAATTGGCATCGAGCGATGCCGCATATCGGTCAATCACCGAGTCGTGGTTCCGCCATTCCAACATTATAGATTTGTTTAAATTGATAGCGTCGAAGGGGTATAAGATAATATTGACAACCGATCACGGGACAGTTCGGGTGGACAATCCGATGAAGGTAATCGGCGATAAGAATACCAATACCAATTTGCGCTATAAAGTTGGAAAAAATCTTGATTACAATCCACGTCAGGTGTATGAAATTAAGCGTCCGGACCGTTTTGGATTGCCGTCGCCCAATGTTTCGTCGGCTTATATTTTTGCGGGACGTAGGGATTTCTTTGCTTACCCCAATAATTATAACTACTACGTGCAATATTATACCGGCACATTCCAGCATGGTGGGATATCAATGGAAGAGATGTTAATACCACTAATCACTCTGTCGCCGAAATAAAACCGGAAAGATAAACAGATATCACATAAAAATAGAAAAATAATAGTAATGAATACGATAATAATAAATTCGCTTGAAGAGATAGATGAAGCCGCGCGTCGGTTTGTAGAAATGATGGATGACCGCACAGTATATGCATTTTACGGAGAGATGGGTGCCGGCAAAACGACGTTTATCAATGCGTTGTCGCGTGCGCTTGGCGTGGAAGATGATGCTACGGGTTCACCTTCGTTTGCCATCGTCAATGAATATCGTTCGGACACAACAGCAGAGCTAATCTATCATTTTGATTTGTATCGATTGGAGAGCGTAGAGGAAGCCCTTGATTTAGGAGTTGAGGATTATTTTGATTCGGGTGCGCTTTGCTTTATTGAGTGGCCGGAGCGAATAGATGATATATTGCCCGACGATACTGTGAAGGTTACAATAAAAGTAGAAGAAAGCGGACAGCGACATATTACAGTGTCGTGAAAATTCCGATAGAAATGAATCTCATTATCCTCGAGGAGGCAGCCTCGACAAATACAGAATTGCGAGGTATGGTTGACGCGGAGCATGGCACAGTAGTAGCTGCACGGTGTCAGACGGCGGGTCGTGGACAGCGAGGCAATACGTGGGAGTCGGAAGCCGGAGCGAATTTGACTTTTTCCATACTCGTGCGTCCGAAAGCAATTCCACCGTCGAAACAGATGGCGATATCGAGAGCCGTTTCGTTGGCGATAGTGCGTTGGCTTGACCGGTATTTGAATGAGGAGGTTGCCATCAAGTGGCCTAATGATATATATGTCGGAGACAAGAAGATATGCGGAATTTTGATAGAGCATGTGTTGACCTCGGGGCGAATCGACCGCACGATAATAGGAGTGGGGATAAATATCAACCAGAGAAAGTTTCTCTCAGATGCTCCTAATCCTGTGTCGCTTAGTCAGTTGACCGGGAAGAGTTATCCGCTGGATAAAATGCTTGAGGAGGTGTCTGGCGAAATCATCGCGCTTGTTGAGGCGGAGAATGAGGCCGGTGGAGAACTTACCGAAGAGGATTATATGTTTCGATTGTGGCGACGCGAAGGATATTATAGATATCGTGATGCCGAGGGGGAATTTATGGCGAGAATAGCCAATGTAGCGTCGGACGGCATTCTGACGCTTGAGCGCGCCGACGGCACGATGTCGAAGTATGCCTTCAAGGAGGTAGCTGCGATATTGTAACTTTCAAAATAGAAAATATTCAAAAAAGCCGCCACAATAATAAAAAGAGGACGATTTATGGTCGCCCTCCCCTTTACTAACAACTACGAAACTACCTATTTTACAAATTTACATCTTGTGAGGTATATGCTTCAACCGGTGTTGACGCAGGAATTTCGGCTTGCCCTCCCTTAATAAACCAACAGAGGAAAAGCGAGAGCACGAGTTTGTCTTTACCTTCTTGGTTGAGTTGTCCACCGGTTAATGGAATAATCGTACCGTTATTTAAAACCAGTTCAGTTGGTTTTATTGAAAGTTCACCTTCTGAACCAAACATTCCGCTTTTTTTCATTTTAGTGACTTGTCCACGAGCAATAGTATTGGCAGGAATTACCACTTCATTACCAATTTTTACAGCTCGACGAACTTTGAATTCTACAGTTTCACCATAAGTAACGTCGCCGGATTTCATGAACGTTGTTGTTTCCAATGGCACCATAGTCCCCGCCGGGAGTATTGATTCCGCATTGCCTGCAACACCACATAAGATGCATGCAAGCATAAAAATAATCTTTTTCATTTGTAAATGTGTTTTAATAATTATCAATAATGTTTCCTTGTCGTAGTTTATTTATGTAGTTGTTATGGATAAAGTCATTATATCTATTGGCACTTTTTGATGCACCGGTAAAGTTCCCAACGTAAAACGCAAGATTTAAAGAGCAAAAAATCGCACCAAGCCCCCATTGATGATTATCAAAGGATTGGTAGACTGTATATGCAAGTAGCCCGTTTATAATAAAAGCGGTTATTGCCGTTTTATAATTTTTAGTATATACATATCCTAAACCGGGCACCACAGACAGAGCTGCTGCCAATGCCGGTTTTTTCCATTTTGTTTTTAATATTTCTTTTGTCGTAGTAATATTATATTCTGAAATTGACAGGTATTCAGGATTAATTTTTGCTGCTTCTTCAAAACATTTCAGTGCCGCATTATAATTGCGGTTTCGCGCATATAGATAGCCTAAATAATTAATATCCCTATATTTAAAATTCTCATCATCAATTGTGAGAGAAATATCAATAGCCTTATTAATATTTCCCAAGGAACTATACAGTCGCGAATATTTTCGCAATACTTCATTATCGCTTTTCATGGTATCTGGGAAATAATTAAATGATGTGATACCATCTTC
This sequence comes from uncultured Barnesiella sp., assembly GCA_964462445.1. GTDB lineage: Bacteria > Bacteroidota > Bacteroidia > Bacteroidales > Muribaculaceae > JAGBWK01. Next base: position 27,893 of record CAYWXG010000014.1, on the reverse strand, counting down.
TTGTCGATTTAAATATTCATAACACAGCAATTTCGCAGCATAAATATTCGGCGAAACAGAATCCTTATTAATATCTGTAATGTATATAGTTTCAGACAATGCCGATTCATATAATTTGGCATTGATAAGGGCTGATATATATTTTTCAATATTATTCGTCGGCTTCAAGGCAGAGCCGATATCAAAGTGCTCTTCAAAAGCCAATGTTCTGTTTTCCTTCATATCAAAAGGAAAATCAAGAGCACACGCTTCGCCAAACTGAATTGTAGTAGGATAAAATTCCAAATCATGTCCACACCGTGTCATCCTTTCGGCCGTACCGACCATCGCCGGCCAAAACGGTCTATTAGAAAACTGTATCAGCCCATAGTTGGAACATGACGGATACATAGTACATGAGCCACCACGCATACCGCTGACATAACGTTGATAAAGTAAGATGTATTCAGCTACCGCATTAGTCTTACCTACTGACGCTGAATCATTTACCGTATAGTTACGCTGCTGTGTAACTCCATCGCGGGTCTCTTGCGAATAACCATCTAAAACGGGAATAATTGTAGACAATAGTAGAAGTAAACCACTTTGACACAAAGTCTTTTTCCAAAGCATCTTATTTATACCGACCGACGGGCTTACTCCTCGGCATTGAACCAACAAAAAAAGCGTGTAAGCCATACATGTTGTCTATTCCACCACTTGAGGCTCTGGTATGCCTATCTCAGTAGAACAGACAACGCAGAAGCCCACACGCGTATATGACTATAGACCTTGCTACCGCAAGATACAAAAATCATATCCGTAGGCATCTACATTGCCGTATTCCTGACTGAGATTGAAATTTACCAGATTACAAGTGGTCAAGAATAAGCGAAGTAAACGCTTTCAATTATTTAACTGTCTCCCACCTCGCTTTACCCCGACCAGGGCTTCTGCGATGTGGTCTACATTGCAAATGTAATAAAATTTTACAAGTATTACAATTTAAAACTTATCTTATTTTAATATTGCCATAAATATTTTAAAATGGCCCAATTTGGCAAATTCTCATCACCGAATTTGACTATTTGCGAATTGAATATTGGTGTGGGCATTGTGATATCGAATAAATGCGTTAACTTTGCTATAAACTAATCGAGAGATCATAGACTATGCGAATAGATATATTAACAGTACTGCCGGAAATGTTTGAGTCGCCACTTGGATGCTCAATTCTCAAACGAGCTCAACAAAAAGGGCTTGTAGAATTTGGTGTTCATAATCTACGAGATTATTCCACCAATAAGCATCGCAAGGTAGATGATTATCCGTTTGGCGGAGAGGCGGGAATGGTGATGCAGATAGAGCCGATAGATCGTTGCATCGCTGCGCTTAAAGCAGAGCGAGATTATGATGAGGTGATATTCACGTCGCCCGATGGCGAATTGTTTGACCAGCCGATGGCCAATTCAATGTCGATGCTCAATAATATTATCATACTTTGCGGGCACTACAAGGGGATAGATTATCGCATTCGAGAGCATCTTATCACCCGCGAAATATCGGTAGGGGATTATGTTTTGACCGGAGGAGAGATGCCGGCAATTATCATTTCCGATGCAATTGTGCGTCTAATTCCGGGGGCGATTGGCGATGAACAGAGCGCGTTGAGTGACTCATTTCAGGATAATTTGCTTGCGCCACCGGTGTATACACGTCCGGCAGATTATAATGGATGGAAGGTTCCTGAAATATTGTTGTCGGGTCATGAGGCACGTATTAGTGAGTGGCGTCATGAGCAGGCAGTGGAGCGTACACGCCGTCTTCGCCCCGACTTGCTGAAATAGGATTGGAAAAAAGTTATAGTACTTCAGGGAAGCCCAATTAGGGTTGAAATATATGAATATAGTTTAGGGTGCTACTAAAGTAGTTCCCTAAATTTTTATCGTTATTTGGGAATAAGATGGGAGAAAATGTTGGAATATGGTTAAATAGTGTTAATTTGGCGAATTTTTATTTGAAAAACTATGTTTTATAACATAAAAAGTGTAACTTTGCATCAGTTTTTCATGGTATTAGATTTAAGGTAAGAAGATTATTCGTCGTGATGACGAGTAATTTTTTTTTATGCTTACTTCAAAATCCCTTTTTAAATTCGTAAATTTGCAGAAACAACAAATAGAGCAACTACACAATTAGATGTGCCGAGTTGCGCCCGATTGCAATATGTTGCTGAGTCATAGTGAGTTGTAGCGGGTGAGGATAATGTGGAAGAAATTAAGTATATATTTTTGGGGCTCGACGGATGATATTTTTGAGAAGAGCCACCATATAAATTAAACTAACAATAGCGCCCCGGCGTTTAAACAGAGTAAAAGAGAAAATAATATGGAAACAACGCGTCAAGCAAAGATATCACGACTATTGCAGAAGGAATTGAGCGAAATGTTCCGCCAGCAGACGTCGAAGACTCACGGAGTAATAGTATCGGTGAGCAATGTTCGCGTAACTCCCGATTTGAGCCTTGCAAGAGTTTACATTTCGGTATTTCCGTCGGGAAAGGGAGCGGAAATAATAGAGAATATCAATAAGTCAAGCAAATCGATACGCTATGAATTGGCGCAAAAGGTGAGATATCAGTTGCGAAAGACTCCGGAATTGTCGTTCTATCTTGATGATTCGCTTGATTATATTGAACGTATTGATAGCTTGCTTAAAAAGGAAGAGGAGTAATCTCCGCGAGCATTAAGAGGGAGGAATATATCCACAAGAAAAGAATTCAATAACAAATATAGCAGGCAAAAGAGTTGAGTCGGGTATCGCTATCCATACGCATTGCGCTTCGATATTTATTTTCGCGCAAGAGTCATGCGGCAGTCAATGTGTTGTCCTACATATCGATGGCCGGAGTTGCAATTGCAGCGATGGCGATGGTGATAGTGTTGTCGGTGTTCAATGGATTTTCAGAATTCACGTCAGATAGGCTGTCGCATTTCAGTGCGCCATTATCGGTTACTCCGACATCAGGTAAATTGATAACAAATACCGATTCAGTTTTGGTTGCAATAGAGGGGGTAGAGGGTGTCTCGGGAGCGTTCCCGGTGATTAAAGAACGGGCATTTGCCGTAGCCGGGGAGCATCAGATGCCCCTTATGCTATGTGGGATTAGTCCGGAGGGCGTGACAGCAGAGGCGTTGCGAAATCTGACAATAGATGGGACACCGGAACTCTTATATGAAGAGGAAGGGTTGCCCAATACGGCAATATCGTCGATAGGAGTGGCGAATGGCTTGCGAGCATTTCCGGCAATCCCGGTTGATGTAGCAGTGTATGAACCCCGTCGCCATGCTCGAATTAATCCGGCAAATCCCTATGGCGCGTTTCGATGTGATTCGGTTGTGGTTGCAGCGGTATATCGTATAGACCAGAATGAGTATGACAACGAATATCTGTTTGTGTCGATTGAATTTGCACGCAATCTATTGGGCTATGACAGCGAAGCGACGTCGATAGAGGTGGATTTAGTAGCCGGGGCTGATATAGAGCATGTGAGGGAGGAAATATCACGGAACCTCGGACAGGGGTATCAAGTGGCAGATAGCATGTCGCAGCAGCAAGATGCGTTTCGCATGATAAATGTTGAGAAATGGATAACGCTTCTGATGCTTATATTTATCCTTGTTGTGGCAACATTCAATGTGTTGGCGATAATGTCGATAATGATACTTGAGAAACGCGGTAATAGTAGTGTACTAATATCGATGGGGGCTACCCCCGGGGTGATAGCCGGAGTGTTTGGTTGGCTTAGTATGTTGATAACGACGTTAGGAGGATTTGTCGGTGTGGTGTTGGGGGTAGTGTTGTCGTTGCTTCAGCAGTGTTTCGGATTTATAAAACTTATCGCAGATGATCCTACAAAATTGTCGATAGAGGCGTATCCGGTGAGTGTCTCTGCCGGGGATATTGTTATTGTGATAGGCGTTGTAGTGGGGATAGGATTTTTAACGTCGATAGTGACGCGATTCCTGCTACATGGGAAGAAACGAGAATAAGAATCAAGGATAAATCGGGGGATTACAAGGAATTGCTGAGTAAAATATACTCGGCTTTAATTGTTGGAATCTACTTTTTAATGTTTGGTGATAAGATTGTAGAGTTGTGGGTCGATTTGGCGGAGGGGGACGGTGACAAAATCGCGAAGCAGTGCGCGAGGGTGGGGTAATGTGAGTTTTTCCGTGTTAATTTCAATTAGCTCAAATTGCGAGGAGTCTTCCTTGATTTTGGCGCAAGCGATTATGTCGATGTCGATGACACGGTCGGCATAGGAGCCATCGCTGTTGCGATGGGGTGTGTTGGAAATGGTTCGCTCGATTGACTGAGTGTGGTCGAGCAATTCTTCGGGGGAAAGATTGCAATCAAAACTAGTGCCGACGTTGAGGAAATCATTGTTTGAGGAGTATCCCCAAGGGGAAGAAGAGAATGTGTCGGAGAGTTTAAAGGAAGAATGAAAAGCGAGCTGTTGCAATGCAGCCACAGCTCGCCTTATGTTGTCTTCGCGAATGCCTAAATTGCTCCCTATGTTGATGTGGGCGTGAATCAAGGCTATCGTTGATTAGATGCGTTAATTATAAAGAACGGTTTACTTCAACTTCGATAAATCCTTCGATAAGGTCGCCGACTTTAATGTCGTTGTAACCGGCGATAGAAATACCGCAGTCGTAACCTGAAACGACCTCTTTAACGTCCTCTTTGAAGCGTTTTAGAGATCCGAGGTCGCCGGTGTAGCGAACGATACCGTCGCGGATGAGACGAAGTTTGCAACCACGTTTGATGCGTCCTTCGCGCACGAGAGCACCGGCAATAGTACCAACTTTCGAGATGTGGTAGGTCTCCATAACTTCAGCTGTACCTGTAACCTCTTCTTTGATTTCAGGCGCGAGCATACCTGCCATAGCGTCCTTCACTTCCTCGATAGCTTGGTAGATTACAGAGTAGAGACGCATTTCGACCCCTTCTTTTTCGGCGGCACGACGAGCCGCTTGAGAAGGACGAACCTGGAATCCGATGATGATAGCGTCGGAAGCAGCAGCAAGAGTAACGTCGCTTTCCGAGATTTCACCGACGGCTTTGTGAAGCACGTTGACTTGAATTTCGTCGGTAGAAAGTTTGATAAGAGAGTCGGAAAGGGCTTCGATAGAACCGTCCACGTCACCTTTGACGATGATGTTGAGTTCTTGGAAGTTGCCGATAGCGCGACGGCGACCGATATCTTCGAGAGTGAGGATTTTCTTGGTGCGGAGACCGAGTTCGCGTTGTAATTGTTCGCGTTTGTTAGCGATTTCGCGGGCTTCTTGTTCAGATTCGAGCACGTTGAAAGTGTCGCCTGCAGTGGGAGCGCCGTTCAAGCCGAGGATAAGCGCGGGTTCTGCGGGACCGGCTTCGGTGATGCGTTGGTTACGTTCGTTGAACATAGCTTTAATCTTACCGAAGTGAGTACCTGCGAGAATGATGTCGCCGATTCGGAGAGTTCCGTTTTGCACGAGAACAGTAGCGACGTAACCGCGTCCTTTGTCGAGTGACGATTCGATAATAGAACCTACGGCGTTGCGGTTGGGGTTGGCTTTAAGTTCGAGCATTTCAGCTTCGAGGAGCACTTTCTCCATGAGTTCGTCAACTCCGAGACCTTTCTTAGCAGAGATATCTTGCGATTGATATTTACCGCCCCATTCTTCAACGAGGTAGTTCATGTTGGCAAGCTCTTCTTTAATCTTATCGGGGTTGGCTGTAGGTTTATCTATTTTGTTGATTGCAAAAACGATAGGAACGCCGGCAGCTGAAGCGTGGTTGATAGCTTCGACAGTTTGCGGCATGACGCTATCGTCGGCAGCAACGATAATGATACAGAGGTCGGTAACCTTGGCACCACGAGCACGCATAGCGGTGAATGCTTCGTGACCGGGAGTGTCGAGGAATGTGATGTGTCGACCATCTTTGAGTTTTACGTTATAAGCACCGATGTGCTGAGTGATACCACCTGCTTCGCCGGCAATTACGTTGGCAGAACGAATGTAGTCGAGGAGTGAAGTTTTACCGTGGTCAACGTGTCCCATGACAGTTACGATAGGGGGACGGTCCATGAGTTCCTCTTCGGTGTCCTCAACTTGTTGAATAGCTTCAACTACTTCTGCAGAAACGTATTCAGTAGTAAATCCGAATTCTTCGGCAACGATATTGATTGTTTCGGCATCGAGGCGTTGGTTGATAGAAACCATCACACCGATGTTCATACAAGTAGCGATTACTTGATTGATGGGTACGTCCATCATAGAAGCGAGGTCGTTGGCAGTCACAAACTCGGTGAGTTTGAGAGTGCGACTCTCCATGTCGGCGATTTCGGCAGCTTCGCGTTCGCGAGAAGCAAATGCTTCGCGTTTTTCTTTACGCCATTTAGCGGCTTTTTTCTGACCTTTATCTTTTGCAGTTAAGCGAGCGAGAGTTTCTTTAACTTGCTTTTGAACGTCTTCATCGTTGATTTCAACGTGTTGTTGACGTTTTGCTTTATTGTTGCCTTTATCGCGTCGAGGTTGGTTGGCATTGTCGCGAGACGATTTGTTCTCGTTGCGACCGCCGGGTTGATTGCCTTGAGTTTGGATTTTCTCAATGTCAATCTTCTCTTTGCCAATGCGACGGCGTTTTTTGCGTTCGGAAGAAGTTTGAGCAGTGTTAGCGGCAGTAGCGTTGATGCGTTGGTTGCGCTCGTTGCGACGTTCTTCTTTACTTTTCTTTTTTGGACGAGTAGATTGATTTAGAGAAGAGAGGTCGATTTTGCCGATGACGTTGACTTGCGGACCATTAGCGGTTCCGGCAAGAGAGAAAATTTCTTCTTCCTCTTTTTCGTCTGAGTTTATTTCGGCGAGTTGAGGCTTCTCCTCTTCCTTTTTATTTTTAGGCTGTTGAACAGTTTTTACGGGTTCAACAGGTTGTTGAGCGGGAGCTTGTTTTCCAACTTTCACTTCCGGCGCGGGTTGCTTTTCTTTGACCTCGTGCTCTTTGGTGGGTTGAGGCTCGGCAACGGGTTGTGATTTTTGTTCGACAACAGGCTCAGGAGTTTCCACCTTGGCGGGTTTCTGTTCCGCGATAGCCGGTTTCGTAGGAGCTTCTTGTTTAGCCTGCTCATTCGGATTTTTCTTAATCACGTTGCCATGACGGTCGATTTCAACTTTACCTATAACTTTCGGACCGGTCACTTTCGTCTCAATCTCCTCTTTTTGCGGTTGCTGAGGTTGAGGCTTGGCGTTGGCGTTCTCATTCTCTTTATTTGACAAGAATGCAGCTTTTTTAGCTTTTTGAGTCCCGTCAGTGTCAAATTCGTCGATTAAAAGGTCGACGATATTGTCCTCAATACGAGTATTGGGGTTATCATCAATCTCAATGTTTTTCTTGCGCAGAAATTCAACGGCGGTAGAAACCGCGATGTTGAGGTCTTTAGCTATTTTACTAATTCTTGTTCTTGCCATTTATAGTGTAAAAAAATTAGGGGTAAAATTGAATGAGAGAAAAAGTTAAAACCGCAATGATAAATTTTTAGTCGTTTTCAAATTCGGCTTTGAGTATTTCGAGAACTTGGTCGACGGTAACTTCTTCAAAGTCGGTTTTGTCGAGAATTTCCTGACGAGGCGCGTTGAGCACAGCTTTAGCAGTAACCCACCCATTGTCCTTGAGCGTGTCGATTACCCAAGCGTCAATGTCGTTTTTGAATTCATCGAGGTAAACGTCGTCATCGTATACTTCTTCGGTGTCGCGATAAACGTCGATAACGTATCCGGTCAATTTAGAAGCGAGTTTGATATTTAAACCGCCCTTACCGATGGCGAGTGAAACTTCTTCAGAACGAAGGAACACTTCGGCTTTTTTGTTTTCTTCATCGAGAACGATAGAAGATATTTTCGCGGGGCTAAGAGCACGCTGAATGAAAAGAGAGGGGTTTGACGTGTAGTTTATAACGTCGATATTTTCGTTGCGCAATTCTCTAACTATGCCGTGGATACGAGAGCCTTTGACACCAACGCAAGCACCTACAGGGTCGATGCGGTCATCGTAGCTTTCGACGGCGATTTTAGCACGTTCACCCGGGATTCGAGCAACGGCACGAATGTTGATTAAACCATCGTGGATTTCGGGGACTTCAAGTTCGAAAAGACGACGCAAGAAGTTTTCGTTTGTACGCGATACGGTGATTTTGGGGTTGTTATTTTTGTTGTCGACTTTAGCAACAACGGCGCGAATAGTTTCTCCTTTGCGGAAGAAGTCGCCGGGAATTGATTCGGTTTTAGGGAGGAGCAATTCGTTTTTGTCGTCGTCGAGGAGGAGTGTTTCACGAGACCAAGTTTGATACACTTCACCGGTAACGAGTTCGCCTTCGAGGTCTTTAAATTTATTGTAGATAGCCTCTTTTTGAAGTTCGAGAATTTTAGATTGAAGAGTTTGACGCAAATTGAGGATAGCTCGACGCCCGAAAGCTGCAAAAATGATTTCTTTTGTGTGCTCTTCGCCGATTTCCACTTCGGGGTCGTTGTCAGCTCGGGCATCGGAAAGTGAAATCTGAAGATTTGGATTTTCAACAGTGCCATCTTCAACCACTTCAAGGTTTTGGAAAATTTGCACGTCGCCGGTGTCGGGGTTCATAATAACGTCGAAGTTTTCGTCGGTGCCAAATTGCTTGGATAGCACACTACGGAATGATTCTTCGAGAACGCGAATCATGGTAGACTTGTCGATATTTTTCAGGTCTTTAAATTCTTTGAAACTCTCGACCATATTTACTGATTCCTCTTTCTTAGCCATAGTTGTTAATTTTCGGTTATAGGGAATTGTTATTGTATTATAATTAAGAAGGGAATAAGTCCCTTTATATTTTATTTGAAATTAATTACGTAGCGAGCAATTTTTACGTTAGCAAACTCGATATTGGTAGGAATAAGCTCAATAACTGGGCGTTTCGCTCCTTCATGCTTCACTTTGGTCGGGATTTCGATAGTGAAGTCATTGTCGTCAATATTGGTCAAAGTGCCTTGAAGTTTGCGACCGTCGCGAGTTGTAACTTCAATTTCGTTGCCGAGGTTTTTAGCGTATTGAGCTTTTACTTTGAACGGTGAAGTCAATCCGGCAGAGCCTACTTCAAGTTCGTAGTCTTCAACGTCGCGGTTGAATTCGGCTTCTATTTTGCGAGTTACATTGGCGCAAGCGTTGATGTCCATGCCTGTTTCGGAGTCAAGTTCAACAACGATACGATTGTCGTTGCTGATGTTGATGTCCACTATAAACATGTCAGTATTGCAGATGGCATCTTCCACTACTTTGGTCAATAAAGCTTTGTCTATCATAAAAATGCGCGTTTGAAATACATCAAAATATATTGATTATATCAACAAAATGGAGGAAGCGCCTGCCTCCTCCACTATGCGATTACAAAGGTACTACTTTTATATTTATTATATATAATGGGGAGTTTTAAATTAAGAACAATTAACATATAGCCAACAACAATTTGCAAAGATTAACCATGTTTAACCTTTAACTCAAATAAATTTTGGTCGAATATAAATTAAACGCTATATTTGCGATAGTAAGAAATCAAACTATAATCAAAAGAATCGATGAGAGTAGTGATACAGCGCGTTTCGCGTTCCTCGGTAAAAGTGGCACCCGACTATTTCCGGGAAATAGGATGGGGGTTGATGGTATTAGTCGGGGTGGAAAAGGGAGATACGGCAGATGATGCAGAGTATCTGGCGCGAAAAACGGCGGCATTGCGAATCTTCGACGATGAGTCGGGAGTGATGAATAGATCGGTAGTAGATGTTGACGGCGAGATATTGTCAATCAGTCAGTTTACACTTTTGGCATCGACACGAAAGGGTAATCGCCCGAGCTATATACGTTCGGCCGGAGGCGAAGAGGCACGAGCATTGTATGAAACGTATTGCAATCGATTATCGGAACTGTCGGGAAGAGAGGTGAAGCGAGGCATTTTTGGAGCGCACATGGAAGTGGAGCTTGTTAATGACGGACCGGTCACCATAATTATTGATTCAAAACTTTGCGAATGAAAGAGTCGGAAGAAATAACATTGACAGAGCTACAGCGCAAGGTAGATAAGTGGATTAAGGAAATAGGACACGGCTACTTTTCGCCCCTCACTAATATGGCTGTGCTGGCAGAGGAAACCGGCGAAGTGGCTCGGCAGATGTCGCGATTGTATGGCGATCAGACGTTTAAGCCGGGCGAGGTGGCAAATTTAGCTGATGAATTGGCCGATGTGGTGTGGGTAGTAACAGCGATAGCCAATCAAACGGGTGTTGACTTGACCGAGGCACTGCGTCGCAATTTGGAAAAGAAAACAATTCGCGATTTGCACCGACATGAACATCGCAGAGCGCTCGTTGAAGAGGCGGTAAATGTTGAGACTAAAACAACTGATAATTAACTCAAAACAAATTAAAATTACGATATTATGACAGATAAACATCAAGAAGCGGTAGCGTCGTTCACTCCGATAGTGGATGATGCAGCAGTGAAATCGGCGGTTGAAAAGATTATTGCCGAACACTATGCAGAAAATGACAATGAAGAGGTCTACAAATTTCTCTTCAACACAATTGACCTCACTACACTCAAATCGACAGATTCACCCCAATCGGTGGCCGACTTTACCGAGCGAGTGAACGCATTTGATGAGGAATATCCTGAATTGAAAAATGTGGCAGCGATATGTGTATATCCTAATTTTGCGCAAGTAGTGAGCACAGTGCTTGATGTTACCGGAGTAAAGGTGGCATGCGTGTCGGGAGGCTTCCCCGCATCGCAAACCTTCCCGGAAGTGAAGGTTGCAGAAACTGCACTTGCGGTAGAAGGAGGTGCAGATGAGATAGATATAGTGCTCAATGTGGGGAATTTCCTTGATGGGGATTATGAGGAAGTATGCGACGAAATTTCAGAAATCAAGAGTGCATGCCGCGAAGCGCATTTGAAGGTGATATTAGAAACCGGAGCGCTTAAAACGGCGGAAAATATTCAAAAAGCGTCGATATTGTCGATGTATTCAGGAGCAGATTTCTTAAAAACGTCGACCGGTAAGGAATATCCCGGAGCGTCGCTTGAAGCAGCCTACGTAATGGCTAAGTGTATCAAAGAGTATCATGAAAAAACCGGCATAATGGTAGGGTTTAAAGCTGCCGGCGGTGTTGCTACAACAGAAGATGCCGTGAAGTATTATACAATTATAAAAGAAGTTCTTGGCGAAGAGTGGCTCACTAACGAATATTTCCGTCTCGGAGCATCGCGTTTGGCTAATAATCTTCTTGGCGATATTTTAGGAAAAGAAATTAAATTCTTCTAATAAGCAGGCGATAGTTGCAATAGCGACATAGAAAAAGAAAAAAAGCCACGGGAGAGTTGATTGCTTCCGTGGCTTTCTGTTGATACTGTATTGCTTAAATTAAATCCGAATTAGGATTAATCAAAATCCGGGGATTATAATACTTTGGCGTATAGCGCCTTGATGTCGTCGATAGTAACTTCGCGCGGGTTGCCCGGGGTACAAACGTCGGCGATTGCTTGTTCGGCGAGAGCCGGGATATCCTTTTGGGTGATGCCTAAATCGCTGAGGTGTTGAGGAATGCCGACCGCGATAGAGAGTGTGCGCACGGCTTCAACGGCAGCTTTAGATGCATCTTCAGCTGACAAGCCATCAGTGTTGACGCCCATTGCGCGAGCAATGTCGGGGTATTTGTTGAGGCAAGCGGGCATGTTGAATTCCATAATGGTGGGAAGGAGAAGCGCATTTGCAACTCCATGTGGTACGTCGAAAAGAGAACCCATCGGATGGGCCATGCCATGAACCAAACCGAGTCCAACATTAGAGAATGCCATGCCGGCGATGTATTGTGCTATCGCCATGCCATTGCGAGCTTCAGCGTCGGTGGGGTTTTCAACAGCATTGGGGAGGTGTCGGCTAATCATGCGGATAGCTTCGATTTCAAACATATCCGACATAGACCATGCTCCTTTAGTGATGTAGCCTTCTATGGCGTGGGTCAAGGCGTCCATGCCGGTTGCGGCAGTCAAGCCTTTGGGGAGAGAATACATCAATTCGGCATCGATGATTGCTACTGCGGGGATGTCGTTGGGGTCGACACATACCATTTTTTTCTGTTTTTCTTCGTCGATAATAACGTAGTTGATGGTAGTCTCGGCTGCAGTTCCGGCAGTTGTGGGTAGAGCAATCATAGGGATGCTCTTATTTTTTGTAGGAGCAACACCTTCGAGGGAAACAATGTCGGCAAATTTGGGGTTGTTAACTACGATGCCAATAGCTTTCGCAGTGTCGATAGCAGACCCCCCACCGATAGCAATAAGAAGGTCGGCGCCGGAAGCCTTGAAGGCTTCGATGCCGTTTTTAACGTTGGTGACAGTGGGGTTGGGTTTGACATCAGAGAACACGTCGTAGGCAATTTTATTGCTATCGAGAATGTCGGTAACCATAGTGGCAACACCAAACTTGATAAGACCAGCATCGGTGACAACCAAAGCTTTAGATTTGCCGAGACGAGCTACAACTTCAGGAAGAACTGAGCGAGAGCCCGGACCGAAGTAAGAAACTTCGTTTAGGATAAAACGTTGAATCATGTTTTTTAATTAATTATGTTAGGTTTGTAGTATGTGTGTCATATAGGTTGAGGAGAGTAGTCAAAAAGATGTCATAAAAAGTTTCAAAAACTTAATAAAATATATGGACATCGTTTTGATTTTTACAAAAATACAAAAAAAAATCATTAATTTCGCAATTAAAATAACATTCATGTCGGAAATAATTCGGGCATGAATAATAAATTGGAGAAAATATAAAAAATTATGGAAGGAAGTATTAAGATAGGAATCACGCACGGCGATATCAATGGTATAGGCTATGAGGTGATACTGAAAATGTTGGACGATAATCGAATGCTTGAATTATGTACTCCGATAATATATGGTTCGGCAAAAATAGTATCGTTTTATCGGAAGGCGCTCGGAATGCAACAACAACAGATGTGTCAGATAAAAGATGCGTCTGAGGCTCGCGAAGGGGCTGTTAATATTATAAATGTTGTTGGAGAAGATTGTAAAGTAGACCCCGGTCAGAGCACCAAGGAAGCCGGAGCGGCAGCATTTGCTTCGCTTGAGAAGGCAGTTCAAGATGTGAGTGCCGGGAAAATAGCGGCAATAGTGACAGCTCCAATAAATAAAGATAATATTCAAGGGGAATTATTTACATTTCCCGGTCATACCGAATATTTGGAATCATCGGTGGGCGGGAAGGCATTGATGATATTGTTTAATCGCGATATGCGAGTAGCATTGGTGACAACCCATTTGCCGTTGAGTAAGATATCGGAAAATGTTACAGCAGAGCGAATAGTAGAAAAGTTGGAGATATTTAAGACGTCGTTGTGTCGCGATTTCGGTATAGTGTATCCGCGAATAGCAGTATTGTCGCTTAATCCACATTCCGGAGAAAACGGATTGCTTGGGACAGAGGAGCAAGATGTGATAATACCGGCGATTAAGACCGCACAAGAACAAGGTGTAGAATGTTATGGTCCGTATGCAGCCGATGGATTTTTCGGAGCGGGACAATTTGCGCATTTTGATGGCATCCTTGCGATGTATCACGATCAGGGATTAGCTCCGTTTAAGGCTTTGGCAATGGATAGCGGAGTTAATTATACTGCGGGTTTGCCAATAGTGAGAACCTCTCCGGCGCATGGTACGGGGTATGATATAGCAGGACAAGGCGTAGCTTCGGAACAATCGATGCGAGAAGCGTTGTATGCGGCAATTGATGTAGCACGCAATCGAGGGTTGTATGAAGAGATGACAGCAAATCCGTTGCGCAAGCAATATTTCGACAAATCCAAAGATAATGTAGTTCTCGATTTGACTAAGGAATGATAATCTGCGGGGGTAAATTCGTAATAAAAAGGATAAATAGAAATTGTTTTGACTTCGAATAACGCAGATATAAAATTAAAAAAGCAGATTCAGTATTGTTTGTTTTAGATAATATTTGTATATTTGCAGGCTGAAAAACAGCCCCCAATGGGTTGATGTATTGAAAAATAGAGTAGCTGAGAGTGATAAACGCAACTCTTCAGTTGCTTTACGTATTGATAGGAAATAATTAATAACCAGTTAACATATAACAAATTAACACATGCAAAGCAAAGGAACTTTAGGTAGTGTAATTGCCGGAGTAATTGCAATTTTCTTGGTGCTCGTTTGTTTGTTCTATCTTTCATTTACGATGGTAACCAGCCATCATGAAAGCAAGGCAGAAGAGTACGCATTAGCAAAAGCCGGTTCGGAAGGAAATCCCGAATATGTTTTAGCAAAGAAACACTACCATGATTCAATTAAGAATGAAAATGTATGGCTCGGCTATACATACAGTGATGTGCAGAAATGGGGAATAGGCCTTGGCCTTGACCTTAAGGGCGGTATGAGCGTAATTCTGCAAGTGTCACTCCATGACCTTATCACATCCATGAAAGACGGAGCAGCAGATGCAAACTTCAATAAAGCACTTGCCGTAGCCGACAGCGTACAACGAGCCGATCCATCAGCATCATATGTTGATGTGTTCTTGGGAGAATATCGCAAAATGGAGCCCAATGCCGATATGAGCAAAGTATTTGCACTCCGAGATTTGGCTTCAAAACCCAGTGATGCCGATGTTGTATCTGCACTAAAGAAAGAAATAAAAAGTCGTGTAGACAATTCAGCAACAAATGTGTTGCGTTCACGTATTGACGCATATGGTGTAGTATCTCCTAATATCCAAGTGCTCCAAGGAAAAGATGGACAGATTCTTCTTGAACTTCCGGGCGTAAAGGATAAAGATGATATGCTCAACTTGCTCCAACGTCAGGCAAAATTGGAATTCTTTGCATCTTACAAAGAAGAATTCAATGCAATTGTAGGCAAAGCGTTGAATGGCATTGATAATGCGACTGAAAATGCAATCAGTAGCAAATCATGGAATTTGAACTATAAGCGAGATTCGCGCGGTCGTGTCACCAATGAAATAGCTTCAGTAGCCCCCGGTTATCATATTTCAAACCCGATTGTAGGTTACTTCTTGCACACCGATACAGCAACGGTAGGTAAAACACTCCGTGCGCCGCAATATGCGCAATTCCGTCCCGATGGTATTCAATTCCGTTGGGCTCACATTCCTGAAAAATTTGAGAAGAAAGAATACTTCGCACTCTATGCGTTGAAATCAAACAAAGGAATGCCTGCAATGGGAGGCGACCATGTTGTTAGCGCTCGCGCCGACTTCGATAGCAATCAAAACAAGCAGGTTGTTTCTATGGATATGGATGGCGTGGGTGCAAAAGAATGGGCACGTGTAACCGGTGACAATGTTGGTTTCCCCGTGGCAATTGTTCTTGACAACGAAGTATACTCAGCACCTAACGTTAATGATAAGATTACCGGCGGAAGTTCACAAATTACCGGTAACTTTGATGTACAAGAAGCACAAAACCTTGCAAACGTGCTTAAGAGCGGTAAAATGACAGCTCGCGTAGATCCTATCCAGACAGAGGTTATCGGTCCGTCGTTAGGTCAGCAAGCAATCGATAGCGGTATCGTATCGTTCATCGTAGCACTGTTAAGCTTGATGGTGTTGATGATGGCATACTATGGTGTTATCCCCGGTTTGGTTGCTAACCTCGGTTTGGTACTCAACTTGTTCTTCACATTCGGTATTCTCGCGTCATTCCAAGCAGTATTGACATTGTCGGGTATGGCCGGTATCGTGTTGGCATTGGGTATGGCAGTCGACGCCAACGTACTTATCTATGAGCGTGCGAAAGAAGAATTGCGTGCCGGCAAGAATGCACGTACAGCAATTGCTGATGGTTATTCAAACGCCTTCTCAGCAATCTTCGACTCAAACTTGACATCAGTCATCACCGGTGTAATCCTACTTATGTATGGAACCGGTCCTATCAAAGGTTTCGCAACAACGCTTATCATCGGTATCGCATGTTCATTCTTCACTGCAGTATATTTGACACGTATTGTGTATATCCTCGGTGCGAAGAAAAAATGCTTCGAGCGTCTTACTTTCACAACATCGTTGTCACGTAAGATGTTTGATAAAACGAACATCAACTTCCTTGGCAAGCGCAACCTCAGTTTTGCTATTTGCGGAGTTATCATCGTAGTAATTATCGCATCGTTGTTTACACGTGGTCTTAACCAAGGTATCGACTTCTCAGGTGGACGCAATTATGTTGTTAAACTTGATAAGAATGTAGAGCCGGCAGAAATTCAGGCACTTCTTGCCCCCGAATTTGAAGGTGCAGGCTTGTCGGTAATCAATATTGAGGATAAGAACCAAGTGCGCGTATCGACCAACTATAAGATTAATGAAGCAGATAATGTAGCTGAAGCAGAAATCGTAGACAAGATGTACAAGACTCTTCTACCTTTTATGGAAGACGGTATGACATTGGAACAATTCTCAGTGACCGACCAAGCACATGGTATAGTATCATCGCAGAAAGTAGGTCCTACTGTTGCGGAAGATATGCGTACTGACGCTTATATCGCAGTGGCATTGTCGCTTATCGCAATGTTCCTTTACATCTTGTTGCGTTTCCGTAATGTAGCATTCTCACTTGGAGCGTTGACAGCCGTAGCGTTTACAGCGTTCTCAATCATCGGTTTCTACTCATTGTTCTGGGGTGTACTTCCGTTTGCTATGGAAGTCGACCAAACATTTATCGCTGCAATCTTGACCGTAATCGGTTATCAGATTAACGATACTGTGGTAGTATTCGACCGTGTGCGTGAAAATAGAAAACTCTTCCCGAAGAAAGGCTCATTTGAGCTTATCAACTCATCAATCAACTCAACATTGGGTCGTACAATTATGACTTCAGGTTCAACATTGTTGGTGCTTGTATGTATCTTCTTCATTGGAGCTGAAACACTTCAAAGCTTCATTTTTGCGATGATGTTGGGTGTTGTAGTTGGTACATTGGCAACTATCTTCATTGCTTCACCAGTAGCATATCTTACTGCAGGTAAAGTTAAAAAAAACTGAAGAAGCTGTAGCAAAGAAATAATATCATAGAATAATATCAGTAAAAGGCGAGGCTGTCATGGCTTCGCCTTTTTGTTGTTATAGTGGGAAAAATAGTGTGGAGGTCGGGGGGGTGAGTGAGGAATGTGAGGGTCGGGAGGCGATGTCGAGTCGTACATCGGGGATAAATCCTTCGGAAAGAGACGCTTTCAATAGGAATGGGACGTTGTCGGGTTCAATATATCGTTCGAGTGTAGCGAGCGGAATTTCTTGTCCGTAAATTGAATGACGTATGCCCGAGATTAGTTTTGAGGAGGAGCAGATGCGTAGCGCGAAAGCTTTGTCGCGTTCGGAGGGGGTGCAGTCCTCGTTGGCGAGAAGTTATTGTAAAAAACCTAAGGAGTAGGAATCGGCTTGCAAAGTTTCGTAAGCAGGGAAGTTTGCCGGAGTAGAGGGGTCGGGTAGAATTCGGATTCGGTGAAGCAAGAAGGAATTGTAGCTCCGTTGCTATTAACGAGAGAAAGCCAAAGATTATCGCCGTTCATATCAACATCAATGAGTAGGCTTATAGGTTGGTTGTCGCGCAATAAATTAACTGAGCACTGACCGGAAGAAATGTCGAGAGAGTGTCCGATAAGTTCGACATTTCGCCGGTCGAATCCGAGGATAATGCTTCCACAAGGGAAAGGCCGAGGATAAGGGCTGCGGTAGTTGTAGGCAGTAATATTGAGGTAGTCGGAGAAGAATTTATCGTGATGAATGGAAGGGAGAGAGTCGGGGATAATCGTTGCTTTTTCGAAAATCTCAGAGAAAGTACCTATTTTGTCTTTGTGATTTTCGGAGATGCGTATGTCCCACACATTGTTGTGTCCAAAATGAATAACAATAGCGTCGGGTCGGGTGCGGACCACAACCCCCATGGCTCCATTGCCAAGCAAAGCTCCTTCGAAGAAATTGACGGACGGGGAGTTGCGCACGATAGAATGTTGAGAAGCTATCTTAGCACCGATAGAAGAAGCCGAGGTATTTATCGCAACTAGAGAGAAAATTGATGCAAAAATAAAGGCAAGAAAATGTTTCATGGTTTATGTTATGAGTTGTTGTTCTGCAAATTTAATGAAAAAGGGAACATAAAAATAGCGTAATTTCATAATAATTTATTAAAGTGGAAGCGATTAGTAATATAAAAAGTTGTATATTTACGAAATGCAAAATAGAGCGTAATTAAGGCAAATGACATAAAACAAATAGAAAAAATAGGAAACTATGAGTGCGCAAATGAAAGTATATTGCAAGAATATAAATCGCTATATTCCCATATCCGGAGGAGAAACATTGATTGAGATATATCAGCAAGTGGAGAAAGAGATTCCATTTCGTCCGATATGTGCACGAGTTAATAATAAGACAGAGGATTTGAGGTATCCGGTATTTGCACCGAAGCAAGTAGAATATCTTCCGGTGAATAGTGCGTCGGGGATGCGAGTATATGTGCGTTCGCTATGTATGATGCTCTATCGTGCAGTAGTAGAGTGCTATCCCGGTTTTCGCCTTAAGATGTGTCATTCAATATCAAAGGGATATTATTGCCGATTGGAAGGTATGACGGTTAATGCCGAAGTTGTAGAAAATCTACGATCTACAATGCAGCGATTGGTGGCGCGAGATATACCTTTTGAGCGAAAAGAGCGCTTGACCTCCGATGTCAAAGAAATGTTTCGAGAGCAGGGCCTTGATGATAAAGTGAAATTACTTGATACAACACACGATTTATATACCGTTTATTATCGATTGGACGGAGTCCTTGATTCATTTTATGGGAACTTGGCTCCGTCGACCGGAATACTGCAAACCTTCGATTTGCAACTTTATCATGACGGATTTTTGTTGTTGGCATGTGACCCAATCCATCCGGAAATAACGGCGGAGCCGGTTGCACAGGAGAAGATGTATAAAGCGTTTACCGATTACGTGGCATTTAATAATATTATTGGCGTGCGTAATGTGGGGGAATTAAATCAAGCGACTACGAATAAGCGGTCACGCGAATTAATCAATGTAGCAGAGGCATTGCATGATAAGAAAATTGCGTCGATAGCCGATGAGATAAAACGTCGGTATGACCAAGGGGGAGCGCGAGTAGTAATGATAGCGGGACCATCTTCGTCGGGCAAGACAACATTCACCAAGCGGTTGGCAATTTATTTGTTGACAAATTTGTTGAAGCCGCAAATGATATCGCTTGATGATTATTTTGTGAACCGAGTGAACACACCACTTGATGAAGATGGCGATTATGATTTTGAGTCGCTCTATGCGCTTGATTTGCCATTGTTTAATGAGCATTTGAATCAGTTGATAGCCGGCGAAGAGGTGGAATTGCCAACCTATAGTTTTGAGCTTGGTCAGCGAGTATATAAGGGTAAGAAATTGCGATTGGAAGAAAATTCGGTGTTGCTGATAGAAGGGATTCATGGGTTAAATCCGGAATTGACATCGGAGATTCCATCTGAGATGA
Source organism: uncultured Barnesiella sp. (assembly GCA_964462445.1). Classification (GTDB taxonomy): domain Bacteria; phylum Bacteroidota; class Bacteroidia; order Bacteroidales; family Muribaculaceae; genus JAGBWK01. The sequence goes on along the minus strand of CAYWXG010000014.1, from coordinate 8,259 downwards.
AATATAAAATATATGTATCGGCATTAACGACATTGACAATCGATGACCACAATTGGGTTCCGACAACAGATAATAGATTGTTGCGTAGAATAATCCGCGATCATAAATATCGCGGTATGTCGGCGTTGGAGACCATACGTCGATGGCCGAGTGTGCGTCGCGGAGAGGATCGCTGGATATTCCCTTATCAGGAAAATGCGGATTCAATGTTTAATTCGTCATTGATATTTGAGTTGGGCGTGATGCGCGATTATGGAGAAGCAATATTGAAGAACTTTCCGCGCGACACTTCAGAATATGCCGAGGCGTATCGTTTGCTTAAGTTCTTGAGCTATTTTACCTCTATCCCCGAAAATGCAATACCACCGACATCGTTGTTGCGAGAATTTCTTGGAGGCTCGTCGTTTCATTATTAACGGCGGTAAAACGAGAAATAGAATAACCAAGCGAGGAGTGCTAATAAAATAGGCATCAATGGGATTTAAGGAAAAATTATGTATCTTTGCTATTCCTAATAAAGCCATTAGTTAACCAGTATTACTTATGAAAAAGATTGCATCTTTATTTTTAGCAATGATGATGTCGGTCGCAATGACATTAACAGCGACTGCCCCCAAAGATTATTATGCAACGTGTGAAGGAAAAACCGGCGAGGCATTACTCACCGCATTGAATGCATTGGTAGGCCCCCACACGAATGTGGGATACGACAAATTGTGGACAGTGTATAAGACATCGGATATTGATGAGAATGGCAAGATATGGGATATGTATTCCACAAAGCGTTGGACACCCGGGTCGGAGCAATGTGGGAACTACTCAGCGGTAGGCGATTGCTATAATCGCGAACACTCATTTCCCAAGAGTTGGTTCGACGATAAGTCACCGATGGTATCGGATGCGTTTCATATATATCCCACCGATGGCAAGGTGAATGGACAACGTAGTAATTATCCGTTTGGAGAGTGTGCAAATGGGTCAACACTATCATCGAGTGGGGGAGTTAAAGCGTTGGGCAAGCTTGGGGAATCAACATTTTCAGGATATTCCGGCACTGTGTTTGAGCCCGATGATGCCTATAAGGGAGATTTTGCTCGTACTTACTTCTATATGGCAGCCGCCTATAAAGACAAGATTTCATCGTGGAGCTCGGATATGCTTGCGGGTAATTCCTATCCGGCATATAAGACATGGGCTGTCAATCTTTTGTTGAAATGGCATCGTCAAGATGAAGTGAGTGATAAGGAGATAAACCGCAATGAAGTGGTTTATGGATATCAGAGTAACCGTAACCCTTTTATCGACCATCCTGAATTAGTGGAATATATATGGGGAAATAAGGTGGGGGAAGCATGGTATGCCGACGGTGCTCCGACCCCAACATTGGCATTGCCGGTAGATGACTCAACAGTAGATTTCGGCATGGCAGCAACTAATTATACGGTATCTCGAGCTATCGAAGTGAAGGGTAGCGATTTGACCTCAGCAGTCACATTGTCGATTAGCGGCGCCGGATTTAAGTTGCAAAAAACGACATTGACAGCGTCGGCAGTTAATGCAGGGACCACGATATCCGTATCATTCAATACAGCAACAGCAGGGATTGCAACGGGAGTGTTGACCTTGAGTTCAGATGAAGTCAATGCTAAAGTTAATCTCACGGCAGAAGCGATTTCAGGCATTCCGGCACTTCCTGCAATTAATGTCACAGAGACAAGTTTTACAGCACGTTGGACGAGTTTGGGCGATGCTGAAACGTATCAGTTGACAGTTAAGCAGGGCGGTGTAGTGCTTGCCGGCTATCCGGTGACAGTTAATGCTGAATTTGAAGAATATGATGTAACCGGCCTCAATCCGGAAACAGAATATAGCTATATGTTGACCTCAGATACTCGTGAATCTAATGAGGTGAAAGTAACAACTTCGTCGCTCGTTCCCGATGTGCAGTATCTCAATGGCAGCGAATTTGAATTTGCGGCAGAGCCAGATGAAGCGTCGGAAGCAATAGAGGTGTGGCTTGATGTAGAAAATATTTCTAACGCGTTGGCAATCAGTGTTAATGCTCCATTCGCAGTGTCGACCGATATGACAAACTGGACGCAGCGAGTAGAAATAGCACCGGAAGAGGACCGATTCTATCTCCGCGTAAACGGTACGGTAGAGGGAGAGTATTCTACCACAATTACAATTACCGATGGTAGTTATGTCAATGATGAAGGAATGGCAACTGCGATAGTTAGAGATATGTCGACACCATGGTTTGTTGAGGACTTTGAGAAAGCTGGCGAGGGTAGTTATGGAACATATAATGCCCAAACGTATGTAGGCAATCCGTGTGATTGGAAATTGACTGATGCCGGCATTTGGAGTAGCGATGACTCTTATGAAGGGGATTATGCGTTGCGCTTCGGAAAGACAGCGTCGAGCGCGATGGAGTCGCTGATAGCCAAAACCGGAGGTATAGGGAAAGTTAGCTTCTATGCTGAGCGTTGGAGTTCAAGTGATGGGGATATGACATTGCAAGTGGAATATCTACCTGAGGGAGTAAGTTCATGGGTGGCAGCCGGACAGGTGGTGGTTAGTGCCGATACTTATGCATTGTATGAAGTAACAGTAAATGTGTCGGGGAACAATTATATACGATTGCGTCAGACAGCAGGTAAGCGAGGAATGATTGACGAGATAGTAGTAACCGATTATCGCGAGTCGTCGATCGACGTGGTTTTAGATGATACGCTCACAGAGTGGGATTCATATTGCTTGAATAAGTCGCTCGTGATAGTAAACCATGGCAAGGCCGCAAACTATATGGTATATAACGTAGATGGGAAAACCGTAGGTGTAGCCAAATTGCAGGGCGGTCAGTATACAATCAGTTTACCGACAGGATTGTACATAGTAACCGATGGCACTAATTCCCGCCGCGTAGTAGTTAAATAGGATTCTGGATTAAAGGAAGAATTATTAAGATACAAAATATAAAAGGGCTGACTGCGATTGAAAATTTGTAGTCAGCCCATATTGTAGGTCGTCGGATTGTATTTTTAAGAATCGCTATTCAGAACGGTAAATCACTATATGTAATATTAGAATTTTCACTTATTAATTGAGGGAATAAAGAATCGATATGTTGTGTGTCTTTGATTTTAGATAGCATTTTAAGAGATGTAGTCGTATCGTCTAATTCTACACGTCGATTCTTACTTAGTTCAAGGTATATTTTTTCTTGATCAATTCCTAAGTATCGTCGTTGGAGTAAATTAGCGGCAATACCAGTTGTAGAACTGCCACAAAAAGGGTCTAGCACCCAATCTCCGGGTTTGGTGGAAGCCATAATGATCCTGGATAACAAGGCAAGAGGCTTTTGTGTCGGGTGTTTCCCACATGATTTTTCCCAACGAGCAATAGCTGGTAATGTCCAAACATCAGTCATTTGTTTGTTACCATTAATTTTTTTCATTAAATCGTAATTGAAATAGTGAGGCTTCTTTACGCATTTGCGAGCCCAAATTATAAATTCTGTGCTATAAGTAAAATAGCGACATGAAATATTGGGAGGAGGATTTGTTTTAGCCCATGTTACCACATTGAGAATTTTATATCCCAAGAGGGTGAGGCAATTTGCCACTGAAAAGATATTATGGTAAGTGCCAGAAATCCATATTGTTCCATTATCCTTAAGTTTATCTCTGCAAAGGCTGAGCCATTCCATATTGAAATCCATCATTTCTTGAGGGCTCTTACCTTTATCCCAATCTCCTTTATTTACACTCACAATCTTCCCTGCCTGAACGCTTATCCCACCATTAGATAGGAAGTAAGGGGGGTCGGCAAAGATACAACTGAATTTGAAGTCAAATTCACGAAGCAATTTAGTGCAATCGCCAAATAGCAATGTAAATGCGCGGTCGGGAGATTTAAAATAAGATTTAATCATTTTAGTCAAAGGAAGGCACTGGTAAACCTAATTCATGTAAAGGGATATAGTTATAATAATAATGACACCCTACGCTAATAATATAGTCGCGAGTATCCTTATAGCAATCTTTTCTAAACCAATCGGATAAAATATACATAAATTCTACCTTATAATTGAGTTCAGAAAATAATTTAGTGTATTGTTTTTTCTTAAAATCACAGGTTTGTAATTTTTCATCAACACTTCCGTTAACTATTTGATGTTTGACTTCAATAATATTAATAGTGTTATTTATAATAACATAAATACAATTGTCAGGTAAGAGTTTTTTTGATAAATGTTTATTCCAATCAATCCCCTTTTTAGCTAAAAATTTATACAAGTCATGTTTTTTAAAAATATTACCAACAAGTTCGGAGTTGAAGAAAATATCCATGTCCTTAACGACATAACCTTTTTGGCTATTCAAAAAATTGGCTAAGTCAACTTTAGCTTCGTATATCAATCCAGTGATAGTGTTTCCGCCACCAGTGCCACCTTGTTTCATACTAATTCGGATTTAATTTGGGTAATAAAATCATTAATAGTTGTAAGATTATAAATGTTGGGAATGGTGTAAAAAGCTTCCTCCAACTTGTTTCTAGCTGACTTCCATCCAATACCATCTGTAATCCAAACAAATTCAAATCCATCTACGGCATTAATTTTTGGAGATAGTTCAGAATATGCACGAGCAACCTCGTTTAATTTTGATCCTCCACCACTATAGAAGTTAACTTCCATTAAATATTTGCAGCGATTGGTTTCTAAAACAAAATCAAAACGTTTTTTATCTTCTCCTAGAATAGATAATTCCAGGAATTCAGTAGAATAGACTTCTTTTCTATAAACAATATTTGCATTATCAAATATTGATGCTACTTGTCCTTCCATTAAATGCCCGCTTCTATTTTTGCGGGCATTGGAGTCTAATCCAGTCTCAACCCCAAAAACATAGTCAACCAAGTTTTTTATTTGTTTATTTTTAAAAACATAATCAAGCCCTGTGCCATGTATGTATTCAATGACGCCATCAACACTGTCAAACAGATTATTAATTAATTTTACATTCCCATCAGACATTATAGCCTTTTTCTTGTCGGATGTACGGACTGCAATCAGTATTTCTAATATATTAAATACACTCTTATTTTCATCCCAAAGTCGATGAATTGCAGCGTCAATATCCTCTTGCCCAATTAAATAATTTAATTGATTCAATTTTATTGAAATCGTTTCAACATTAGCGTTAATTTTTTTGAAATCACAATAAAAATCAAGAGTAGTGTTTGTCTCTTTTAATTGAGACATAAAAGAATCAAATTGTTCTTTGGAATGTGCGTTCATCATATTGTATAGTGTTGAAATGAATATTTGTTATAATAATTATTTACTACAATTTCAGTTAACTTACCTCGTTTAGTTGCGATAGCATTAACACTTCTAGAAGCCCAAACTCGTTCAATCTTATAATCAATAAACAAATCATCAAAGAATCGGTCGGTAGAATTCTTCCCCAAACAATCGGAATTACTAAGCATGAAATCCACCCCTACTTCATTCAATTTGTCACAAAATAGTTTTAAGCGAATTTGAGCATCATCGTTAAAATCCTCCTTGCAGTAGTCGTTAAAACTAGAAGTGTTGCTAAGAGGTCGATAAGGTGGGTCGAAATAGAAAAATGTATTACCATTTATTTTTGCAAAAGTTTGTTCGAAATCGCCAGTCATGATTTCTACTTTTTGTAGAAGTTTACTGTCGGCATATATTGTTTTGGCATCACAGATTGTGGGAGTGGAGTATTTCCCAAATGGGACATTGAATTTGCCGGACTTATTTACTCTATAAAGACCATTAAAACAAGTTCTATTTAGGAAAAAGAATAACGTACAATTTTCTATTGAATTCAATGATTTTGTATTGAATCTATTTCGTTGTTCAAGGAAAAACATTTTTCTATCTTCCTCAGTTAGTAGGGCATGATATTCCGCTTGAATATCATTAAGAGATTTAATTAATTCAGTAGGATTGTCTCTAACAGTTTGATAGCAGAGAGTTAAGTCCGGGTTAATGTCGTTTATTACGGCTGACTTTATATTTGGATATGTCTGCAACATATAAAAGAGCATAGCTCCACCACCTACAAAAGGCTCTATGTAAGTGACATTTTCCCTTTCTGCAAAGTCAGCTGGAAGCAATGCTTCGAGTTGTTCGATGAGTTGACCTTTTCCTCCAACCCATTTGATGAAAGGTTTTGCTTTTGCCATAACTTGGTGAGTTATTATGTATTAGTTTATTCTATTTAAATAGTTTTTATGTTGATTTATTTATTATTGCGCATTATTATGATTTTAATAATGCAAATATAATGAATCTGAGGGATAAATGATGATTATATGGTAAATTTTCGCATCAAGTCTTTTCAGTCATACTGATGATTGTTAGGCCGAGGAGGACTTCACTCCCATATCATTGCACGTAATATCATTTGGTCGGTTCCAATATTAAATGGATTGATAGGCATTTCTCCTATTTGTTTAAATAGAATAGTATTATTATATTTGCTGTTGATAAGAATAACCCACATAACAATAAATCTAATCCGGGAATTATGTCCAGCCAAGAAATTACTCGCCGTAAGTGGCTAAAAATGGTTGTAGCGACAGCTGTTGCCGGTGGCGTTGTGGGTAGAGTCCTTACGTCGTGCCGTGGGGGAAATGATAATTGGTCGCATACGCGGGCAGAGGATCTCGGAGGTGTTGGCGACCCGTTTGATGTTGATGAAATTTTGTCATCGATGCCCGGAGAGGTTGGGTGTGAGGAGTGTGGACGTTGTATGCCTTGTTGGGCCGGAGTGAATATTCCGGCGATGTATGTAGCTTATAATGAGGCGTTAGAGTCCGGGGAGATATCACTTGTCAAAAGCGATTATTTGAGTGAAGAAGGCAAGGGAAAAAGCAGGAAGTTTGTTGCGCGATTAGAGCGAGGAATCGGAGATAAGCATTTGGCACATCGATGTGCGAGATGCGGATGGTGTGAAGGGAAGTGCCCGAAGCAATTGCCAATAGCACAGCATATGAAAAGTATAGGTCGATATATAGATTTAACCAGAGAAACGTTTTAGTTAAAAAAGAGTAGTATGGGAGGTGCTCCGCGGATATATCGTCGTAGCGATAGCGGCTCTAATAGTAGGGGTAAGGGCTTGCAGTTATGTCGACGCATCACGGCAGTGGTTGCGCTGAGTGTCATGGTGCTATATTTTGTGTTGTTGGGCACGTCGGCGGCATTGAAATTGCAATGGATTGCTACGGCACAGATCGTGCCGTTGGTGTTGGCTGTCAGTGGTTCGTTAATAGCATTTTGGGTTATCGTGACGTTGCTGTTTGGCAGGGTCTATTGTTCGATGTTATGTCCGATGGGTATAACTCAGGATTTAGTGGCACGCATACCTCGATTGAGTCGCAAGAAAAGATTTAGGAGAGGATATCGCTACCATATTTCGCACAATCGATTCCGATATTTGTGGTTGGCGATAATAGTATTATCGGCTTTGTCGGGATTGTCTCTTATGTTGTCGTTGTTTGACCCCTATAGTGCATTTGGACGAATTATGACCTATCTGCTACGTCCGTTGATAGAAGCGGTAAGTGGAAGCACAGTAGTAGTCGGCACATTGATAGGAGTTGCGGTGGCGGCAGCGACACTTGTTGTGGTAGTGGTAGTTGCAATGAAGCGTGGTCGCTTGATTTGCAATACGATATGTCCGGTAGGCTCAGTGTTGAGTCTGTTGGGACGTCATAGTGTGTATGGGATGGATATAAACACCGATGCGTGTGTCAATTGTGGCTTGTGTGAGCGAGTGTGTAAATCGGAGTGTATAGATTCGAAGAGTCACACAGTAGATATGTCGCGTTGTGTAGTGTGTTTCAATTGTGCGTCAGTGTGCAATAGTGGCGCAATCACGTATACCAGCCGTCGTCATCGCTTATCAATACCGATGATGATGAAGATACCGGGGCCACGAGTTACAGCCACGATAGACGCGCCGGCAGATAATATGGATAAGCCACGAGCAATCGACAGGCGCAAATTTTTGTCAACGGGATTGATATTAGCCACTGCTCCTTTGGTGGCAAGTGCAGAGCAGAAACTGAATAGGTGGACGCCGAAAGAAATATTGCAGGTCCCTACTGATAATGGTCACCCGGTTCCGCCCCCCGGATTCACGTCGTTACAATCATTTTTAGTGAAATGTGTGGGATGTGGTGCATGTATCTCATCTTGTCCGGCACAAGTGTTGG